>CBFHTP010000001.1:0-69069 GCA_965658705.1 Candidatus Nanopelagicaceae bacterium
AGACACAAGCTGAATCGCCTGAGTGAATTCCAGCTTCTTCAATGTGCTCCATCACCCCAGCGAGAAAGAGTTCCTTTCCGTCATAGAGCGCGTCTACGTCAATTTCAATTGCATCGTCAAGGAAACGGTCGATAAGTACCGGGTGATTGGGGGTAATCTCAGTCGCCTTCTTGATGAAACCTTCGAGTGACTCATCGTCGTACACGATCTCCATTCCACGTCCACCCAGGACGAATGAGGGACGAACGAGAACCGGATAAGAAATTTCTTTAGCGATTGACTTAGCCTCTTCAAAAGAATTTGCCATTCCATATTTTGGAGCTAATAAATTATTCGCATCCAAGATCTTACCGAATTTACCTCGGTCTTCAGCCAAATCGATAGCGCGCGGAGATGTACCTAAAATCGTAACTCCAGCCTCCATAAGTCCGCGTGCTAAACCAAGTGGCGTTTGTCCGCCAAGTTGGGCGATCACACCGAGAACAGGACCTGCCTGAGATTCGGCATGTATAACTTCCAATACATCCTCAAGAGTGAGCGGTTCAAAATAAAGCCGATCCGATGTGTCATAATCTGTTGATACTGTCTCTGGATTGCAATTGATCATGATCGTTTCAAAGCCAGCCTCTTTCAACGCAAAGGCGGCATGAACACACGAATAATCGAACTCAACTCCTTGACCAATTCGATTGGGGCCACTGCCGAGAATAAATACCGCCTGCTTCTCCCGTGGCGCTACCTCTGTTTCACACTCATATGTTGAGTAGTGGTACGGAGTATTAGCTTCGAATTCGGCGGCGCAGGTATCTACAGTTTTATAGACTGGACGAATATTGAGTCGATGTCTTGTTGCGGCTACTTCTGTCTCTGAGATTTCACGAATATCCGCGATTTGAGCGTCGCTGAAACCCATCTTCTTCAATTCAAGGAGAAGATCAGCGTTTAAATCACTGGCAATTCTTGCTTTTGACGCAAGAGAATTAAGTAATTCAATGTGAGAAAGAAACCATGGATCGATTTTTGTGATTGCAAAGATTTCTTCGATAGTTGCACCTAGTGCCATTGCCTGTTGGCTCTGCTGCAATCGTCTCTCAGTGGGAATCCTCATTTCATCTAGGAGATCTGCAAGCGTAAACCCTTGTAGATCCCAGGAGAAGCTACTCCCCTTCTGCTCTACCGAACGGAGCGCTTTTTGTAAGGCCTCTGGGAAGCTCCTTCCAATTGCCATCGCTTCACCTACAGATTTCATCGTAGTGGTGAGACGATTGTCAGCCTCTGGGAACTTTTCAAATGCGAATCTTGGAACCTTTACAACAACATAATCCAACGAGGGTTCGAATGAGGCTGGCGTAGATTTTGTGATGTCATTCTGAATCTCATCTAAGGTATAACCAATGGCAAGTTTGGTTGCAATCTTTGCAATAGGAAACCCGGTGGCTTTAGAAGCGAGGGCAGAAGATCTGGATACTCTCGGGTTCATTTCTATGACGACAACTCGTCCATCAACTGGATTGACTGCAAACTGAATATTGCAACCACCCGTTTCAACTCCAACTTCGCGAATGATTTCTATGGAGAGATCACGAAGTTTCTGATACTCAACATCCGTCAGCGTCATCGCTGGCGCAACTGTGATTGAATCGCCGGTATGGACTCCCATGGGGTCTACATTTTCGATTGAGCAGATGATGACAACATTGTCTTTGTTGTCACGCATAACCTCAAGTTCATACTCCTTCCAGCCAATGATCGACTCCTCGAGCAGAACTTCATTCGTTGGGCTGTGGCGCAATCCGGCACCGGCGATCAACTCGAGCTCCTCTTGATTGAAAGCTATCCCTGAGCCCAAGCCACCCATGGTGAACGAGGGCCGAACCACTACCGGGAAGTTGAGTTCTATAGCCGCGACGTGACACTCCTGCATGGAGTGACAAATATAAGATCTTGCAGACTCTCCCCCAATCTTGGAGACGATCGCCTTGAAAGTTTCTCGATCTTCCCCGCGATTTATCGCGTCAATACTTGCCCCGATAAGACGAGTTCCGTATTTCTCGAATGAGCCGCGCTCATGGAGAGCCATCGCTGCATTAAGTGCGGTTTGTCCGCCAAGTGTCGCCAGTACTGCGTCAGGGCGTTCCTTATCAAGGATCTTTTCGATAACTTCTGGAGTGATTGGTTCGATGTATGTGGCATCAGCAAACTCGGGATCCGTCATGATTGTTGCTGGGTTGGAATTGATAAGGATGACGCGAATACCTTCGTCTCGAAGAACACGGCAAGCCTGGGTTCCGGAATAATCAAATTCGCAAGCCTGGCCAATCACTATCGGGCCACTTCCAATGACAAGCACACTTTTAATTGCGCTATTTCTAGGCATTTTCGGCCGCCTTCTCCTTGTTCATCAAGTTTACGAAGTGGTCAAAAAGATAAGAAGCGTCATGCGGACCCGCCGCCGCCTCTGGATGATATTGCACGCTAAATGCTGGGCGCTCTAACAGCTCTAGACCTTCAACTACACCGTCATTCAAACCAAGATGACTCACATAGCCAGAGCCATAAACGGTGGTGAAATTTTTATCGATTGGCGCTTCAACAGCGAAACCATGATTGTGAGCCGTAATTTCAACCTTACCGCTCTTTACGTTCTGTACCGGCTGATTTATGCCGCGGTGCCCAAAGGGCAGCTTATAGGTAGAAAATCCAAGTGCACGCCCAAGAATCTGATGTCCGAAACAAATGCCAAATATTGGCATCGAGATGTCCAAGAATCTGCGGACCAGCAGTGTTACTTCATCCATCGCGGCTGGATCACCTGGACCGTTCGACAGAAAAATTCCATCTGGTTTGATTGACATTATCTCTTCGTAGGTTGAGGAGAGTGGGAAGACGTGTACTTCAATGCCACGTTCTGAGAGATGTCTTGGAGTTGCCGATTTGATCCCAAGATCAATCGCTGCAACTGTGAATCTCTTTTTCACTTCTTGCGGGGGTGAGACAACGTATTGAGTAGGTGTTGACACATCAGCGGCGAGAAAGGAGCCACTCATCGCTGGTGTTTCACGTACCTTGCGAATCATTTCATCGTATTCCAATGATGGCCCGGAGAAAATTCCAACTCTCATGCTTCCACCCGATCGTAGATGTCTTGTAATCGCTCGCGTATCTACCCCTTGAATTCCCACGATTCCTTCATCAATCAAACGTTCTTCTAGTGAGCTCTGTGCTCTCCAACTGCTCACTCTCGGTGCTGGATTTCGAACAACGAAACCAGAAACCCAGATTTTCTTTGACTCCATATCTTCCAGATTCATTCCAGTATTGCCGATATGAGGAGCAGTCATCAGAACAATCTGCTTGTGATACGACGGATCTGTGAGGGTCTCTTGATAGCCAGTCATCGCTGTCGAAAAAACGGCCTCTCCGAAAGTCTCTCCTTCGCAGGCCCATGAAAGCCCTTCGAAGATTGCACCATCATCAAGAACAAAATAGGCCTTACCCATACTTTTCTCCTGTGAGTTGCCCGTTTATCAGAACTGGAACGCCTCGATAAATAGTGTGAAGAACCGACCCAGGAAGCTCTATCCCCTTAAATGGGGTATTCGTGCTCTTAGAGAATATTTCATCTAACTCGATTTCCCAAGTGGATGAAGGATCAAGCACAAGTACGTTGGCCGGTGCACCTTTTCGTAAATCTTGCCCCTGATTCTGATATCCCGCGATCTCTGCCGGATTGGTGGACATCACCTCTGACAATCTCTTCCAACTCATCAAGCCGCTCTGCACCATAGTTTTGATGACTATAGAGAGGGCGGTTTCTAGACCGATCATTCCATAAGCCGCAGCTCCCCACTCACACTCTTTTGCCTCTGAAGTGTGTGGCGCGTGATCTGTGGCGACGATATCAATCGTTCCATCAGCAAGACCGGCTCGAAGAGCCTGCACATCAACCGCTGTTCGAAGCGGCGGGTTCACTTTATAAATCGGGTCGTAACTCCTGGCTAGCTCATCGGTGAGCAAGAGATGATGAGGGGTAACTTCGGCGGTCACCTTAATCCCCCGTTTTTTTGCCCAGCGGATGAGTTCCACACTTCCTGCAGTGGAGACATGGCAGATATGAATTCTGCTATCGACCATTTCGGCCAGAAGGACATCGCGAGCAATCACGGCTTCCTCTGCCACTGATGGCCATCCCGTCAGTCCAATCTCTGAAGAAACAATCCCCTCATTCATCTGTGCACCGATTGTTAACTGGGGATCCTGGGCATGCTGGGCAATTACGCCATCAAAACTTTTCACGTACTCAAGTGCACGACGCATGACGAGTGAATCACTTACGCAATGTCCATCATCGCTAAAGACTCGGACGGATGCAGTTGAATTATTCATCGCAAGAATCTCACTCAACTCAACGCCTGCGAGCCCACGGGTTACTGCGCCTATCGGGAAAACGTCACAAAGGCCGGCTTCCTGACCTTTGCGATAAATCAATTCGACAACACCCGCATTATCTGCGACGGGTTGTGTATTCGCCATCGCGGTTACGGCGGTGAATCCACCTTTAACCGCCGATTGTGAACCAGAGAGGACTGTTTCGGCCTCGACATTTCCTGGCTCTCGAAGGTGAGTGTGCATGTCGACAAGCCCCGGAAGTGCAATAGCTCCATGACAATCGATCGCACGAAATCCCGATTTTAGGAAATGGTCTGCTTCAATGATCGAGGAAATTTCTGAAATTGAACCATCTTTTATGCAGATTGATACTGGTTCTTCATTGCAGATGCGAACATTCACTAATACAAGGTCAGAGTTCACTTTGCCTCATCCTTTCCGATTGTCTCAAGTGTTGGACCACCGAGGAGTTGATACAAAACGGCCATTCGTACGATCACACCATTGCGAACTTGCTCGAGAACAACTGATTGTGGTGAATCTGCGCCAGCAGCAGAGATTTCCAACCCACGATTCATGGGTCCCGGATGCATGATGATCGCATGGCCTTGCAGTCTCTTCAATCTTTCGGCGCCAAGTCCATAATGCGCCGAATACTCACCAGCATTCGGGAAAAAGGCATCCTTCATTCGCTCAAGTTGTACGCGCAGCATCATGACGACGTCATACGTATCTAGTTCATCATCAAAACTATAAGAGCGCTTACAAGGCCATGAGTCGATCCCAACTGGAAGCAGGGTCGGAGGAGCAATGACAGTTACTTTGGCGCCAAGTTTGCTCAGCAAAGAGACATTGCTTCGCGCAACTCGTGAGTGCAGGATATCTCCAACTATCGCAATCTTTAAATCAGAAATTTGTGGAAAGTGCTGGGTGATGGTGAACGCATCAAGCAAAGCTTGAGTGGGGTGCTCGTGAGTGCCATCTCCAGCGCTAATGATCGATGAGTTCACCCAGCCGGCATCAACAATCCGTGCCGGCGCGCCGGATGAATGGTGTCTGATAATAAATGCATCAGCTCCCATGGCTTCCAGTGTCTGAACCGTATCCTTCAGGCTCTCTCCCTTACTGACGCTCGAGCCCTTCGCCGAGAAATTGATTACGTTAGCTGACAATCGTTTTGCTGCTGCCTCAAAAGAGAGCCTTGTCCGCGTGGAATCTTCGAAGAAGAGATTAACGATGGTTCTTCCTCGAAGGGTTGGAAGAATCCGTGCTTCACCAGTTGTGAGTGAGGCCAAACTTGAGGCGGTGTGGAAGATCGAGTTTGCATCCTCGACGCTCACGTCATTGATACTCAAAAGATGCTTGATCATCGCTCGTCCACGATTCTTACTGAATCCTCGGTATCGATTTCGGCGAGCGAAACTTTGACGCTCTCTTTTTTGGATGTGGGGATGTTCTTCCCTACATAATCTGCCCGAATGGGAAGCTCGCGATGGCCGCGATCAACAAGAACGGCCAATTGAACGCTCTTAGGTCGTCCGAGTTCACCGATAGCATCTAGCGCAGCTCGAATTGTTCTTCCCGAGAAGAGAACATCATCTACAAGAACGACATCTTTTCCTTCTACCCCACCCGGCGGAAGATGCGAGGTGGTAATTGCGCGCGGCGGGCGAAGCCGTAAGTCATCGCGATGAAGAGTGATGTCGAGCGTTCCAGAGCTCACCCCAGAACCCTCGATACCCTGAATATTTCGTTGCAATCGCTGGCACAAATGAACTCCACGCGTGGGGATGCCCATCAAAACTACGTTGGAAGGCCCGTGGTTGTGTTCAAGAATTTCATGGGCAATTCGCATAAGGGCGCGATTGATTTCAGCGCTATCTAGCACAAGATTCATATCTACTCCTTCGCCGCCTCACAGGACGGATCGTTAAAGGTGTTGCCGAAGGATACCACCTGTGGAGAACTTTGATCGCTCTCTCGCGTGGCGGGCTATCTTGTGCCATGGAGAAAAACCAGAAATCCGAGAATCTAACGATCGACCAACTTCGCGAGATTTCACAATCGCTCAAGGATGTCAGGCGACAGAAGGGATTGACCTTAAGAGAGGTCGAGCGGATATCAGAAGGGAAATGGAAAGCAGTTGTCATCGGATCCTATGAACGAATGGACCGGGCGCTGACTCTCAAGAGAGCCCTTGAATTAGCCCGATTCTATGAACTCCCGCTAGCGCAGCTGCTTGGCCTATCTCGAGGAAATTCATTACATTCAAATTCAGAAGGCGATGCAGTTGCTCGTGAACTCAGGTTGGATCTACGAAGGTTACGAAGCACGCCGGAATTCGAGGTTTCCGCCCTTGGTCGATTCATTAGTTCCATTTGTCAAGAACGCCAAGACTGGAACGGTGAAGTCCTGACACTTAGACGCGGTGACCATTTAGCAATCAGTGCACTCTGCGGTGCCCCTGAAGGAGAACTGATTGATTGGTTTGAGAAGAGAGGAGTTCTCTTTAAATCGCGAGTGAGGGCTTGAGCACGATCAGACGGCCAAGAATTCCATTGATATAACTCGCGGAGTTCTCAGTCGAAAGTTCTTGGGCAAGGTTTACCGCCTCCGAAGCTGCAATCTTCTCGTCAACTTCTGGGCTCCAAAGAATCTCAAAAATTGCCACTCGCAGGATATTCCGGTCAAGAGCGGGCATACGATCGGTCTCCCAGCCTTCTGCATAGGTTGAGATCAGCTCTTCAATTCTTGACGAGTGCTCAGCTACTCCCGCCAGGATTTCTTTTACATACTGCTCCTGTGAGAGGTCGCTCTCCCCCCGAGGTTCATAAATTTCGGTAGCAGTTAATCCACGGATATCAGCCTCATAGAGAAAATCTAAGGCACGCTTCCTAGCCTTTCTGCGCGCTCCCATTAATTTGCGCGGCCGAGATATTCGCCCGTGCGAGTGTCGACCAAGATCTTCTCATCCGGTTTGATGAATAGTGGCACTGCAACATTGATTCCGGTTTCAACAGTAGCTGGTTTGGTTCCACCTGATGAACGATCACCTTGTAACCCTGGCTCGGTGTAAGTGACGATGAGCTCGACAGATGCAGGAAGCTCGATGTAGAGCGGACTACCCTCGTGAATAGCGACGATACACTCCATGTTTTCTAGCATGAAATTTGCAGCATCACCAACTACCGAATTTCCGACAGTGATTTGATCGTAAGTTTTTGAATCCATGAAAACAAAATCTTCACCATCTTTATAAAGAAAGGTCATATCGTTCTTCTCTAAAATCGCAATTTCGATTTTAACGCCCGCGTTTAATGTTCGCTCGACAACTTTTCCAGATAGCACTTGACGCATCTTGGTGCGAACAAAAGCAGGACCCTTACCTGGTTTCACATGCTGGAATTCAATGACTGTCCAAAGTTGGCCATCAATATCAAGCGTCATGCCATTCTTGAGGTCATTCGTCGTTGCCATCTGCCATCCATCTCGTGAGGGGTCGTTTATTCGGCGATTATCCAAAGCCTGAAGAATACCTGCTAAACCAACGACTTCAGCGCAATCAGGGCTAACCGATAGGAATCCGCACCAAACCCAGCGATTGTTCCTTTGACGACTCCAGAAATTACCGAAGTGTGCCGAAATTCCTCTCGACTGAGTGGATTACTTAGATGGACCTCAATCACCGGAGCCTTAAGCATCTCTACTGCATCCCGAATAGCATAGGAGTAATGAGTGAACGCCGCGGGATTGAAAATTACTGGAATATTTCCATCTGCTGCCTCATGTAGCCAAGTGATCAATTCAGTTTCAGAGTCAGATTGACGGACTTCTACATCAAAACCGATCGTGCCCGCCTCGGCGGTAATAAATTTTGTAAGTACAGCGAAATCCATTTCACCATAAATTAACGATGAGCGTAGATCAAGTCTGCCAAGATTGGGGCCGTTAAGAACAAGAACCTTCATGCGAGAATCGTCTCATAGGCAGATTTAGACTCTTCAACCGAAACACCCTCAAACCAAACTGGCTTGCCGATTTCGGTGAGTCCTATAAACCTTAAGATCGAATTTCTTGATTTCTTATCTCCTTGCATTGAGATGAGCAATTCGTCCCATTGCGCATACTCCGATGGCAGCGTGGTTGGAAGGTCGAGACGCTTGAATAAGGAAATTACGCGACTTGTGACGCTCGAAGGCAGTTGCGCCAGAGATTCACTAAGACGCAGCGCATAGATAACTCCGATTGCCACAGCCTCGCCATGTCTCAAGGAATACTTTGATTGCTTCTCAACCGCATGACCAAAAGTATGGCCAAAATTGAGAATCTCTCGCAATTTGCCCTCTTGAAAGTCAGCGCTGACAACTCGAGCTTTAACGTGAATGCTCTTTGCTATCAACTTGATCGCTACGCTTCGAAGGCTCGATGTCGATTCGCACAAGTCAAGAATCGAAGAGTCTTCTATTAATCCAGTCTTAATAACCTCTGCCATTCCAGCGTTGAAATCTCGATCGCTCAAGGTGTCAAGGAACGTTGCGTCGATGAGTACAGCGCTAGGTGAGTGAAAAGCCCCAATTAAGTTCTTCCCAGCCTCGGCATTGATTCCTGTTTTGCCACCGACTGAAGCATCAACCATCCCGGCCAGAGTTGTAGGGACGGCATACCATTGAACCCCTCGCAGCCAAGAAGCCGCCGCAAATCCAGCGAGGTCAGTTGTGGCGCCTCCTCCAAATCCAACGAGGGCATCTAATCTGCCTAGACTAATTTCTGCGCATTGCTCCCACAATTTCTCTAAAACAGAGATCGACTTTTGGGATTCACCAGATGGAGTCGAAAAAAATGAAACATGAGTAAGACTATGTGAATTGATAAATTTTTCTACGTGGCTTGCGAGTTCGGCTGGGACAATGAAAAGGACTTTCTGATGAGACGTGATGAGCTCGATTAATTCTTCTTGCCAATTGCAGCCCACAACGACGGAGTAAGTTCGCTCAGCTTGAACGTGAATCCTCATTTTTTACCTTCACCTGTGTCGGTGGCGCGTTCTGCAATGAGAAGTGAGATCTCCTTCGCAACTTCACTTGGTTTTTTTGAATCAGTGCTGATCGTTGTATCTGATAGCGATTTGTAGATCGGTAACCGATCTTGGAGCAATTTTTGCCAAGTCTGTCTTGGGTTGACGAGAAGCAAAGGACGATCTTTGTTAAATCCAATCCTGGGTGCCGCCTGACCTATCCCAACTTCCAGAAATATTTTTAGGGCAGATGAAGAATGAATGAGTTTTCGCGTAGCCGCATCTAGAATCGATCCTCCACCAAGTGCTACTACCCCATCTTCAAAGATAAGGGCTTGTGCGACGACTTCTGATTCAATCTTTCGAAAAAATGGCTCTCCATTTTCGATAAAGATGGCCGAGATCTTCATTCCAGCACGTACCTCAATCAGTGCGTCGGTATCGGAAAAACTCACACCAAGTAATTTTGAGAGAGCACGTCCGACCGTAGATTTTCCGGATCCTGGTGGACCCATCAATACCGCTAACGGCATTACTTCACACCAATATTTTGCAGATATGCTTCAAAATTGCGGCGAACTTCTGCAACCGAATCGCCTCCGAATTTCTCCAATACTGCATCAGCCAAAACCAGCGCAACCATTGCTTCCGCAACAATTCCAGAAGCCGGAACCGCGCAAACATCTGAGCGTTGATTGATCGCTTTTGCAGCTTCACCAGTAGCGGTGTCAATAGTATCTAGCGCTTTTGGCACAGTTGAAATCGGCTTCATTGCTGCACGCACTCTCAGAACTTCACCGTTGGACATTCCACCTTCAGTTCCACCAGCACGATCAGTTCGGCGAACGATCTTTCCGGAAGTATCACGTTCGATCTCATCATGAGCAACTGAACCTCGTCGTTTCGCCGTTGAGAACCCATCTCCAATTTCAACACCTTTGATTGCTTGAATACCCATAATCGCAGCGGCGAGCTTGGCATCAAGGCGACGATCCCAATGAGTGTGTGAACCCAAACCAGGAGGTAGATGGAATGCCAACACTTCGGTGACTCCCCCTAATGTGTCACCAGATGAGTGTGCATCTGCAATCTCAGCAACCATGGCCGCACTCACCGACGGATCTGCACAACGAACGGGATCCTCATCAACTCGATCTCGATCTGAATAAGAAGGAAGAGGGTTCTCATCTGAAACACTTACACCACCGATTGATAAGACGTGGCTCATAATCTGGATTCCAACGCTCTGTTCAAGGAAGGCTCGAGCGATTGCTCCTAGCGCAACCCTGGCAGCGGTTTCACGTGCGCTTGCTCTTTCTAAGATTGGCCGGGCATCATCAAAACCATATTTTTGCATCCCGACAAGATCGGCATGGCCCGGTCTTGGTCTGGTCAGTGGTGCGTTTCGAGCCAGATCAGCAAGTTCAGATTCCGGAACAGGATTCGGTGACATTACCTTCTCCCATTTAGGCCATTCAGAATTACCTACGGTAAGGGAAATTGGCCCACCTTGCGTAGAACCATGTCGGACGCCGCCAAGAATTGTGACGACATCGGCCTCAAAATTTTGCCTCGCACCGCGACCAACTCCAAGGCGGCGGCGACGGAGATCCCGATCGATTGCATCAGTATCAATACTGACATGGGCTGGTAGCCCTTCTAATATCGCGGTGAGAGCAGGGCCGTGAGATTCACCTGCGGTTAACCAACGCAACATCTCTTACCCACTCATAATCGTTGAAAGGCAATCGCTCTGACCGCCGAGGGGGTAATTCTTGCAGATAATGTGGGTCTGCTGCTTCACCTTCTCACAGTGAAATGAGCGCGGCAAAAATGAGGGCGGGTGCAAATGCAATCCCGTTCGGGGATATTCCGCCTCGAAAGCTCTTAAATTTCTTCAAGAGATACATGGCTCCAGCGATGAAAGTTGCGAAAAACATCGCCACCGTAAAACGAAGTGGGGTACCTAAAAGAAGGGCGAGGATTGCAATGAGTTTAATATCACCACCCCCAATGCCTGATTTTAAGGCTCCAATCGGAATGCACATAGTGAGCGCCAATAAGAATGTCAGCCCTGCTTTTGGTAGCAGGTGTGGTGAATAGGAGTAACCGATCAGGGTCAATACCAACAAAGTCACGATGCTCCTATTGGAAATCTCTCGATATTTCAGATCCTTGATTGCTATGAATGAACCGACAGTTAATAGAGTCACGAGCAAGAAAATGTGCATAGGCGCAAGGTAGCCACGCCTTACAAGATGAAAGGCTTCCTCTAGAAATTTGTGGAGTTCAGGGCCG
Source organism: Candidatus Nanopelagicaceae bacterium (assembly GCA_965658705.1). Classification (GTDB taxonomy): domain Bacteria; phylum Actinomycetota; class Actinomycetes; order Nanopelagicales; family Nanopelagicaceae; genus PALSA-747. The sequence goes on from CBFHTP010000001.1 coordinate 11,702, forward strand.
CTCTAGCTACGGAGAGTAACTCGGCGCGCATCGCACGGTAATCGAAGTGCAAACCAGAGAATAACGCAATCTGATCCAAAGCCTGTTCAACGAGGAGATCGACACCGTCGATAATCAGTGATCCGCGCTCCGCTGCGATCTTTGCTGTGGCTGTTGGTGATGGTCGGTAAAGCGATTCGAAATAGAGAGCAGGAGCCTTCGTCATCAATGATCCAAGATGATCAGCGGCTCCGATCGGCGAGGTATTGATCACTACATCATATGCAGCGATGTCGATATCCATTCCAACGTTCTTGACCCGTACATCTGGCGCTATAGCCTGTAAGGCCGCTAATCGATCATCACTTCTTAAAAGAAAATCACAGCTCGACAATTGAGCAGAGATAGCCCCAAACGCGGCTCGCGCAGTCCCGCCTCCCCCAATGATCGCCACTCGATTACCAGGCAGAGAGTTCAAAAGTCGTCCAAAGGCGAGAATGTCGGTGGAGGACGCAATCAACTTCTCTCGCTCTCGAACGAGAGTATTAATCGAGTGAATTCTTCGAGCTGCATCATCGATTTCGATCTCGAGTAACTCCTTGGCAGTAGGTGAAAATAGAGCGCTCTTCAATGGCATCGTGAGTGAAAAACCGTTCCAATCTTCCTCTTTTGACCCATCAAGGAACGAAACCAAGCCCTCTTCATGCATATCGATTGCCACATAACTTGCCTCTCTACCCAAACTTTCATACGCGAACGTGTGCAGAAGTGGCGAAAGTGAATGAGAGATAGGTGAGCCAAGAACCGCCGCTCTAATCAATTGAAAGCCCCCTTAGCTAGATTCTGGTTAAAGAGCGTGACCCAACCTTGAAACTCCTCATAATTTTTTGTGAATCGTGTGTCATGCGGCTTTACTGTAATGAAATATAGGGCATCAGTAACAGCAGGATGAAGCGCCGCCACGATCGCCCCTTCTCCAGGATTTGAAATTGGTGTAGGTGGCAGGCCTGTGTGCAAATAGGTGTTGTAAGGAGATTGGAATTTTGTCGCTACCGCACTCAAACCAATTCGCCCACGGGAATTATTCGCATACTGCACCGTGGAATTGAGCTGGAGCGGCATACCAATAGCGAGCCGATTGTAAATTACCCGTGCTACTTGGGCAAAATCACTCTCGTCACCTTCGATTTGAACAAGTGAAGCCACAATCAAAACTTCATAAGGGGTCAGAGTTTTGTATCCCCCGCTTAATCCAACCTTGGCAGCCTGTTCAGCGAAGGTTTTGAGCATTTGCGAAATGGCAGAGTTGGTTGATGTTCCGGGTGCAAATGCATAGGAAGCCGGAAAGAGCTCTCCTTCAATCGAGTTTCTAGGATTTTTCAAAGGTACTTCGATTCGACCTAGATCACCTGTGATGGAATTTTTGCGTAAGAGTGTTATTACGTCACTTTTGGTGCTTCCCTCAATCACTCGAATGATTCCCACCTTACGAGCGAAATCAAGAAGCTGCTCAAGGGCCTTTTTTGAGGTGATGTGAGTATCTATTCGATGAATACCTGGTGCAATACGTCCGGCTTGCGGATCTCTCCGCGCAAGATCGTAGAAGGTTGAACTCTTAAGTATTACTCCTTGTGCTTCCAATTTTCGGCCGATGGCAGAGCCGCTATCACCAGCAATAACGTTGATCTCAATAGATGGGCCATTGGTATTCGCTGCAAATTCCGCCGGCGGTCTTGTAGCAATGTAGAGAGAGACTAAGAGAAAAATAAGAAACCCCAATAAAAGGGTGAGGAGAACCTTTCTGCGATCTTTCATAGCTCGCCTTGTAATCGCTCCCGATTCAGGGCAGCTTCCAATATCTCAACTGCAGCGGCGGCATCAATCATCGATTTTCTGGATTTTGCATCCTTGCCAGTTGCCCGCAGTTTTGCAGCGGCGCTCACCGTTGAAAGACGTTCATCAATCTTTATGATTGGGATTGAGGTGAGCCCACTGAGTTGAGTATGAAAAAGATCAACGCTGGCACCCTTGGAGCTTGCACTACCCGAGAGGTGCCTAGGTTCACCGAGGGCGATGTAGATGGGTGTGTACTCCTCAAAAATTGACACCAACTCATCGTTTAACATCGGTGACTGAGCCAAAAGAGTAGTGAGTGGTGAAGCCAATATTCCAGAAATGTCAGAGAGGGCAACCCCGATTCGGACGTCGCCATAGTCGAATGCGATTCTGCGGCCAGTCCTCATCTACTTAATGTACTGAACTTACTTGGTGAGTGAGGCGAGTGAGGCTATCTCTGCTTTGATAGCCGCAAGTGCCTCTGCAATCTTTGTCAGTTGATCTCCCCCGCCTTGCGCGAAGTCATCTCTTCCACCACCACCGCCGCCTAATATTGTGGAACCGATTTTTACGAGCGCTCCAGCCTTGATGCCGTGCTCGATCGCAGTTTTCGAGGAGGCGACAACTAGCGTGACACGATCTGGGTTTATTGAGGCTAGGACTATAACTGAGTCAGGGCGACGGTTCTTTAAATCAAGGGCAAGGGTTCGCAGATCATCACCAGAGATTCCTGCCGCAACTTCGGCAACCATGACATCGAGAGAGCCGACTCGGTCGGACTTGTTACTGAGTGCTTCTGCTCCAGCCAACGCTTGGGCTAATTTCAGCGCAGCAAGCTCTTTTTCAATGTCACGCATCTTTGTTAGCAGATCAGAGATTCGCTCTGGAAGCTCTTCTACCCTTGAACCCTTGATTAACTCGGTGAGTGAATTAAGAAGAAGATGCTCGCGAGTTAGATAATCGAAAGCATCATGGCCAACGAGAGCTTCAACTCTACGTACCCCAGCACCAATGGAAGATTCGCTTAACAATTTGATCAGGCCTAGTTCGGCTGACGAGTTCACGTGGGTTCCACCGCATAACTCTCGGGCCCAATCACCCACTGACACGACTCGGACGCGGTCACCATATTTCTCGCCAAAAAGCGCCATTGCGCCCATAGCCTTAGCTTCTGGTTGACTCATGACCTCTGCTTTGACTTCTAAGTTCTCAAGTAGAAGGGAATTCACCCGAGCTTCTACATCGTGCAATACCGATTGCGGGACTGCTCCATTGGCAGGAAAATCGAAACGGAATCGTCCAGGAGCATTCTCAGAGCCAGCCTGAGTGGCAGTTTCGCCGAGCGCTTCGCGAAAAGCTTTGTGCACCATATGTGTCGCGGTGTGCGCACGTGAAATTGCCATACGACGCTGTCGGTCGATCTTTGCATAGACGTCAGATCCGACGATTACATGGCCGCTTTCTACACGCCCTCTGTGAATGTACAGACCCGGAACCGGGCTCTGAACATCGTCAATTTCGATGATTGCGCCATTTGCGAGTGTGATCAGACCACCATCTGAGAGCTGGCCACCTGCCTCAGAATAAAATGGAGTTCTATCTAACACAATTTCAAGTTCACTCCCAGCGTCTACTTCGGTGGCTTGTACGCCATCTACCAAAATCGCCTGAAGTTTTCCTTCACTCTCCATTTCAGAGTAGCCAGTGAATGAGGTTGTCCCGTAGGAATCTATGATCGAACGGTATGCGCTGAGATCGGTATGACCTGATTTCTTGCTTAGAGCATCTGCTTGTGCGCGAACTTTCTGTTCCTTCATTAGTCGCCGGAAGCCAGTTTCATCAACCGATAAACCTTGCTCGTTAGCCATTTCTAGTGTGAGATCAAAGGGAAAACCGAATGTGTCATGCAACTTAAATACCGTCTCACCAGCAAGACCGGGGGTACTCTGCTTTTTCGCTGCAACAACAGCAACATCAAAAATCGATGTACCTGATTTTAGAGTTTCCAGGAATGAGACCTCCTCTGCAGCGGCAACCTCGAGAATCCGTTCTTTATCCTCAATCAATTCTGGATATTGTGCGCCCATTGCCCCAATAGAAGATTGGACCAACTGAGAGAGATTGCGGTCTGGCGCTCCCAATATTCGCATATTTCGAATTGTTCTACGCATCATTCGACGAAGGACATAACCTCTTCCCTCGTTTGCGGGTAAGACACCATCACCTATCAACATTGTTGCGGTTCGAGCGTGATCTGCGACCACTCGCAGAGAGATATCATTTCGCGCATCCTGACCGTATACCGACCCCGAAATGGAAGAGGCCAACGAAAGAATCTGCACCGTCGTATCGATTTCATAGATATTTTCTACACCTTGAAGGAGCGCTGCCATTCGCTCCAAACCAAGGCCGGTGTCTATATTCTTTGCCGGAAGTTCGCCGAGAATTGGGTAGCTATCTTTACTTACGCTCTCGCCGCGAATACTCTGCATGAAAACTAAATTCCAAACCTCTAGGTATCGATTCTCATCGGCTATCGGTCCACCCTCATTTCCGTAGGCAGCTCCTCGATCAAAATAAATTTCAGAGCATGGCCCGCATGGACCTGGCACACCCATCGACCAAAAATTATCAGCCATATCTCTGCGTTGAATGCGTTCTTTGGCAACTCCGATTTTCTTATGCCAAATATCCGCGGCTTCATCATCATCTAGATAGACCGTCACCCATAGTTTTTCTTCCGGAAATCCATAGCCGCCTTCAGACATAGGCTTCGTGAGAAGTTCCCAAGCCATGGCGATCGCACCTTCTTTGAAATAATCACCAAACGAAAAATTCCCACACATTTGAAAGAATGATGCATGACGTGTCGTCTTACCAACTTCATCAATATCTAGGGTACGAACACATTTTTGAACGGATGTTGCCCGTAAATATGGAGGCTTCACCTCGCCTAAAAAATAAGGTTTAAATGGGACCATACCGGCATTGACTAAAAGTAAATTGGGATCATCCGCAATGAGTGAAGCTGATGGAACCACTGTATGTGTAAGGCTTTGACTATTTCCCGCTTCAAAGAAGCGCAACCATCTAGCTCTAATCTCTGCTGAATCCACCCTTAGCGCGAACTCTCGTCGAAGCCCTTAGAAGAACGCTTCTTGGTGAGCGCAGTGGTGAGGAAGCCGGTAATCAACTTCAGCAAATGAGAATTCTTATCGACGAGCTCAGCGATCGCTTCGTTTACCTTCAGCGTTGCTTTTTCAGCGGCCGTGGTAATTCGATTGACGCTTCGTACCGTTCCTTGGACTTCGCCGACTAGGCGAGCCACCTTGATGACAGCGTAGGCGATAGCTATCGCGATGATTAGGAGCGAAGCTGCTGCGATGATTGCCGCTATTCCACCAGGACTCATAGCCCAACCTTACTAGAAGTAAACCTCACTTCCGGTCTACAGGAGTTGATCTCCCCCACTCGAAGTCACCTGCCTCTACTTGACGACCGGTGGCGTGAAATCGATAGCCGCCTCTTTTCGCTGCGCAGTCGTGATTGGTGTTGGCGCACCAGTAAGCGGATCGCCGCCACTCGCCGTCTTTGGGAAGGCGATCACCTCTCTGATGGAATCTGAACCGGTAAGAAGTGCGCAGACTCGGTCCATCCCCAGGGCAATTCCACCATGTGGCGGCGGGCCATAGTTAAATGCTTCTAACAAGAAACCAAACTTACTTTCAGCTTCTGCCGCGGAGAGGCCAATCGTCGTAAATACACGTTGCTGCATCTCCCGTTCGTGAATTCTGATTGACCCGCCGCCCAGTTCGGTTCCGTTCAGAACAATGTCATAGGCGTACGCGAGAGCATTTGCAGGATCGGTATCGAATGTCTCTCTGAACTCAGGTTTCGGGCCAGTGAATGGATGATGGACCGCAGTCCAACCACTCTCTGGATTCTCTGGATCTACAAGTTCAAACATTGGAGCATCAACAACCCAGAGGAATTTCCACTCCCCCTCGGGGATCAAATTGCAACGTTTACCAATTTCTAGCCGCATAGCTCCTAGTAAATTTTGAGAAGCGACTTTATTTCCAGCTGCAAAGAAGATTGCATCTCCATTCTTTGCACCTACTGCAGCAGATATTCCCCGTGTTTCAATCTCAGATAAATTCTTTGCGACTGGACCCGCGAGCGAACCATCCTTTTCGACCAAAATGTAAGCGAGACCCTTAGCTCCTCGAGCTTTAGCCCAATCCTGCCATGCATCCAACTCGCGACGAGGTGAGTCTGCCCCACCAGGCATTACGACTGCGCCAACATAATCAGATTGGAAAACTCGAAACGTCGTCTCTTTGAAGAAGTCTGTGACCTCTGTTAACTCAAAACCAAATCGCAGATCTGGCTTATCAGATCCAAAGCGACGCATGCATTCGAAGTAAGTCATGCGAGGAATCGGCATCGGGATCACATAACCGACAGCCTTTTTGAATATAGAGGTGAGTACCTCTTCGGCAACTTTCACAACATCTTCCTGATCAACAAATGACATTTCGATATCAAGTTGGGTGAACTCTGGTTGGCGATCAGCTCGGAAATCTTCATCACGAAAACATCGCGCGATTTGGTAATAGCGTTCCATTCCAGCAACCATGAGGAGTTGCTTAAATAGCTGAGGTGATTGCGGAAGTGCATACCAAGAACCTGGCTGGAGTCTTACTGGTACGAGAAAATCACGGGCGCCCTCTGGAGTCGAACGAGTTAAGTAAGGTGTTTCAATCTCTAGAAAATTGAGGTCATCCATGATCTGTCTTATCGAAGAGGTGACTTTGGAACGAAGCCGCAGGTTTCGAGAGGGGGTCTCTCTACGTAGATCTAGATAGCGATATTTGAGACGGATCTCTTCGCTAATTTGAGATGTGTCACCACTATCAACAGGAAACGGCAGGGCGGCCGATTCACTCAAGACTTCCAGCTTTGTGCATTCGATTTCAATTTCACCTGTTGGAAGAGTTGAATTGTTATTTCCCTCAGGGCGCAGGCGGATCATGCCGGTTATAAGCACGCACCACTCTGCTCGCAAAGCTCCTGCAATCTCATCCTTAATAACAACCTGAACTGATCCTGAAGCATCTCTCAGGTCAATAAAGGCAACTCCCCCATGATCACGTCGTCTCGCCACCCAACCCGCCAGGATAACCTCTGAACCAGCATCCTGGGCTCGTAGTGTGCCTGCATCGTGAGTCCGTAACATCTTTTAAGCTCCAAGAATCTCGTGTAAAGAAGAGATCTTAACCGATCTGATTTCTCCAGTTTCCATATTTTTTAGCTTCGCTATCCCGGAGCGAAGCTCGTCCTCTCCTAAAACAAGACTGAACTTAGCCCCACTTTTATCGGCAGCCTTCATTCCACCTTTAACGGAGCGATCTCCATAGGCAAGATCGACTCGCAGCCCTCGTTCTCGAAGTTGGTTTGCTACTAAAACTGCCTGTCGCTTATTTTCCGGTTTCATCGGTACTACATAAAGATCGAGCCGATGTTCATCAGGGAAAGAGATACCCTCGGCCTCACATGCCAACAGAACTCTATCCACGCCAATCCCAAAACCTATTCCTGAGAGTGCAGAACCGCCAAGTTGCTCCATCAGGCCGTCGTATCGACCACCACCACCAATCCCCGATTGAGATCCGAGGCCATGATGAACAAATTCGAATGCAGTCCCTGTGTAGTAATCAAGCCCGCGAACCATTCGAGCGTTCACTGTATATGCGATGCCCATTTCATCAAGAAGAGATTTAACTTTTTCGAAATGGAGCGCACTCTCGGGAGTGAGATAATCCATCAAAACCGGCGCGCCTTTCATGACGCTTCGAATATTTTCCCGCTTATCGTCAAAGAGGCGGAGTGGATTGATTCGAGTGCGGGCACGCGTCTCTTCGTCAAGCTCAAGCCCAGAGAGAAAGGCAAGCAACTCAATCTCGTATGCAGCGCGTGTAGCGGTGTCACCAAGGGAGGTGATCTCTAGCGTAAAATTCTTTAATCCCAACTTTGCGAAGGCCCTTGAAGCAGTTGCAATAACTTCGACATCGATCTCTGGATCATCCGACCCAATTGCTTCAATGCCAACTTGGTAGAACTGGCGAAATCTGCCAGCCTGAGGTCGCTCAGCTCTAAAAAACTGTCCCGAATACCACACTTTGATCGGCAGTTGGCCACGATCAAGGCTATGCTCAATAACAGAGCGTATGACACCGGCAGTACCTTCAGGTCGAAGCGTCATTGACCTTCCGCCGCGATCTTCAAATGTGTACATCTCTTTACTGACAACGTCAGTCGATTCTCCTACACCTCTGGTAAACAATTCAGTATCTTCGAAAACTGGTAATTCAATCAGTTGGTAACCGGCCAATTGAGCGGATTGAACCAGGCTCCTGCGAACGTAGTCGAACGCCGCCGATCTTGCCGGGTAATACTCACTCACACCTTTAGGTGCCTGGAAGCTAACCATTGCCGCCCCCTAAGTAACTATCCGTGAGATACGGATTATGTTTTCGTTCACGCCCAATTGTAGTTACTTGACCGTGACCTGGAAGCACATTCACTTCATCGCCCAATGGCAGGATTTTATGCTGAAGTGTCTTGCGCATATCAGAATCTGATGCAGTTGGCATATCGGTTCGGCCAATCCCGCTATGAAAGAGAACATCGCCAGAGATGAGGTACTCGTCGTTCACCAAAAACATGGTAGAACCAGCGGTGTGGCCCGGAGCGTGAATTGCTGTCAGGTCGAAGCCAGCGAGAGAAAATCTCTCTCCACCATGGAGCGTTTCTATTTTCTCGGGTTCTTTAAATTCAGTGACTCCGAAACTATCCATTATCTGCTTTGTCATCCCATCCTTAGCGAGCACGCTGAACGGATTCTTAAGTGCAGGCCGATCAACTTTATGAATGTAGGTGCTCACTCCGTATTCCTGTGAAAAGGGAAGAACCGAGAAGGTATGATCGAGATGCCCGTGGGTAATGATCGTCGCAATCGGCTTTAGATTGAACTTTCGAAAGACCTCAGTGAGGGCTGGCACGATGGAAGGGGCAGTGATCCCTGGATCAACAATGAAACACTCCGAGTTTCGATTCGGGGCAAAAATCCAGCAATTCGTCTGGAAAGCCTCAGCAGGCACAACCTCCAAAATCAAGAAGAGACCTCCACTCTGTGTTTATCGATGCCCATCTTTCGATTGGGCCCCCTTTTGAGGGGTACCAGACGGGCGCTTTCCTCCTGCCAGGGTTTAAGGGTACCTTTTACCCCCGTCTACCAGCCCCACCTTTCCATCATCAACCAATAACGGCGGACCTCAACCGGGTCTAACGCGCAATTTACTTATTACTAGGAGAAGTCATGGACCAAGTTTCATCAGCAGCCGGAGCCCCTACCCCAGCATCAGCACTCGTTGGAAATCCAGCCGAATTTGGAAGAGTTGCAGAAGATGGAACGGTTTATGTCAGAACTCCTCAAGGTGAGATTGCGGTCGGCTCTTATCCGGGCAAGAGTGCCGAAGAGGCTCTCGCCTACTTTGTTCGAAAATTTGAAGCAGTTGCTTCAGAGGTCGCCCTGCTTGCCGCAAGAATTAAAAGTGGCGCCCTAGTCCCTTCCGACGCCTTAGAGGCCGTTGCTAAAGTGAAGGAGCAGGTTAAAAGTCTCAATGGTGTCGGCGATTTAGAGACACTTGCAAAATCAGTCGATCAAATTCCAGATCTGATCGAAGGGCATAAAGCCGCTTACGAAGCGAAGGTAGCCGCCGAAAAAGCTGCGAAAGAAGCCAAACGAGCTGAAGCAGCCATTTTTAAAGGCAAGCTCGTAGAAGAGGCTGAGTCACTGGCGCTTTCTGACTCCTGGAAATCAACCTCGGAGAGATTGAAGGTTCTCCTAAATGAGTGGAAGGCCGCGCCCCGCCTCGACAAAAAGTCTGATACTGACCTTTGGAAGAGATTCTCCTCTTCTAGAAATAAATTTGATAAACGACGCCGTACGCATTTCGCAGAGCTAGAAGCAAGCACGGCAATCGTGGTCGCTAAAAAACAAGCAGTGATTGAAGAAGCGAAAAAATTAGCCTCCTCCAAGGAGTGGCTACCTACCGCCAACCGATTCAAAGCTCTGATGACTGAGTGGAAGAGCGCTGGCCGAGGTAAGCGCACTGTGGATACGAAAATGTGGAACGAATTTAAAGCGGCGCAGGATCAATTTTTCGTTGCCAAGAACGCCGATCTAGAGAAGCGTCAACGAACAATGAGTGAGAATCTTGCCAAGCGCGAGTTGCTCATCGTCGAGATTGAGGCAATTATCCCGGTCGCTGATTTGGCTGCCTCTCGGAAGCGATTCAATGAGTTGAGTGAGAAATGGCTCAAGATCGGTATGACAGAGCGATCAAAGCGCGCTGCGCTCGACCTACGTTTCGAAAAAGTTGAGACTGTATTAGCTGATCTTTCCGATGAACATCACCGTCGAACTGATCCAACGGCAGTCGCTCATGCCAACAACGTTGTGACTGGACTAGAAGATGCAATCCTGAACTACGAAAAACAAGCGGCAAAGGCCGAGGCTGCAGGCAACGCAGCCAAAGCCGTTATTGCTAAAGAAGCTGCTGCTGCTCGAAGAGTATGGCTTGAAGAGGCGAAAAAAGGGTTATCTGACTTTTCGGTCTGATTTTTTTCAGTTATTCTACTTATTTTAGTTGTTTGTGATTCGATAAACATCGTAAACCCCCTCTAAGTTTCGAACTGCGGTAAGAACCGCGTCCAAGTGCGAACTGTCTGCCATCTCAAAAGTGAAACGTGAGATCGCTGTTTGATCCTTCGACGTACTTACTGACGCGTTCAAAATGTTCACTTGCTGATCAGAGAGCGTACGGGTCAGATCAGAGAGCAGACGAGTTCGATCCAGCGCTTCAACCTGAATATTCACCATGAAGAGCGTGGCATTACTCGAATTCCATCGCACTTTCACGAACCGATCGCCTTGATTTTCCCGCAAATCCGCGAGGTTAATGCAGTCATCTCTATGTACCGAGACTCCACTCCCCTTCGTCACGAAACCCTCAATCTGATCTCCCGGCACCGGTGCGCAGCACCTTGCCAATTTAACAACTAAGTCGTCTACACCTTCAACCTCGATACCTGACGTATTGCGGCTCTTGGCTGGTGACCGATTGAGGAAGAGTTCATCATGAGCTTCCTGGGCAAATTCATCTGTTGCGCTGAGTTTTGTGGTTATTTTTTCAACGATAGATGCGGCAGAGAGATGACCATCTCCAACTGCGGCGTAGAGCGATTCGATATCTGCGTAATGGAGGTCGTGGGCTAATTCCAGAATGCTCTGCCCGGATAAGATTTTTTGCAGTGGTAGTCCAGCTTTTCGCATCTGCCGAGCTATAGATTCTCGGCCTGCTTCGATTGCTTCTTCGCGACGCTCTTTAGAGAACCACGCCTTGATCTTTGACCGTGCCCTTGGGGATTGTACGAAATTCACCCAATCCCGACTCGGAGCAGCGTTCGGATTCTTGTTCGTGACCACCTCAATAACGTCGCCATTTACCAATTTCGATTCTAATGGAACCAATTTGCCATTAACCTTAGCCCCCACACATTTGTAACCAACCTCTGTGTGCACGGCGAAGGCAAAATCAACCGGAGTCGAACCCGCTGGCAAGGCAATAACGCTCCCCTTGGGAGTGAAAACAAAAACTTCGGGAGTTTGTAGGTCGTATCGGAGCGTGTCGAGGAACTCTCCAACATCGTCGCTCTCTTGTTGCCATTGATGTAGTTGCTTAAGGAACATCACCTCAGGACCGGCTTGCGGGTCCGTTGAAATAGTTTTGTACTTCCAATGTGCGGCCACTCCATATTCGGCACGAGAGTGCATATCCGACGTACGGATCTGGATCTCTACTGCTTTCCCGTTAGGACCGATAACAGTTGTATGCAACGACTGATAAAGGTTGAACTTTGGCATTGCGATGTAATCCTTGAAGCGACCAGGAACTGGGTTCCATCTCGCGTGAATCGCCCCCAGAACCGCATAACAATCGCGCACATCGTTCACCAAAACGCGAATTCCTACCAAGTCATAAATCTCATTGAATTCACGTCCGCGAATAACCATTTTTTGATAAACACTGTAGAAATGCTTTTGACGACCAGTTACTTGGGCCGTGATTCCATCACGTGTCAGGTCATCACCCAGAGCACCGATTACTTCATTCGTCAGCGCGCTTCTGGAGGGTGAGCGTTCGGCAACTAACCGTTCTATCTCTTCAAATATCTTAGGTTCTAAAACCTTAAATGAGAGATCTTCGAGCTCCCATTTAATTGCATTCATGCCAAGTCGATGCGCCAGCGGTGCATAAATGTCTAGCGTCTCGCGTGCCTTACGTTGAGCACTTTCGATAGCGACAAATTCCCACGTTCTGGCGTTGTGAAGTCGATCACATAGTTTTATGACCAGAACTCGAATGTCGCGAGACATTGCAATGACCATTTTGCGAAGGGTTTCGGCTTCAGCCGTTGGTCCATAAGAAAGTTTGTCCAACTTCGTGACGCCATCAACCAGCGTTGAGACTTCACTCCCAAAATCATTTTTGAGCTGGTCAATGGAGTATTGGGTATCTTCAATTGTGTCATGGAGAAGTGCGGCAATAATTGTCGGTTCGTCCATGCCCAAGTCGGCGAGAATCTCTGCCACTGCGATAGGGTGAGTGATGTACGGTTCGCCAGATTTTCGAAGTTGTCCGAGGTGTTTTTCATGCGCAACGACGAATGCAGCCTCTAACGCGGCGGAATTAAAGTCCTGATGATGATTCCTCACTTTTTGAGCAAGAGGGATGATGAGTTCATTCATAGAAAACCATCCCTCTCATAATAATCAGCGGCGGCGCGGTTTTCTCTTTGGTTGATTACGCGGTCCGCGCTCATGATCCTCTTTGGAATGAGTCGAGGTCACAATGCCAGCAGTATTACGGTCATCGCTACCTGCCAAAACCCCACCAGATACCCGAACGTCGACTCGCTTACTCAAGGCAACCATCGCTGGTTCACGCTCATGTAACTGAGCCAATATAGGTGTTGCGACAAAAATCGACGAATACGTTCCGGTTGCGAGCCCAATAAAGAGAGCGAGCGATAGATCCTTGAGCGTTCCTGCACCTAGCAGGCCAGCGCCAACGAAGAGAATCGATGCAACCGGTAAGAGCGCAATCACTGAAGTATTAAATGATCTAACGAGAGTTTGATTGATAGCCAGATTCGCTGCCTGTGAGTAGGTTTGCTTGGCAGTACTGGTGATTCCTTTTGTATTCTCACGAACCTTATCGAACACAACAACAGTGTCGTATAACGAGTACCCCAAAATCGTGAGAAAACCAATGACGGTTGCAGGGGTAACCTCAAACCCGACAAGTGCATAAATTCCTACGGTAATGAAGACATCATGGATAACAGCGATGATTGCAGAGATAGCCATCTTCGCTTCAAAGGCCATTGCGAGATAGATCATCACAACGATTAAAAATCCAATGAGTCCAAAAATCGCTTTGTGAGTGATCTCTTTGCCCCATGATGGGCCTACAGTCTGAACATCAATTGAAGTCGCATCCACTTTAAATGCACTTGCTAAAGAGCTTCTTGCGGTTGTCAATGTGGATTGAGGAAGATCACCTGTCTGCAGACGCAACTTGTCGACACCGATTTTTTGGACAACGGTTTCTGTCGTGATTCCAGCCGATTTCAACGCCTCGTGTCCGGCATTGATATCAACAGTCGAGCTCTTGACAGTGAAAACAGAGCCACCCTTAAATTCAATTCCAAGCTTTAGCCCTTGAATTCCAAGCGCTGCGGCAGAGACAATGATGAGGAGCAATGAGAAAGCGTAGAAACGACGGCGATTCGCAATAAATGCAAAAGATTGCTCACCGCGGTAAAGACGTCCTCCGATACCTGAAAGTGCCATTAGATCAGATCCTTTCCAGATTCGGTGAGTACGCCCAAGCTCTTTGCCGACAATCCCGATGCTGCGCTGCCAGAGGCATAGAAATTTATCTTGGAGAGTATCGAAACGAGCGGCTTGGTGAAGAAGAAGACAACTACTAAGTCAACAACTGTTGTCAGGCCAAGGGTGAATGCGAAGCCGCGCACTCCCCCAACAGCGAAGAAGTAAAGCAGCGCGGCTGCAATAAGTGAGACTGAGTCTGCTACGAGAATCGTGCGCCTAGCTCGCAGCCAACCAGTTTCGACTGCGGTACGAAGTGATCGGCCTTCACGCACTTCATCACGTAGGCGCTCGAAATAAACGATAAACGAGTCGGCAGTGATACCGATTGAAACGATCGCACCAGCGATACCAGCGAGGGTGAGCGTGAAACCGATCCACTTGCCAAGAAGAAGGAAGGACAAATAGGTAATCGCACCAGCCACGACTAACGACCCGACCGAGACAAGACCGAGACCCTTGTAATAAAGTACGGAGTAGAGCACGACCAGAATCAGTCCGAGCAATCCGGCGAGTAGACCTGCATGAAGTTGGTCAGCACCAAGGGTAGGCGAAATTTGGTTAACCTCTTGAACTACAAGTGCTAACGGTAATGCGCCATATTTCAACTTGTTCGCAAGATCAGTTGAATCTGTCTGAGTAAAGTTTCCTGTTATCTGAGCGCTCCCAGAATTTATTGCTTCGTTGATACGCGGGGCTGACACAACGAGACCATCGAGCACGATCGCTGCTTGATTCTGCGGCGAAGGCAGTGAGGTAACGCGAGTCGTCATCTTGCCGAATGCACTGGCGCCAGCGCCATTAAATGTAAGCAAAACCTGCCAGCCGTTTCCGGCTTGGGTGTCGAGCACCGCGCTCGCCTTAGATACCTGGTTTCCTTCCACTTCAGCTGGCGCAAGGATAAATTTTGAAGCGCCATCACGAGAGCACGAGATCAGAACCGAACCCGAAGAATCTGTTGACCCCCCTTGGCGATTAAGCGGATTAGTGCAATCCAATGATTTAAAGTCCGCGTCCATTTGGGCATTAACCCCAGCTGGATAAGTTGCAGTTTTGCCACTTGCAGTAGCGCTCGTTGTCGCGTTCCCGGCGCCTACAGCGAGAACCGGGCGGAACCTTAATTGCGCAGTCGAACCAACAAGATCAACTACTCGACTACTTGAATCCCCAGGTACAGAGACCACGATATTTCCGTTGCTCTGAGATGAAACTTCTGATTCTGCAACGCCGAGCGCATTTACGCGCTGGCGAATGATTGCAACCGCCTGTTCAACTGCCGCCTTATCAATCTTTGCGCCGGCAGCCACCTTAGGTGCCAGTGTGACGCTCGTGCCCCCCCGAAGATCTAGACCGAGTTTAAGCTTGGTGTCGCCTTGAAAAAAGGCAACTCCTGAAAACGCGATGATGAGTAGGAGCAAAACCGAGATCGTGCGCCCTGATTTGCTCTTCTTCTTAGTTGCTTGAGAGATATTTGCAGACATAGGAGAGGAGTCTAGGCATCAAACGCTGGACTGTCGAAAAGGCTCGGCACTCCAGTTTCACCGCTTGAAAGAGCCAAGTCGGGCGGTGGCGTTACTCCTGCATGATGCCAGCCCGACCTCGTTGCAATCCTGCCTCTGGGGGTTCTGGCAATGAGTCCCAATCGGACTAAGTAAGGCTCTGCCACATTTTCTACAGTCTCACTCTCCTCACCTAGCGCCATTGCCAACGTAGAGATTCCAACTGGCCCGCCATTGAATCTCTTGACCAAAAGTTCAAGAAATGAATTATCGAGTCGGTCAAGCCCTAGTTGATCAACTTCATACATTTCTAACGCGGCAGCAGCATCTGCACTTGTGACGCTACCACTCCCGTGCACTTGTGAATAATCTCGAACCCGCCTGAGCAAGCGATTCGCTATTCGTGGTGTCCCGCGCGATCTGGAACCGATCTCATCCACTGCATCTGGAGTAATTGCTATTCCTAACAACGACGCACTTCGATGGACAATATGAGAGAGATCCGAATTCTCGTAGAAATCCAATTGAGCAGTGAAACCAAATCTATCTCGTAGTGGCGCGGGCAAGAGGCCAGACCTTGTAGTGGCACCGACGAGAGTAAAATGCGGGAGTTGCAACGGGATAGCAGTTGCGCCCGCGCCTTTTCCAACGATGATATCTACTCTGAAATCTTCCATCGCCAAGTACAGCAACTCTTCTGCCGGCCTGGACATTCTATGAATCTCATCGAGAAAAAGAATCTCGCCTTCACTCAAACTCGACAAGATCGCTGCTAGATCCCCTGCATGCTGAATGGCTGGACCACTTGTGATTCTGATTGGCGCCGCCATCTCTTGCGCAATGATCATCGCAAGCGTCGTCTTGCCAAGGCCCGGTGGACCGGAGAGCAAAATATGATCAGCACTACGCTGACGCACTCTCGCCGCGGAGAGCAGTAAATCAATTTGATTTGCTACCCGTTGTTGCCCAACAAATTCCTTGAGCGATTGAGGACGAAGCGCTAATTCTGCTGATCGTTCTAACTCAGTGGCGCCGGTATCAGTCAAATCGCTCATTACTTTCGCGCCTTTAGCTGAAGGGCAAATTTGAGCATTGCTGGAATCTCTGACGCATCAGTTCTGCCATTAAATTCTGCAGCAACTTGATTAAGGATTTCTTGGCTATCGCGCGGGTTAAAACCAAGACCTAGGAGAGCTTGCTCTAACTGCCTCCGCCACGAGGGAACCCCAGCATTATTTACGGCTTCCTGGTCCGCTACTTTCTCTTTGAGCTCAAGAATCAAACGAGCTGCGCCTTTTTTTCCAAGTCCCGGTATCGCCTCCAGTGATTTGGCATCTTCGTTTTGAATGGCGGCGATCATTACCTTGTAATCGAGCACATTCAGAGCGGACTGCGCCACTCTTGGACCAATACCGGTAACAGTTTGCAGCATTTCAAAGAAATTTCGAGAATCACTATCTTCAAATCCGTAGAGCGTCAGTGCATCTTCGCGAACAAGAAGTGAAGTCGCAAACGAGACAGATGTACCCACAATCAATGAGGTTGCTAATCGGGTGGGCAGGTTGACCAGAATGCCGACGCCACCAACCTCAACAACTGCACTCGAGCTATTGAGCGCCTTTATCTGACCGCTGATTGAGGCAATCATGCTTTCACTCTTAGCGAGGTCTTCGATGTGCGCAGCGGCGATTCGTGAAGTGCTAAGGCAGCAGCGATCCGCGCATCCCCTGCCCCCCGCCAATGATGGCAAATCGCAAGTGCTAGCGCGTCAGTGCTATCTACTGGCTTCGGAATTTCATCGAGTTTCAATATTTTTTGAACCATCAGAGCGACCTGCTTTTTATCCGCACGACCAGAGCCGGTAACCGCAGCTTTGACCTCTGTTGGTGTGTGCATGACGACTGGGATTCCTCGTCTTGCTGCGACAAGCAGCGCCACACCTGCCGCTTGCGCTGTCGCCATTGCAGTTTTGACATTAAGTTGAGAGAAAACCCGCTCAACAGCGATCACGTCGGGGCTGAATTCATCAATCCAAGTAATCAGGGAATTCTCTAATTCAAGCAATCGCATTTCGAGAGCCAGTTCACTGGAAGTGTGAATTACGCCAACGCCAAGCATTGTGAGATGCTGATGGGATTGTTTTTTTTGGTTCTCAACGATGCCCAGCCCGCACCTGGTTAACCCTGGATCTACGCCGAGAACTCTCATTAGCCGAGCCTATCCCTGCCTAGGTTATCGACTACCCGAGGCTCGCCATAACTTCATCTGAGACATCAAAATTGCCGTAAACATTCTGAACGTCATCTAGCTCTTCGATAGCGTCGATGAGATCAAAAACCTTGGTCGCAGTTTCACCATCAAGGGAGATCTGCATCGAAGGAAGGAATAAGGTCTCCGCAGATTCGTAATCGATACCTGCTGCCTGAAGCGCTGTGCGGACGGCGACGAGATCACTGGCCTCACACACCACCTGCCAGTTCTCTCCAAAATCATTGACATCCTCTAGACCAGCATCTAGCGCGGCTTCCATGATCTGATCTTCAGAGATAGAGCCTGACATTTTGGAGACGAGAACCACTCCCTTGCGGTTGAAGAGATAGGAAACTGAACCAGGGTCGGCCATGTTTCCACCATTTCTGGTTACTGCAACCCTTACCTCACTCGCGGCTCGATTGCGATTATCAGATAGACATTCGATCATAAGAGCGACTCCGCCGGGTCCATATCCTTCGTACATGATTGTGAGGTATTCCGCGCCACCTGTTTCAAGACCCGCTCCGCGTTTAATTGCACGGTCGATATTGTCGGCTGGGACTGAACTTTTCTTCGCCTTGGTTACAGCGTCGTAGAGGGTTGGATTTCCATCCATATCCGCTCCACCGTTGCGTGCCGCAACTTCAATTCCTTTAATTAACTTTGCAAAACTCTTTGCCCTGCGGGAGTCGATGACGGCTTTCTTATGCTTGGTGGTTGCCCACTTGGAATGGCCTGACACTTCGCACCTATCCTTTACTCATAGCTGTATTTATTTACCAAAATGAGATACCACATTGATCAATCACTCTGATCGGCAAAGTTTAGCGTGTTCTTTTGGCCACGATCTCATCAACGAAATATTGATGTATGCGTAAGTCCCCAGTCAACTCGGGGTGGAAGCTGGTCGCTAATAGGTTATTTTGGCGTACAGCAACCGCATGGCTATCACCGCGGTAGCTCACCTGCGCTAGAACCTTGACCTCACCTGAAAGGCTCTCTACCCATGGAGCTCGGATGAAAACCGCGCGAACTGGCTCGCCAGCAATTCCATGCACTGAGATATCAGCTTCAAATGAATCAACCTGCCGCCCAAACGCGTTTCTTCGTACTGTCATGTCTATGCCGCCGAACGTCTCTTGGCCGACCGCCTTATCGAGTACGCGATCAGCCAATAAAATCATTCCTGCACAGGAACCATAAACCGGTAGGCCGTCATCTATATGGGATACGATTGAATCGAATAGGGCAAAACTTCTGGCAAGTTTCGCGATAGTTGTTGATTCACCACCCGGCAAAACCAAGCCATCTATCCCTGCCAGCTCGTCTACCTTATTAAGGGCGAAAGCTTCGGCTCCACAATCTTGCAACGCTTGAATGTGTTCCCGAAAGTCCCCTTGAAGTGAGAGAACTCCGATCCGCATTTTTTGCAGGTTACCAGCCGCGCTCGGCTAAGCGATGAGGAACTGGAATGTCGGCAACATTGATTCCAACCATCGCCTCACCCAATCCACGAGAAGCATCTGCGACGATCTTTGGATCGTTGAAATAAGTTGTTGCCTTTACGCAAGCGGCTGCGCGCTTCGCTGGATCTCCTGATTTAAAGATGCCAGAACCTACAAATACGCCATCTGCGCCGAGCTGCATCATCATTGCAGCATCAGCTGGGGTTGCGATCCCACCTGCAGTGAAGAGGACCACCGGAAGCTTTCCGGTCTGTGCAACCTCTTTAACAAGATCATAAGGTGCGGCCATCTCTTTAGCAGCCACATACAATTCGTCCTCAGCCATCGATGAGAGACGGCGAATCTCCTTGTTGAGAGTGCGGATATGCATGGTTGCATTTGAAACATCGCCCGTACCGGCTTCACCCTTGGACCTGATCATTGCGGCGCCCTCGTTTATGCGACGCAGGGCTTCACCGAGATTTGTGGCTCCGCATACGAAAGGGATGGTGAACTTCCACTTGTCAATGTGATTTTCATAATCTGCCGGCGTGAGCACTTCTGACTCATCGATGTAATCAACTCCAAGACTCTGCAAAATCTGTGCTTCGGTGAAATGCCCGATACGTGCTTTTGCCATCACCGGGATTGAAACTGCTGCTTGGATTTTTTCAATCATATCTGGATCGGACATGCGAGAGACTCCACCTTGTGCGCGAATATCGGCCGGCACCCTTTCAAGAGCCATAACTGCGACTGCGCCAGAATCTTCAGCGATCTTCGCTTGTTCGACATTCACAACGTCCATAATCACGCCACCTTTGAGCATCTCTGCCATACCACGCTTGACGCGGGCCGATCCAGTTACCTTGGCGCTCTCATTACTCACGGTGAAACTCCCTTGTTGTTCAATTCTTAATCAGTCCTATTCAGTCCTATTCAGTCCTATTCAGTCCTATTCAGTCCTCTTCAGTCCTATTCAGTCCTCTTCAGTCCTCTTCAGTCCTATTCAGTCCTACTGAGAAGGAGAAGACTACTTCTTCGACCCCTTGCTTGCAGAATGAGGTGATTGGCTGGTCACCTTTGATTGAGGGGCTGGATGTGTGAAGGTTGGGTTCTGGTCCGTCAGGGCGATCCACAGCTGACCAGGCGCAAAATTGGCTCGCTGACCATCTTTCGTGGTCCAAGTAGTCCCCATCTCTTTGCTCGCCCGATTCCAGAAGATCGGAAACATCTGCCCATCTCGCAGCAGATAGGCGCTACCTGAACCAACCGTATTGCTAAATGGCGTCACTCCCCCGACCTTGTCATGATAGATCGAGGGAGTAATTGAAACTTTCTGTATAACGAGCGTAGGTGAGCCGAGCTGAAAACCAGACGAATCCATATCTGGCTTACCTTGATACGTAAGGAGCCAACGTTTCTCGGCAGCAGACCAGGAAGCACCATATTTGGAGGCGGGCCATGAGAAAGCGACCGAGGCGATTGGGGTTCCACCAATCGGTGCCTTGCCGAATGTCCAACCAACACTTTTGGCCGTCACAATTGTTTTCTTCTCAGTGTCGATCGTCTTGGTGAGTAGCAACTTTGGATGCAAGATCATCGCAGTAGGCTCTGAACGCGCTAAATCGCGAGAGTAGATCGATGGCGGGTTGATCTCAGCACTCAGATTCTCCAGATCTGCTTTGGAAATTTCGGGTAAGAACTTTCTTTGTGCCCCGCTAAAAGCAAAGGCGACGTGTCCATACTGCGCTAACAAATCAAGATCGCTAATGCGAGCCGAACGCACTGGACCTATCAGTTCCGGCAAAGTTTTTGGATTTGAATAAACCGCTGCAATTCTGGTGAGGCCGCCTTCGACCTGTTCGATGTAGACCACGTCAGCGCTCGCGATATTCAATTGAGGATGAGCTTGCGCAGTATCGTCGATTTTTACAACAAGAACCGGGCCATTTCCGCCAGGTAGATTTGTCAGCGCGTTTAATACAACTTTTGCGGGTTTCGAGTTGCCACTCTTCGAAGGCGATGAGATTCCACAAGCTGATAGAAATATCAAAGAAAGAACGGCAAGGCAATAGCTGATTGGAGAGACTCTCATGGTCTTAAAGAGCATCATCTTCGAAGGAGTACTTGAACGGAAGCTTTGCCCTGCCCGCCAGATGAAAAATTCGGAAAATCAATTTCGCACGGAGACTTTTTACTTCCGAAACCGCCTGCAGATGCAATGCGATCCCGACCTTTATTTTCTCGGTGTTGGCCTCTAATCGATCCAACAGGATGTGCTCGATTTCAATCTCCTTCGTGCTCGCAAAACCTCTCAAGATTTTCAGCGACTCGGATAAGAGCGATTCAGCTTCATTTCGCTCGGCCATACTCGACTCTCGACTCTCGTAGGCACAAGCTGTTAAAAGCATATTCATAGCGGGATCAAGATCACTTTGATGGGCGATTTCAAGTGCGAGAGCTGCTCGTCGCTGAAGCAGGGCGTCAAGATGTTCCCAGGAAGTTTCGACCCGATGGTGAAGCCGATCTAAGCGCGTTGCTGAAAACGAAAGGTACCAAGCACCAAAAAGTACAATGATGATGGCGACGAACATCAAACTATTCATCTATCTACTTCGCTTCCATGGACGATTCTCCGAACCCAGCGAAACCTTGATCCTGCTGGAAACTGCGAATTCATAAACATCGTAAATGTCTTCCGCAACTTTTCCCCAGTCATACTTCATGGCAGCAGCATGGCCGGCTGAAGCTAGCGCGCTTCTATGTTCTTGATCTGAGATTAACGCGAGAATTTTTCTGGCGAGGTCTGTTGCGTTGCCACATTCAAATAACTCCCCAAATTCACCCCCATTAAGAACGGCATTAAAGGCGGGAATATCACTGGCCAGAATAGTCGCCTTCGCCGCCATCGCCTCTGTCAGGATAATCCCGAATGACTCGCCGCCAGTATTGGGTGCTACGTATAAAGTTACAGAATGCAGAAAATCACCTTTCTCTTCTTCAGAGAGACGACCTAAAAATTCGATCTGGTTTGAAAATGAGGAAGCTGATTTGGAGAGATCTTTGAGTGCTTCGTCTTTGTCACCTGGACCAGCAACAAGTAGTCGTACATTGGGCTTACTGCGCCACACGATCTCCATCGCCGAAATAAGAAGTTGCAAGCCTTTTCGCGGTTCATCGAATCGTCCCAGGAAGCCAACTGTGTTAGGTCCTTCCCAATCAGAGCGACCTTTTGCATCACGATATTTTTCGATCTTGATCCCATTGGGTATCACGACAGCGTCGGTATCAAAGTGAGTACGCAGCGTTTCGCGGGCCATTTCACTTACTGCAATTCTCGCTGACAGCTTCTCAAGTACCGGCTCAAGAATGGCTCCGACCGCAACCATCGAACGCTGTTTCGGCGCCGAAGTATGAAAGGTTGCAACCATTGGGCCTTCGGCAGTCCAGCAAGCAAGGAGTGAAAGCGATGGAATTTCTGGCTCGTGCAGATGAAGCAAATCAAAATCATTCTTTGCGATCCACTGTTTGACACGAGAAGTTGCCAAGGGCCCAAAAAGAACTCGCGCAACCGATCCATTGAATGGGACTCCAAGTGGTCGCCCAGCTGGCACCAGCCACGATTCAACAATTGCACTTTCATCGGTCACCGGAGCGATGACGCTTACTTCGTGTCCCTGCGAAATGAGATATTCGGTCAACTCCTTGATATGAATTTGAACGCCACCTGGAGTGTCCCATCCATAGGGACAGACCATCCCAATTTTTAATGGACGCGATTTACGAGCGAGCTGATCTGGCATTTAGCTACGCTCCTTGAAATCGCCATCAACCCAAATTCGCTGCAACATATGCCAATCATCGGTTGCACGCAAGATCTGGTGAGCAAAAACATCAGCAGTCTTTTGAACGATTTGTTGAATTTTCAACTCTTGACTGCCTTGATTTGGAACCTCAATTTCTGATCCAAAATAGATATGAATGCCATCTCCATCGTATCGAACATATGCCGTAATGAGAGCGGCGCCAGTTTGAATCGCAAGTAACGCCGGCCCAACAGGCATTCGAGCGGGGGCGCCAAAGAATTGAACCTCTGCACCTGATTTAGAGAGATCACGATCGGCTACCAATGCAACAAGACGGCCCTGACGTAATCTTTGAGCAAGCGTTGCAAGAGATCTGGCACTTGCGTCCAAAACTTCCATGCCCATCGCTTCGCGATAGGCCAAAAATTTACGGAAGAGTTTCTCTGGCTTCACGTGTTCGGCAACTGTTACTAGCGGTGCGCCAGTGAAACAGAAATAGGCCCCAGCGTGATCCCAATTGCCCGAGTGAGGAAGAGCGACGATCACTCCTCTGCCAGCGGCGAGCGGCTCACGCAAGAAGTTTTCATTCTCAACGACAACTGAAGCTAGAACAGATTCCTTGCTCCACGATGGGAAGCGAAAGGTGTCACACCAATAACGAAAATATGATCGAAGCCCTCGCTGTACGAGAACTTCCATTTGATCGACCGAATAATCTGGATGTATTCGTCTGTAATTTGATCGAAGCCGTTTTACAGAGCCGGGATTAGATTTATACATTCGATCAGCAAGCCAATCGAAGGTTCCATACGCCATTCTGGCCGGAAGTAATTGGGTAATCTTCCAGGCTATTGAATACATGAGATAGGCAAATGTTTCGCTCATAGCTTTGCTGCCCGGTACACAATCCATAATCGCTGGAAAACTGTAATCACTGAAAGAACTGTCACCAGACCAAAACCAATTGGCAGCGCAAAATGAACACCCAGACCGTGAAGCGCGGTTGTGAGCAAAATTAGAATAAGCCGTTCAGTCCGCTCTGCGATTCCGCCATTGCATTCAATCCCGAGACCTTCCGCTCTCGCCTTAATATAAGAGATCATTGAACTCAAAATCAGCAAAGTAAGAATCAGCGGCACAAGTGGATCCTGGCTTCTAGAGAGATGGAGAGCGATTGACGCGAGAAGTGCCGCATCACTGATTCGATCGAGCGTTGAATCCAAAAGTGCGCCCCATTTTGAGCCGCCAGTACTGAGCCGTGCCATCGTTCCATCTAGTAGATCGAAGAGGACTAAAACGGCGACGATGCAGCTACCCAGAAAATAGTGGCCAGTGCCAAAGAGAATGATCGATGCGACGGTCGACCCAACTCCGCCAATCACGCTTACCCAATTCGCGGTGAGGCCAAGCTTGAGTAACCCGCGGCATAACGGCGTAATTATGCGGGTGACAGGCACTCGAATTGAACTCTGCAGCATTGATCACATCGTAGAGTTCGTACCTGTGAGTGACCTAATGCCACGCGTGCATATTCTTGGAACCGGTTCGACCGAGTTAGCATCTGCGCTCTCGCTAACCTCTCTCCCACTAAAGGAAGCAGATGTGGCCGTTTTTCTGGTCAGCGCGCAAAGTGGAATTGTTCGGGCAGATAGCGACCAATGGTCGCTCGCTCGGGAACTCTATATTCCGTCGATCGTGGTGATTACCGATCTGAGTGCAGAGAATGAAACCGACTTTGAAGATATGTCGGCCATCGCCTCCAGGATCTTGGACCCAGTTGTTACCCCATTCCTCGTACTCCATTCTGATAGTGGAACACCCGCTGCACTCATCGACCTGGACTCCTTAATGATCACCGATTACACAACAATGCCAGCCGTGATTAAAGAAAGTGAAACCGAGCACCGCGATCTCATAGGAGAATTTAGGACTGACTACCTTGATGCAGTGGAAGCAGCTGGCGAAGGAGCATTCGAAAATGGTCTCTTGTTTCCTGCCATCGCATGGGTTCCTGAATCCGCTCTTGGAATAAACGAAATCAAAAATTATCTACAGCGAATTCCAACCTTCAGCTAGTTGTGCTCTAGTCTGTGACAGCAAAGCAGGGAGCACTTTAGTTTTTCCGATAATCGGCATGAAATTTGAATCGCCAGACCACCTGGGAACCACATGCTGGTGAATATGGTCGGCAACTCCAGCCCCTGATATTGCGCCTTGATTCATTCCTAGATTAAAACCATTTGCCCGGGAAACTTTACGCAAAACTTTCATTGAAGTAGCCGTTAACTCAGATATTTCATCTCGCTCTGCCTTCTCTAATTCAGTGAGATCAGCAACATGACGATTGGCACAGATTAAGATGTGACCTGCGTTATACGGATATAAATTCATCACTACATATGCCGTAATGCCACGATGAACGATGAGCCCTTCTTCATCATCCAACTTTGGTACCTGACAAAATGGACACTCGATAGAGTTAGTTGCAAGAGGTCGATTTTCACCATCCAGGTAGGACATGCGATGTGGCGCCCATAGCCTGGACCAATCATCAGGCATTCCGGCTCCACCAATAACGTTCTCTGACATGGGAATGAGACCTTAAACTTGAGTGCGCTCAGAGATTACTTTGAGCACTTCTGAAATCGCTTTATCGACTGGAATTCCATTGCGCTGTTCGCCATTGCGATATCGGAATGAAACGGATGCTCCGCTCATATCTTCTTCACCCGCGATCATCATGAACGGAATCTTCTCGAGTTGGGCATTACGAATCTTCTTCTGCATACGATCATCTGAAGTATCAGTATCAACTCGAATGCCGGCCTTTCGCATCTTGGCGACAACATCTTGCAAATACGGCAAGAACGCATCCGCGACCGGGATCGCTCTCACCTGGACCGGCGCAAGCCAAGGTGGGAATGCTCCCGCATAGTGTTCGGTGAGAACGCCAAAGAAGCGTTCAATCGATCCAAAGAGTGCACGGTGAATCATCACGGGTTGTTGACGGGAGCCGTCGGATGCAGCGAATTCAAGGCTGAAACGTTGCGGAAGTTGGAAGTCGACTTGAATCGTCGACATCTGCCACGTTCTTCCAATTGCATCCTTTGCTTGAACCGAAATTTTTGGACCGTAGAAAGCAGCGCCCCCAGGGTCATCGACAAGCTGGAGATTTCGTTTCTCGGCGACTACGCGAAGGGCATCGGTTGCTGCCTGCCAATCCTCGTCAGAGCCAACTGATTTTTCTGGATTACGGGTAGATAATTCGAGGTAGAAATCTTCAAGCCCATAGTCTCGAAGTAGATTGAGTACGAAAGTAAGCAGTGAGTCCAGCTCGTCTTGCATCTGATCCTTGGTGCAATAGATGTGCGCATCATCTTGTGTGAATCCGCGCGCTCTTGTGATGCCATGAATAACGCCTGATTTTTCATAGCGATAAACAGTTCCAAATTCAAAGAGTCGCAGCGGAAGATCACGATATGACTTCGCGCTAGATTTATAAATCAAATTGTGGAAGGGGCAGTTCATGGGCTTCATGTAGTACTTCTGGCCTTGCCTGCGGATGGTTCCATCAGCGTGAAGCTCTTCGTCCATCACCATCGGTGGGTACATTCCCTCTGAATACCAATCTAGATGGCCAGAGGTTTCGAAGAGCGCAGCCTTAGTTAAATGAGGCGAGTAGACGAACTGATAATCCTCTTCTTCGTGGCGTTTGCGAGAGTAATCCTCCATCGCCCGACGAATGATTCCGCCCTTAGGGTGAAAGACCGCTAAACCGCTGCCGATCTCTTCGGGGAAAGAGAAGAGATCCAATTCAGCGCCCAAACGACGGTGATCGCGTTTCTCTGCTTCCTCTAGCAGGTGGAGATAATTATCAAGGGCTTCTTGGCTCGGCCATGCAGTTCCATAAATGCGCTGCAACATTGGATTCTTTTCAGATCCTCGCCAGTAGGCACCCGCTGATCGCATCAACTTGAAGGCAGGAATCACCTTTGTCGATGGCAAGTGCGGTCCGCGACATAAATCAGACCAAACTGGCTCTCCGTCGCGTCCTAGATTGTCATAAATAGTGAGCTCGGCTCCCCCGACCTCAACCGATGATTCATCGTCGTGACCAGACTTCAATCCGATCAATTCACATTTGTAGGGCTCATTTTTTAACTCGAGAAGCGCATCTGCTTCAGTTGTAACCCTGCGACGGAAACGCTGACCAGCTTTGATGATCTTGCGCATCGCTGACTCGAACTTTTCAAGATCTTCTGGTGTAAACGGTTTTAGAGGATCAAAGTCATAATAGAAACCGTCGGTTATTGGTGGACCAATTCCTAGCTTTGTCTCTGGAAAGACTTCTTGCACAGCCTGCGCTAACACGTGTGCAGCGGAGTGACGCAGCACCGCCAGACCATCTACTGAATCGATCGTGATCGATTCGATGACATCTCCGTCGACTACATCGGTCCACAAATCTTTGAGCTGCCCATTTATCCTGGCGACAACGACTTCAGGCCTATCTGCAAAGAAATGGGTGGGCCTTTGCTCTGCCAAGACTTCCTGGATCACGCCATTTATGGATACTTTGATGAGCGGCGCATCAGACATAAGCGCAGGTTATCAAGAATTAGGGTCGAGACGAGCACGATTGGTGAACTCGGCACGGATATTGTCGACAGTCGCTGAAGTTTGAAAATTAGCCACATTCAGAACGCGATCAACCAATGAGAACTCCCTCAGGCTTGAGAGGAGATAGAGCCCACTCGCCTTGGATAAATCATTCACAGTGAGAGGCCGCTCGGATATTTGTGGAAACCATTCCAATGCGAGGGCGCGGACAATCCCAGGTAGCAGTCCACTCGAGATGCTTGGGGTGAAGAGTTGACCATCGATTTCTAGCAAAATATTGGCCAAGCCTGTTTCAACCAACTCCTCCCGTTCGTTGAGGTAGAGAAAATCATCCGCCCCAAGCTCTCGTGCTTCGCGAATCCCTACCGATGCCTCGGTATAGGAGAGCGTTTTGTGGCCAGTAATACGCGATTGCGAGAATTTTCTTGCCGTTGAGATAGCTAAGTTCCACTCAATACGGGGCGAGATAGCGTTCTGCGTAATGAAGAATTCACCGTTGGAAAATAAAGTGACGCGCAATCGGCTCATTTCAAGGGGTTCACACTCCTCCGCAATCTGCATTCGAAGAGCTGATTCGTCATAAGGTAGAAAACGAAGGTCCGCTGCAGACCTCCTCATGCGGGCAAGATGGCGATCAAGAAAATAGATCACTCTTCCTTCACTCTTCATTGATTCGAATATTCCGTCCGCACGTAGCCAAGGATGTTGTGGGTCATGGAAATTAATCACGATGTCTCCCATCTGCGATCGCCATCAAACGGTGCGCTTTTAATTGGGTCTCATCCCATTCGGTGAGCGCATCGCTCCCCCAAGTAATTCCTGCGCCAGTTCCAAATTTCAACAGATTCTTTTCCTGCCAAAAGGTTCGAATCCCTACTGCTAAGGAAGCTTTACCACTTTCCACCCAACCAATAATTCCACAGTACGGACCACGAGCACCCTCATTCTTGGCGATCAAAGCCGTGGCCGAAGATTTTGGCGCACCAGAAATCGAGCCAGCTGGAAGAAGCGCATCTGAAATTTCTTGCCAAGTGGCCCCTTCTTTCAACTGACCGGTGACATCTGAAACAAGGTGGTAAAGACCAGGATGTTCTTCAGTGGCGAGAAGTCTTGGAGTTTGTACAGAACCAGTAATGCAGACTGATCCCAAATCGTTTCGAATGAGATCGACGATCATAATGTTCTCTGCGCGATCCTTATCTGGAAAGGATCCATCCTTCGATGTTCCTTTGATTGGCGAAGAACAAAGACGACCCTTGTCGATACTTAAAAAGAGTTCTGGCGATGCACTGGCGATTTCGATTCCCGGCAGTTTTAGGTAAGCAGAATACGGCGCAGGATTATGGGCTAACAACTCTTCAAAGAGCCCGGCAAGTGAGGCACCATTTTCCTTCGAATAAATCAAACAGGCGTTTGCTTGATAGAGCTCGCCCCATGCTATGGCTTCACGAATCCGTTCCACATAATCCATGTATTCGGTTTTTGAGAGCGTTGATTCCCATTTACCATCACTCACAGTCCACGGCTCGCTCTTTGGAAAAGGTAATGACTGCACATCCGCGAATCTGGCACAGGTCCATCTACCTTCATAATCAATCTGAACCGCCCAGAAACCATCCTGGTTCAGGACCTCGGGATCATGCGAAATTTCAACACAAGTTTGAGCCAACTTCCCACCCATCCAAAAGATGGAAGCGCCCAGACTCATAACGCAAAAATACCCACTATCCGTGCGTTTGGCTCGGCTTATGTCTATGCGCTAGATTTCACCCTCTACTTGCGAAAGTAGTACGCGGACGTAGCGCAGTTGGTAGCGCGGAACCTTGCCAAGGTTCAGGTCGCCGGTTCGAACCCGGTCGTCCGCTCGCAGTGCAGGTGTCAAAAGTAGTATCGCTAAAAAACCAGCGGGTCTGGTCGGGTGACCGAGAGGCGAGGTAGGGGACTGCAACTCCCCGCACACGGGTTCAAATCCCGTCCCGACCTCTATAAAACTAGAAAGCTAGACACCAAAAGCGCGGCGACACTTCAACACTGAATTCTGAAATCACTAACCTTGACCTATGGCTACCCTTGCGTTGGATATCGGTGCCACCAAGATTGCAACAGCGCTGCTCACCGAAGATCTCTCTCCCATCACTAAATTCGAATGCACGATCTCCGATTCCCCGGATCCTTGGGCGAAGTACTCCGCCCAACTTTCAGAGATGCTAGCCACTCACTCGGCTACTCAGATTGACTTGGTGGGCATCGCTTCGGCCGGTCCGATTAATACCACCGCCGGCACAATCAGCCCAGTTAATATTCCAAGCTGGCGAGAGTTCAACATTGTGCAATCGCTACGGACTCTCGTCCCTGCACATTCATTTCTACTCCAAGATGCAGTAGCCCTGACTATTGCCGAACATGACCGCGGCGCAGCACAAGGAATTGAAAACTTTTTAGGCATGGTAGTTTCTACCGGCATCGGTGGCGGCTTGTTTATCAACGGGCAAGCACACTATGGCGACACTGGGAATGCTGGATATTTTGGACACCATGTCATTGAAATGGGCGCATCCCAATGCGCATGCGGACGCAGTGGTTGCACCGAACGATTTGCTAGTGGCACCTCGATGGTGCGCACCGCCCATGAATCAGGGTGGATTGGCGTAGATTTTCAAGAGTTGGCACAAAGCGCAACAGCTGGCGACAAGGTCGCCATAGCGGCAATCGATGCCGGAACAAAGGCCCTGGCAATCTCCTTCGTAAATCTGGCAGCCATCCTTGATCTCAATCTGATTGTTGTCGGAGGCGGCGTCTCACAAGCTGGAGAGATCTATTGGGGACCACTTCGAAGACACTTAGACATTGAGAAAGCAAAGGTCCCGTTTCTGAAAGACCTCACCCTCAAGCCATCGCTGCTGGCGCGCGATGCAGGGCTGATTGGCGCAGCGATCGCGGCAAAATCACACTTCGACAGTAAACTCACCTGATGGAAGAGAGTCTGGAATTTTCGACTCGGCCTTGGGGTCGTTATCAAGTCCTACAAGAATCACAGGGCTTCAAAGTAAAATGCATCTGGGTAAAGCCAGGTCAGCGGCTCTCCTATCAGCGACACAAATTTCGTGCTGAACATTGGTTCTTCACCCAAGGAACTGGCGTGCTCACACTCAATGGCGTGGAATCCAAAGTTCAATCTGGCTCCTTCGTAGAGTTCGGAGTTGGAGATCTTCATCGGGTAGCCAATACCGGCAACGAAGATCTTATTTTTATCGAGGTCCAAACTGGCAGCTACTTCGGAGAAGACGATATCGAGCGGATCGAAGATGACTACGCTCGCTAATCGAGCGTCGGCTATCTGCCTTTTCTCGTGTAGCATTCAACCTTCAAGACTCGGATCGTTGGCTCAGCGGTAGAGCACCACATTGACATTGTGGGGGTCACTGGTTCGATCCCAGTACGGTCCACTTAAAATGCTTGTTAGCTGCGAAACGAAATATCCGCACGCTTCATCTCTTGAATCAACAATCGGATTGAGTTCTCACCGATTCCTTCGATGCTCTTTAACTCATCCACTGATACTTTTCGAAGATCTGACAGAGCTGTAAATCCTTGGTCAACGAGAGCGCGCCTGGCCAATTGCGTCAGACCAGCATCACGCCACGCCTCGTCCTTTGATGCGTAGTAATCATCATCAGTGCTACTTGAAACTGCCTGAGGCAGCAGAGCGGCGGCCTTCTGGGCTCTCCTTAGAGCCGCAGCACGTTTGATTTCGGCTGCTTCTTTCTTGACCTTAGCGGGTGATTTCTTTGCCATATCTCATAATAGACACACTAGATTGATCGGCTGATAGAGGCATAGTGGTATTTTTCGAGATGGTTCTGAAGAATTAGGAGGAGCATGATGGAACAAGGCTACAAACTGGTCGATGGCCATCAGGTTTATAGTTTTGAATGGCCAAACCACGGCGAACCGGTTGTTCTCCTCCACGGCGGAATGAGTCAAACTCTGCATTGGGATTACACAATATTGCCAGCAGTGGAATCGACTCATCATGTTTATGCCTACGATCGGTCCGCCCATGGCTACACCGGTGATCGACCTGGCAGCTTGCACTATGAACATCAACGAGATGAGGCAATTGCCTATCTAGAGACAATCGTCGGCAAGCCCGCGCATCTGATTGGTTGGAGTGACGGTGGCATCATTTCTTTGATGGTTGCGATCAAGCGACCGGATCTCGTTAAGTCGATCATAGCGTTCGGTGCGAACTACCTTCACTCTGGAGTTCTGTCTATCCCAGACTCCTTCATCGTAATTTCAGAGGAAGATCAAGCCGAGCATAATCGTATCTCTCCAGATGCTCCCGAACAATTGCTTCAGAACCAACTTCGAATGGTTGAAATCATAAAGAGTGAGCCAGAGATCGATATTGCTGAGTTGAAGAAGATCAACATCCCGACGTTGATAATCGTGGGCGATGATGATGTGATAAATCACCATCACACCGTTGAGATGTACGAAGCACTTCCTCAAGGGCAGTTAGCAATAGTTCCGGCAACATCTCACATGGTTATGAAAGAGAAGCCCGAACTCACTCAATTATTGATTCGTGAATTTCTTGCGGACTTGTCACATCCGCAGACAACATGGCCGTTTAGAAGAAGTGAGCGGTAGAACTAGCCTAAGGCAATCAGGCAAACGCCGAGCACTGCGAAGAACACCCCTAGGTATTGAATCTTGTGAAGACGCTCGTGCAGGAATTTGTATGCCAAAAGTACAGTGACCACAGGGAATAGATTCCCAAGCACCATTGCTACCGAGAGCAGACCCCGAGTGGTTGCGACCCCCAATGTGAAATTAGCAAGAAAATCAGCTGAACCAATTGCGATCAGCGTTGAGATGTCACTACTTTCAAAGCCACCGATGCTCTTCGCTTTGATAGCGAGCAGCGCACAGATAGATACAGTGGCAAATCGCATGGTTGTCATGGTGTAAATCGCGCTCGTCTTTGAGCCTTGCGCCATGAAGACCAGCGCAGTTCCAAAACAAATGGCAGTCAGCAGTCCCAACAGCAACGGCCGAATGGGTAGGCCCTGGGCGACTTCAGGCCCAGATGCGCAGAAAGCGCCGAGTAACGCAATCACCATGCCAGCGATTGCGAGTGAACTCGGCTTCTCACCTCGTGTGAATGCATAGATGAGAGGGATGACGGCGCTGAGTGCACTCAATGGTGCAACCACTCCCATCCGCCCCGTTGAAAGACCCACGTAATATGAACAGAGTCCGACAAAGCCAACTAGCCCGGCAGCGATTCCAGGTAAGAGGTATCCATTCCAATGAAAATTCGGCGCAATCCAATGGCGCGAAAAGAGCAGGATGATTAATCCAACAAGTAATCCAAAAGCTTGCGAAACGCCCGTGACCGCGATGGCTGGGAATCTCTTAGAGAGTTTGCCCCCAAGATAATCAGCACTCCCCCATAAAACGCTGCAAGAGAGCGCTAATACCGCGAACACTTAGCTGAGGCGCTTTACGAATGTGAGAGATTCATCGAAGATGATCTGTTGATCATTATCAAGAGTTGCAACGTGATAACTGTCATGCAATTCAAATCTGACCTTATCGCTTGCTCCGAGTCCTGCCATGATGATTTCAGTATTGGTCACCGGCAAAACATGGTCATCGACGCTATGGAAGAGCAGCGTCGGGGCGAGCTGGGCGGAGAGCGCTTTACGAGTCGCATTAAGCATCTTGTTCAGTTGCACCACGCCCTTCGTAGGAAGAACGTCATAACCCCATTCGGTCACGCCTGGCTTCTTAATATCGTCTCCGACCGAGGCCCGCCCTTTTTGAACCAGCGCAAGCAGTGGTGCGATGTGAATTTTAGGATCAGCGATGTGAATCATCGGATTGACGAGAACGATTCCATCAACGCGAGATCTCTCTGCGACATTGAGGGTTGTACAGCCGCCCATAGAGAGACCGAAGATAAATACTTTCTCGCAATTAACCGCGCTGCTTCTAAGCCAAACTAGCTCAGCATCAACCTTCGCCGGCCATTCACGCCAAGATACCTTGTTCAGGTCTTGCCACTCTGTTGCATGTCCGGGCAGCCTCGGTACCGAAACTGTGTAGCCCTGATCAGAAAACCAATTAGCCCAAGGCCGCATCGATGCCGGGGCACCTGTAAATCCATGCACAAAAATAATACCGACGTTCTTCTTCGCACCGCCGATGCTTCGGAAATCTTCTTGCCAACCTGCTGGTGCGCCTTGAGTAGCCATAGGGTGAATCTAATAACGAAATCAGCCAATGTCAGTAACCCGGAGTAACTTTCTCGTATGTCCGCTGATCGAAATCCCATAGGTTGGCAGCCAACTTTCAACGATCTAGGAAAACCCCTTTCACAGACGACCTTCGTCGTTGTTGATCTGGAGACAACCGGTGGCTCCCCTAAAAATGGTTCTGCAATCACCGAAATAGGTGCCGTGAAGATCCGAGGTGGAGAAGTCCTTGGCGAATTCAAAACATTCGTTAATCCCCTCGCACCTATACCCGCATACATCACTGTCCTCACCGGGATTACAGATGCGATGGTCGTTGCTGCGCCAACGATCGAATCGGCGCTCCCCAATTTTCTCGAGTTTTGTGGATCAAGTGAAGAGACGGTCTTGGTTGCCCATAACGCCCCATTCGATATCGGATTTCTCAAAGCCGCAGCCGCCGACCTTGATTACCAATGGCCAAGTTATGCCGTCGTTGATACTGCACGGGTGGCCAGGTTGGTGCTTGCCAAAGACGAAGTTCCTAACTGCAAGCTCGCGACCCTTGCCATCTTCTTCAATACCCAAGTCAAGCCAACCCATAGAGCACTAGATGATGCCCAGACGACAGTTGATGTCCTGTATGGACTCTTTGAACGTCTCGGAGTCATGGGAGTCCAAACCCTGGAAGATCTGCAAAATTTCACCCATCGAGTTTCACCAGAGCAGCGAGCAAAGAAGCATTTAGCCGACGGTATCCCAGCGGTTGCCGGTGTCTATATCTTCAAGGATGCACAAGGTGCACCGCTCTACATAGGGGTCTCGAAAAACTTGCGTAATCGAGTCCGAAGCTACTTCAGCGCCGCAGAGTCTCGCTCTCGTATCAAAGAGATGATTCGTATTGCTGACCGAATCGAGATTGTTCAATGCGCCACGGTCATCGAAGCGAATGTACGAGAGTTACGTTTAATTGCCGAACGGGTACCGCGTTATAACAAGCGGTCAATGAAGCAGTTTCGTGGAATAAAGAAGCACCACTTTCGAAAGAATTATCAGGTCATTGCCGATGGCCTTCAAGAAAAGATGAACTCACTCTCACTGGCTGAACGATTCGAAGAAGCAGCTGACATCCGCAATCGCCTGAATGACTTTGTCCACGGTGTTTATCGCGGCCAGCGAATCCAATCGATCAGCGAAGTCCGGCACCTCATCACAGCCCGCCCAGTTGAAGAAGATTGGGAATTCGTTTGTATTAGATATGGTCGATTCGCTGGCTCAGCAATCGCGAAGGCAAAATCGAATATCTCCGAACATATAGAGGCGCTTAGAGCAACATCTGAAGTTATCTCAATGCCACTTGCAACCCATGAAGAGAGCGAAAAAATCCTTACCTATATAGAGAGTGATGGAATACGGATTGTTGAGATTGACGGTACGTGGGTAATGCCGGCACAAGGGGCTGGCACCCTATGGAATAGCCTGAATGATCATCGAAGCAGCTGGAACGATTTTGCTACTTATTCGGGCGACTAGCCACAATCTCTTGAGTGAGCGCAGCCCAGTTCTTTAATACTTCACTTGCTCTTCCAGAATCAACCGCTTGCGTTGCAAGAACTAGTCCATTAGCAAATTGCTGCTCCACGCTTAATGAAAAATCACCCTTGAACGCTGCAATACCGGCGGCTGCGTTGAGCAGAACCGCATCTCGAGGTGCCCCTCGTTCGCCAGCAAAGATGTATCTTGTGACGGTCGCATTGAACTCTGGTGATCCACCTACCAGCTCTGAAATCGGTGACGAATCGATGTTGAGATTTCGCGGATCAAAAGAACTCTCACGAATTTTTCCATCAGAAATCTGAATCACGGTTGTAGTGGTTTCCAGCGAAATTTCATCAAGTCCGTCATCACCCCTAAAGACAAATCCTTCTGCTCCTCGATCAGCCAAGGCTTTTGCCATTACGGGCAGCATCTTGGGGTCCGCAACACCGAGTGCGATCGCTTTCGGCTGCGCCGGATTAGACAACGGCCCTAAGACGTTGAACATGGTTGGAATTGATATCTCTTTTCGGGCTGGCGCTGCAAAGCGCAGAGCCGAATGGAACTTTTGGGCGAAGCAGAACCCAATACCCAGCGTACGCACGGTTCGTTCGACTTCAGCGCCATCCAGATCGATGTTCACACCAAGTGCTTCCAGACAATCAGCGGACCCAGATTTAGATGTAGCGGCTCGAGATCCATGTTTGACCGTTCGCGCTCCAGCCGCCGTGATGATGATGGAAGCCGTGGTCGAAATGTTGATCGTGTGCGCGCCATCGCCACCGGTGCCAACAATGTCTACCGCTCGATCCTTTATTGATATGGGAAGGCCAAACTTCAGCATCTGTTCAACAAAGAGTGAAATCTCGCGAGCGGTAACTCCCTTATGAGCCATGGCAGCTAGGAAATCCTTCAATTCATCTTTGGCTGCGCGATCTGAAAGCAACTCTGACATCGCCCAACTGGCCTCTATCGATTCAAGATCGTGCAACTCCAACAAGCGAGTAGTCATTGCTGGCCACGAGTGAACGATTGAAGAGTTAATGATTTCTCTTTCGTCTACGTGTTGAGGGGGACGGTGCTAGCTCGAAGTAAATTGGCTACCTTTTGTGCGATTGTGAACGGATCAATTGGGTGCACAACAGTTGCATCCGCCATCGACCACGAAGCCAACCATGAATCCTCTGCCCTACCTGTTATCACTAACGTGGGTGGACAATTGAAGATTTCATCTTTCAACTGACGGGCAACTCCCATGCCACCTTCAGGAACCGCTTCCCCATCCAAAATGAAGAGATCGACCCGACGTCCTTCATCAACGAAGAGTCGAAGTGCAGGGCCGGTCGCAAATTCAACAATCTCGTGGATCGCAAGATCGGGCGCAACTCGGGATCCAAGCGCGGTCATCAATGTGTTGCGCACCGTCGAATCATCCGAGTAAATGGCGATCACGGGAGTCAGTTTCTTTGATGGCATTTCCATCTGAAAAGTCTAACCTCCCACCGCGGCCATGCGGGGTGATCAGCCTCACCAGATTTTCACCTCCAAACCGCGGCCCCTGGTGCGATAAATTCTAGAATTCGGGAATAATCGTCCTGTGACCACACTTTCGGAGAGCCTCGTTTCACCGGAGCCACAGCGCGCTCAAACTCGTCCGAATCTTGTGGCAGTAGGAACTATCGTATGGCTAGCAAGTGAACTGATGTTCTTCGCAGCGCTCTTCGCTATGTACTTTACGACACGAGCCGTTCAAGGGCCAACACTTTGGCTAGAATCGACTGGGCTGCTCAACGTTAGATTTGCTGCCATCAACACCACGGTTTTGGTCCTCTCTTCAGTGACTTGCCAGTTTGGCGTTTTTGCGGCGGAGCGATTCCAGTCCCGTCGGATGGGTTCAATCTTCACATTCTCACTGTGGGGAATGCGTGAATGGTTTGCGCTCACATTTTTGATGGGTGCATTCTTCATTGGCGGCCAAATTTACGAATACGCAAATCTTGTTCACGAGGGCCTTTCGCTCTCATCTCGTGCCTACGGCTCTGTTTTCTACATCACGACTGGATTCCACGGACTTCACGTAACTGGTGGTCTGATCGCTTTCCTCATTGTGCTTGTTCGCGTTGCAAAAGCGCAGAAGTTTGGCCACAAGCAAGCAACGACAGCGATTGTCGTTTCGTACTACTGGCACTTCGTCGATGTTGTGTGGATCGCGCTCTTTTCAGCGATCTACCTGATCAAATAGAAGGTAACTGAATTAATGAAGCGAAAGAATCGATTGAATGTAGGCAAATACCGTCGAAACAAATTCGCTGGACCGGTTTTAGTTATGGCAGCTTTGATCACGGTTGGTTCGGCATTTGGCGTCGCATCGGCTCTTCCTAGCGCACAAAAGACGCCAACAGCATCTGCACAATCAACACTTGTCTCAGAAGGCAAGCAGATATTTCTTAGAGGTTGCTCATCTTGTCACGGACTAAACGCTGAAGGCGGCGCAGTAGCTCCATCTCTCATCGGCACAGGCTCAGCTGGTGTCGATTTTCAAGTAGGGACTGGACGCATGCCACTGGCAGATATGAGCCAGCAAGCTATGAGAAAGAAGCCCCTCTACAACCCTGCCGAGGTGGCGGCACTAGCAGCCTATGTTGCATCTACTGCACCAGGACCAGCCGCAGTGGATCCAGCATCGTTAGCATGGGAACGCGATGGCAATGTTGCACAGGGCGGTGAGTTATTCCGCACAAACTGCGCAATGTGTCACAACTTTGCGGCGCAAGGTGGCGCGCTAAGTCAGGGTAAATATGCTCCCACCTTGATGGGTGTCAACTCTGAGACCATTTATGAGGCGATGATCACTGGCCCACAATCAATGCCAAAATTTTCAGACAAAACCGTAACTCCGGCTGAAAAGTTATCAATAATTAAATGGGTAAAGAGTGCACAAAAGGAGCCGGCAATCGGCGGCGCCTCATTGGGACGAGTAGGTCCAGTAACTGAAGGACTTCTGGTCTGGACACTTGGTCTTGGTCTTCTGATCGGTGTAGCTGTCTGGCTCACCGCAAAAGCGCGATAGAAGAGATAGAAAAGTTGGTTGACATGACTAATGAGAATGGAACACATGAGATGAGCGGTCTAGCTCCTCAAGGTAACAATCAAGTTGATCGATTCCAAGATCCTGGCCTGCCCGAGCACGTCCATCGCAAAACGGATTCAGACCCAGCGGCTGCGAATCGTGCAGAGCGACAAGTTGCCGCGCTCTTCTTGCTCTCGGCAATCGGAACTGTTGGGACTATCGCTTCTTATATTTTCTTGCCTGCCAACAAATTTGTCTTTCTACCCATCCTCGGAGATACAAATATTCAGCAACTTGGGCTAGGTCTTGGTCTCGCCGCATCTCTCTTCTTCATTGGGATTGCAGCTGTTCATTGGGCCAAAACTCTTATGCCCGATGAAGAGGTAATCGCAGAGCGCCACGAGCTGCGCTCTTCTGATGAAGATCGTGCGGCATTTGTTTCAACTGTTAAAGAACGTGCTGGCGCTGCCGGATTGGGCAGACGATCACTGATCAAGCGATCAATGGCGCTTTCACTTGGTCTCGTTGGCCTATCCCCTATCGTTTTGCTGCGAGATCTCGGTCCAACTCCTAAAAAATCTCTACAGCAGACAAGCTGGGCTGCCGGAATTCGACTGGTCAGCGATCCAGGAAATCGACCAATCAAGCCTTCGGATCTCGAAGTTGGCGCAGTGGCGCAGATGCTGCCAGAGCTTGCACCAGGGGAAGAGCGAACCCTAGAAAATATTGGCAAAGACGCAGTCCTTTTGATTCGAATTCGCCCAGAGGAGTTCAATCTAAATGCAGAGCGCCTTTCGTGGACACATGATGGGATCATCGCCTTTAGCAAGATTTGCTCCCATATGGGCTGTGCCGTCGCCCTCTATGAACAGCAGACGAAGCACCTGCTCTGTCCTTGCCACCAATCAACATTCGATGTAACTCGAGCGGCCAAGGTGATTTTTGGCCCCTCAGCGCGCCCATTACCTCAACTTGCTTTAACATTGGATGCAGAGGGTTACCTCGTTGCAAAACAAGGATTTACTGAACCCGTTGGACCTAGTTTCTGGGAGCGTAATTCAGCATGAAGCAGAGTGAGAAGATAGCCGGAAGCGTTGCAAGTTATGTCGACGATCGGACTGGCGCTGCCGGTTGGGCTAAGAAGAATCTCACCAAGGTCTTCCCTGATCACTGGTCCTTTATGCTCGGTGAAATTGCGCTCTACTCTTTCGTCATCTTGCTTCTCTCCGGCACATTCTTAACTTTCTGGTTCGATCCATCGCAGCAAGAAGTTGTCTATAACGGTTCGTACCTGCCGCTGGACCAAGTATCAATGTCGGCGTCTTACGCCTCCACACTCCACATCTCATTCGATGTACGCGGTGGGCTGCTGATGCGTCAGATCCATCACTGGGCCGCCCTTATCTTTATGGCTGCGATCGTCGTTCACCTCCTTCGCGTCTTCTTCACTGGGGCGTTCCGCAAGCCACGTGAAGCAAACTGGCTGATCGGAATTGGGCTCTTGACCCTCGGTATTGTTGAAGGCTTCCTTGGTTACTCATTACCTGATGATTTGCTCTCTGGAACTGGCATCAGAATCGCCGAAGCAATCATTCAGGCGATCCCGGTGGTTGGCTCTTATCTCGCCTTCTTTGCTTTCGGCGGAGCATTCCCAGGTCACGTCTTCATTCCAAGAATTTACATCGTTCACGTATTGCTATTACCTGGAATTTTCTTAGCTCTCATCACCGTTCACTTGATGCTGGTCTGGTATCAAAAGCACACTCAATACCCTGGTCCAGGACGCACCGAAAAGAACGTTGTTGGCTACCCTTTGATGCCGGTCTACATGGCTAAAGCTGGTGGCTTCTTCTTTATCGTCTTTGGCATAACAGCGCTCCTTGGCGCTATCGCTTCAATCAACCCGATTTGGCTCTACGGTCCTTACACGCCGGGCCAAATCTCTGCTGGCTCGCAACCCGATTGGTACATGGGCTGGCTTGATGGGTTAGTTCGAGCCGCTCCACCAATAGAAACGCACGTCTTTGGTCACACTATTTCCTGGAACATTCTGATTCCAGGTCTGATCATCCCAGGCATTCTCTTTACCGGAATGGCGCTCTATCCATTTATCGAATCATGGATGACTGGCGATAAGAAAGAACACCACTTACTAGATCGCCCGCGAAACGTTCCTAATCGAACAGCTCTTGGAGCGATGTCTCTCTCCTTCATGTTGATCACGCTACTCAATGGCGGTAACGACATCATCGCGACGCATTTCCATCTCACTATCAATGGAATTATGTGGTTTACGCGTATCGGACTCTTCGTTGTTCCACCGATCGTTTTTGTGATTACCAAAAGAATCTGTCTCTCACTGCAGCGCGCAGATAGAGATCTCGTACTTCATGGCCGCGAAACTGGGCGACTCTTGATGATGCCAAGTGGTGAATTTGTGGAAGTTCATGAAGAACTCACTGCCGAACGGAAGTGGACTCTGACTCAGCATGCCCAACCTGCTCCACTGTCTGCCCCGACTGCAGATGCTCGCGGCACCGCTCCAAAGGGTGCGATCCGCAATAAAATTCGTAGCCGCTTTAGCACCGCTCATACCGAACAGGTTGCGGCACCAACTGCCAAAGAAGCGACCGCGCTTCATGAACTTGAAGGTGGACACCACTAACTCGTGCTGATCCGCAGCGCTACACCCGAAGATATCGATGACATACTCGATCTGATTCGTGAATTAGCAATCTACGAGAAGGCCGAGGACCAGGCTCTCGCAACCTCGGATCACATCAACTCAGCCCTCTTTGGCTCCTCGCCTACCGCCTTCTGCGAATTAGTGGTTGATCCATCTGGAGGCATTGCGGGCTTCGCTCTTTGGTTTAAAAATTACTCGACATGGACCGGTACCGCTGGGGTCTACCTCGAAGATCTCTTTATCCGGCCGCAGTACCGCGGTCAGGGTTATGGAAAATCTTTACTCATACACCTTGCTAAAAAATGTATCGAGAACGGGTGGCAAAGGTTCCAGTGGTGGGTCCTGGATTGGAACGAGCCAGCGATTGATTTTTATAAGTCACTTGGAGCAGTGCCAATGGATGAATGGACCGTCTATCGAGTTAGTGGCAAGGCGCTGGAAAAGCTTTCAAACGAACCTATTTCACAGAATTAATGTTGTGAGAGCGAAGGCTTCTCGTACTCCAAAGTAAAACCGAATATTGAGATAAATAAGGCCCCAACAGCGATAAGTGTCAGCCACCAACCAACGAGCAACCCTAGGCCTGCTGCACACATCGAGAGCGCAACAGGTAACGGCCACCATGAGTGGGGCGAATAAAATCCTAGTTCACCTGCGCCGTCAGCAATCTCTGCGCCGAGATGATCCTGCGGAAGCATGCCCATACGACGATCATTAAACCAGACGTAAAAGCCAACCATGCCTGCTAATGCACCGCTTAGCGTGATGCAGGTGATGCCAACCGCCTCGCCACCAACGAAGTAATAGATGGTCGCGATGAGGAAGTAGAAAAGCGAAAGACCTAGAAAGAGTCGGAAATTAACTTTCATCAGTGGGTACTCGCAATCGGATGGTCCGGGTGGTTGAGATCCCAAGCTGGACGTTCTGATCGAATACGCGGCATCGACAAGAAATTGTGGCGAGGTGGTGGGCAAGAGGTCGCCCACTCGAGCGACTGCCCATAACCCCACGGATCGTTGACCGTGACCTTTGGCGAGTTACGGGTGATCCAGATATTCAACAGGAATGGAAGCATCGATAGGGCGAGGAGGAAGGAGCCAACAGTCGATACCTCATTCATAAAAGTAAATCCATCGGTCGCTAGATAATCGGCGTATCGACGAGGCATTCCTTTGATACCAAGCCAGTGCTGGATCAGGAAGGTCAAGTGGAAACCAAAGAAGAGCGTCCAGAAGTGAATCTTTCCTAGGCGCTCGTTCAGCATCTTGCCGGTCATCTTTGGCCACCAGAAATAAAAGCCGCCAAACATCGCGAAGACAACGGTTCCGAAGAGTACGTAATGGAAGTGTGCGACCACGAAGTAAGAAGCCGAAACTGCGAAGTCCAGCGGCGGGCTTGCGAGAATGATGCCGGTTAAGCCACCAAATAAGAATGTAATCAAGAAGCCAACGATGAAGAGCATTGGCGTCTCAAAGCTGAGCGAGCCACCCCACATAGTTCCGATCCAGTTAAAGAACTTCACGCCGGTGGGAACGCCGATCAAGAATGTCATGAATGAGAAGAACGGCAGTAGAACTTGGCCTGATGCGAACATATGGTGAGCCCAGACCGAGACTGAAAGGGCTGAGATTCCAATTGTCGCTGCGATCAAACCTTTGTAACCAAAGATTGGTTTGCGGCTAAAGACTGGCAAAATCTCAGTTGCGATACCGAAGAATGGCAGCGCAAGAATATAAACCTCTGGGTGACCAAAGAACCAGAAGAGATGCTGCCAGAGCATCGCTCCCCCATTGGCAGGATCAAAGATATGTGAACCGAATAATCGATCTGACTCAAGGCCCAACAAGGCAGCAGCCAAAGGTGGGAATGCAAGCAGAACGAGGATTGATGTCAGGAGAACGTTCCACGAGAAGATTGACATTCTAAACATCGTCATTCCTGGTGCACGCATCGTGAAGATAGTAGTGATGAAGTTGACGCCACCAAGGATTGTCCCGATACCGCTAATCGCTAAACCGATAACCCAAAGATCCCCACCAATACCTGGCGAATACTGAGCATTAGATAACGGTGCATATGCCGTCCAACCAAACGAGGCAGCTCCACCTGGACTGAGGAATCCTCCAAAAGCCATGAGTCCACCGAAGAGATAGAGCCAGTACGACA
Organism: Candidatus Nanopelagicaceae bacterium; assembly: GCA_965658705.1. Lineage (GTDB taxonomy): Bacteria > Actinomycetota > Actinomycetes > Nanopelagicales > Nanopelagicaceae > PALSA-747. The sequence continues at coordinate 54,868 of CBFHTP010000001.1, forward strand.
GCATATTAAGTCGCGGAAAAGCCACATCCGCAGCGCCGATCTGCAGCGGCATGATGACGTTAGCGAATCCAACAAAGAGGGGTGTGGCAAACATTAGCAACATGATCGTTCCGTGCATGGTGAAAATCTGGTTGTACTGCTCTGTGCTTAAAAATTGCATTCCTGGGCGAGCAAGTTCGGTGCGTAGTAAGAGCGCAAGTATGCCGGCGACCAAGAACCATGAGAAAGATGTGATGAGATACAAATAGCCGATCGTCTTATGATCAGTTGATGTTATCCATTTAACAAAGAGTCGACCCTTTGATTGCTTGTAGGGCGCAGCTTGAACTCCTTGGTTTCCTGATTCGAACGGGGCTGTTATCGGTTGGGCATATGTCGTCATCCCTGAACTCCCTTTAACGAAGTTAAATAATTTTGGTAATCAGCGAGCGAAACCACTTTTACGGTAAAGAGCATCTGTGAGTGGCTTCTTCCACATAAAATATTACAGCGACCAGGGAAGGAGCCAATTTTATTTGCCGTGAATTGCAGGTGATTTTCAACCCCAGGAAGATTCTGCATTTGGATCATGAATGCCGGAATCCAGAAGCCATGATCGACATCACTTGAAGTGAGAGTGAAGCGAACTGATTCCCCGACTGGCAGGATCAAAGTGGGTGGCTGGCCAGGTGTTCCGGTAACCGTTTGCTCTGGCCCACTTCCCCCATCCTCGTAGGTGAACTGCCACGACCATTGCATTGCGTTGACATGAATATTATGTGCCGCGTTGGCAGCCGAAGAGACCTTTGTAATTTTCGCTTCATCGCGTGCGGTGTAAGCAAAGAGCACGGCAACAATCAGAAACGGAATGATTGTAAGAATGACTTCAACCTTGTTGTTATGCGCAAATTGACGTGGAATTTCATCATCTGATTTGCGGCGATGGGCTACCACTGGCCACATAATTGCGATGGCTGTGAGCACGCCAACCACGCCTGCGGTTATCCATGCACCTTGCCACAGCGGCAGGGTGGTCTCATTGACCGAGGTCAATCCAGATTCAAACCCAAGATTCATGGCCCAAGGATAACTCTCGCGCTCGCCTACCGTCTCTGCCAAGGGTAACCTTGCCAAGGTGGGTTCAATCACAGCCAAATTTCAGAGCGAATCAGCGCTTCATCCAGCGGCGGCGCAATTTCTTCATGAGGCGTTTTCTGCCGGCTGGGCCGACCCGACAAAAATCCACCAATCTTCCAGGAAGCTCCTCACCTTGGTGGCAGAGGCCCGACAAATATTTGCCCGTGAGTTGCTAATTCGCGAAGATGAAATCAATTTTCTCGGCGAACCCGCTCTTGGATTTCTTCTTGGGATAAATGGCCTCCAATACCAAGGTTCCCTGCTCTATCCCGCGACATCTCGCGCCGAAGTATTGGCCATAGCCGAAAGTAAAGAGTTAGGGCGCAACACCTTGTTACCAGTTGACCTGGATGGAAATTGGCGAGTGCCAATTGAGCAGACCCCAACCCAAGAAAACCTTCTGGTTTGGCAGAACGCAAATATCGAGACCGGGGCAATATCGTCAGATTGCCGAACTGACATCGTATTTGCCGATTGCACCGCTACGCCATTGATCTCGCTGCCAGAAAAATGGGATGCCGCACTCTGGGATTCGAAGAGTTGGATGGGGCCAGCTGGTCTATCGATCTTTGCAGTCAAGACCGGGGCTGCTTGGCAAAATCCGCTTCCCCATTTTGATCAACGAATTACGCCTGGTGGCGCCAACGGATTTAACGCTCCCCTTGCCATTGCAAGTGCCATCGCCTTAGAGCACTATCGAAAAGATTTCACGGCTGCTGAGGAGAAGATTCTTCGACTTAATTCGCAGATTCGTAGCTTCCTTCAATCCGAAATTACCGATGTTGATATAGCTTCACCTCTTGAGGGATTGCCTCACCTTCTCTCTTTTTCAATCTTGTATGTTGATGCGGAGCAGTTAGTCGATCAACTAGATCAAGCTGGTTTTGAAATCGATTCTGGTTCAGCCTGTACATCAGCAAACCTTCAGCCAAGTCACGTCCTGGCCGCAATGGGCAGGTTGACCCAAGGAAATGTTCGTTTAACGCTGCGACCAACGCACACAGACCAAGAAGTCAGCGCATTCTTAATCGCGGTAAAAGATGCGGTCTTGCGATTACGATCATGAGAAAGCTTGATTGCCTTGGGACTCTCTGCCCGATTCCAATAATTAAAACCGCAGAATTAATAAAGGAATTAGAAGTTGGAAGTAATTTCACTTTACTGAGTGATGACCCGGCTACCTGGCCCGATTTACAAGCATGGGCCAGAATGAAGAGCCATCGAGTTGAAAGGGTTTTCGAGCAAGAGTTCTTAATTACGAAACTAGCGGACTAGCGGACTAGCCGACTAGCCGACTAGCCAAGTAGGTATTTAGCCAATGAGTGTTGGTGAAATCTTTGCAAAAACTTCGGCCGCTGCAGCTTCGCCAAACGATTCCTTAAAACGCTCCATAAAGAGCGAACCTTCAAAGCGATACTCTTGCGTCCCTACTGTTTCCAGACAAAGTGTTGCCAACATTCCACCAAGTTCGGCGCAGCGCTCGTGCCCAAATCCCCATGAGAGGCCAGCGAGGAAACCAGCACGAAATGCATCACCCACTCCAGTCGGGTCAATTTTCGATCTCTCTTGTGCGGCCGGAACTTTGCTCGTCTCTTTCCCGTGCTCTTCGATGCGCACACCATGTGAACCAAGAGTGACGACTCTTATTTGCACCTGATCAAATAACTCGGCATCACTCCAACCGGTTTTCTGCAAGATGAGTGCGAGTTCATATTCATTGAGAAAGAGATATTTCGCACCACGAACCAAGTTCTTCACATCATCGCCCTCCATCCGTGCCAGCTGCTGAGAAGGATCAGCTGCAAATGGGGTCCCAAGAACTCGGCATGCCTCTGAGTGACGCAGCATCGCTTCTGGATCATCAGGACTAATAATGATTAAGTCGAGTTGACCAACCTTGGCGATAATTGGCGCCAATTCAATGGTTCTTGCCTCACTCATCGCACCCGTGAAGAATGATGCGATCTGATTGAGTTTTTGATCTGTGGTCACCATAAAGGTTGCGGTGTGGAGTGTTTCACTCACATGGACATAATCGGTGATGACGCCATGGCGATTTAACCATGCGCGATAATCATCAAAGTCTTTACCTACTGAGGCGATCAAAATTGGATTGAGCCCGAGCGCCCCCATGCCGAATGCAATATTTCCGGCGATGCCACCCCGTCTGATCTCTAGCGTATCAACAAGGAAAGAGAGAGATACCTTGGCAAGTGAACCTTCGACAAGTGAATCGGTAAATTGACCCGGAAAGGTCATCAGATGATCGCGGGCGATAGAGCCGGCTACTGCAATTTTCATAGAGCGAAAGGTACGCCCTCACTCCATCAATTGAGTGAAATTAAGAGAATAAAATCGAGTCGCGTGGATTAGTTAAATGAATCGCCGCATGCACAAGAGCCCTGCGCATTTGGATTATCAATCGTAAATCCTTGCTTCTCGATCGTGTCAACAAAATCAATGGATGCACCAGAAAGGTATGGGGTACTCATTTTGTCCGTAACAACTTTGACCGCACCGAATGTGGTAATTGTGTCGCCTTCGAGCGCGCGATCATCAAAGTAGAGTTGGTAACGAAGTCCAGAACAACCACCAGGCTGGACCGCTACACGAAGGGCAAGGTCATCTCGGCCTTCTTGTGTCAGCAGCGCTTCAACTTTCTGGGATGCAACCTCGGTAAGAAGGATCCCAGTAGCCGTTGATGTTGCAGTTGCAGCGACCGTTGAAATATCAGTTGTCTCAGTATCCATAGGAGGAATCTTACAATCTTTCTGCTTAGAATGAGGCATGGCGCTGACTGATCTACTCCTCATGGGTCGTGAATCTGACCTCACCTCTGAGCGTGGCGTCTCCTGTGATGGCGAGTTGCCCTCTCCCAGCGACCCCAAACTTGTCGCCCGCGCGATCGCTGCTCGAACAGAACTGGGCTCGCGCGCGATCGTTCTTGGTCATCATTACCAAAGAGATGAAGTTATTCAATTCGCGGACATCACTGGCGACTCATTCAAATTGGCACAAGCCGCGGCTGATAATCCAGAGGCCGAATATGTTATTTTTTGTGGCGTTCACTTTATGGCCGAAAGTGCCGACATCCTCACCACGAACGATCAGAAAGTGATTCTTCCCGATTTAGCAGCTGGTTGTTCGATGGCGGATATGGCAACTGCTCAGCAAGTCAATGTCGCCTGGCAAGTATTCGAGAAGCTAGGAATTTCAAGCCGGACAATACCTATCACTTATATGAATTCTTCAGCCGCGATCAAATCTTTCACTGGCAAAAATGGCGGCTCTGTCTGTACCTCCTCTAATGCCGAAAGAGCAATGCGCTGGGCATTCGAAAAGGGTGAGAAAGTATTTTTCCTGCCAGACCAACATCTTGGTCGCAATACTGCAGTTCAAAAACTCGGCCTCGCTTTGGACGATTGCGTGATCTGGAATCCATGGAAACCCAATGGCGGACTGACCGATGATGAAATTGAAACCGCGAAGGTAATTTTGTGGCGCGGGCATTGCTCAGTACACGGCAGGTTCACGAAGCGAAATATCGAAGAGGTGCGCATAAAGGTTCCGGGCGTTAATATCTTGGTTCATCCAGAGTGTCAGCATGAGGTTGTCACCCATTCTGATTACGTCGGAAGTACCGAATTCATTATCAGGACAATCGAATCCTCAAAACCTGGTTCGAAATGGGCCATCGGTACCGAACTCAATCTCGTCCAGCGATTAGCTCGAACCTATCCAGATCGCGAGATCCTCTTTCTGGATAAAACGGTCTGCTACTGCTCAACCATGAACCGAATCGATTTGCCTCATTTGGTCTGGGCCATGGAGTCCCTCGTGGCTGGACGCCTGGTCAATCAGATTTCGGTAGAGGCAGAGCAGGCTCACTTCGCAAAAGTTGCGCTGGAGCGAATGCTGGCCCTACCGTGACCACATGAGTGAATCAGAGAAGAAGAACAAGCCAACTCCAAAGCGCAAAGATTCCGAAGCGCTTCTCAATGTAAATGCCTTAACTGCATCAACTACCAAGGAGTCAAAGGCGCGCGATAAAGAACTTTCAAAGCAACGTCGCGTCGACTCGCGTGCGGCATACATGCGTGGCGATGAATCAGCTCTTCCCGCCAGAGATAAGGGCCCTGCCCGCAAATGGATCAGAGATTACATCGACTCCAAATTTTCAATCGGTGAGTTCTTTCTACCCACCATCATGATCGTTCTGGTCTTTACTGCGATACCAAATAAATTTGTTCAGTTAATGGCAATCCTCTTTATGTACTCAGCCATGTTCTATTCATTTGTCTCTGCCTTCTTCATGACCCGCAAAATCAAAAAAGAAGTTCAGGTAAGATTCCCACAAGAGTCGTTAAAAGGACTTGGCATGTACGGATGGCTTCGCTCAACGCAAATGCGACGTATGAGAGCGCCTTCTCCTCGAGTTAAACGCGGGGCTTCAATCGCTTAAAAGCAATTCTTTTTAAGCTCGAGGATTGGGGCTCTGATTCTGCATGGGGTCTTTTTCTGGTAAATCGCCAAGAGTTCGATCAATCTCGAACATGACATCAGCGCTTAATTTAATCCCTGATGCTTTCACATTCTCTCTTACCTGAGAAGGTTTGGTTGCGCCCATGATGACCGCTGAAACATTTTGATTTTGAAGAGCCCACGCTAAGGCGAGTTGGCTCATCGATAAATCAACGCTCTTTGCAATCGGTGCGAGCTGTTGGACGGCGGTCAAGACATCATCCCGCAGCCAGCGAGAAATCATCCCGGCGCCGCTCTTTTTGTCAGTAGCGCGTGAACCAGCCGGTGGCTTTTTGCCGGGCAAGTATTTTCCGGTGAGGACACCTTGTGCAATAGGTGACCAAACGATCTGGCCAATACCTTCTTTAATAGATAACGGCACAACCTCTTTTTCGATCACTCGCCACAACATGGAGTACTGGGGTTGGCTGGAAACGAATCGATCAAAACCAAGCTCCTTCTGGATTGTCAGAGCGTTCTTGATCTGATCAGCGTTCCATTCAGAGAAGCCGATGTAATGAATCTTTCCTTGACGAATCAGGTCATCAAAGGCACGCAACGATTCTTCTACTGGGGTCTCAACATCGAAACGATGCATCTGATAGAGATCGATGTGGTCAGTGTTGAGGCGCTTCAACGAAGCATGCACAGATTCCATGATGTGTTTGCGAGAGAGGCCGCGGTCATTTTTTCCGGTACCGGTTGGCCAGTAAACCTTGGTGAAGAGTTCGTAGGATTCACGTTTGACGCCTTTTAGGGCTTTGCCAAGCACAATTTCTGCTCTCGTCCCTGCGTAGACATCAGCGGTATCGAAGGTAGTGATCCCCTCATCAAGAGCGGCGCGAACACATTTGATTGCGGCAAGCTCTTCTACCTGGGAACCGTGGGTGATCCAGTTTCCGTAGGCGATCTCTGAAACGTACATTCCGGTACTGCCAAGGCGACGATATTCCATGTCCGGAAGAGTACCCTTTGCGCATGAACAAGGTCTACGGAGCTGGGTTCGCGCTCATCTTGACATTTCTTCCTGGAATTTCGGGGATAGCTTTTGCGGAGGAGTCCGGTGAGAAGCCACAAATCAAAGACGAAGCTCACATTTTTGAAGGGTCCTCGACGCTACTTGTGATTGGTGCGCTTCTCATTGCAGTCGGACTCGCCTATTTCATTGGCCGAAGAAACCGCAAATAACTCAATAAATTAAAAGACGTGGTACTTTTCCGCTTGAGAAAGAGCGAAGTCCGGTGAGATACCGGCGCTGTTCCCGCAACTGTAAGGCCCACTTTCAGATCATTTGAAAATCTGAAGACTTGAAAATGGGCCAAGCCAGGTCGCCTCTCCTCAAAGAAGTATCCGACCTCGGAGGAAGGTCGGGCCTTTAATTGTCTGGCCAAAAGTTTTCTGGTCGGCATTGGAAGCCCACTCTTTCTCCCTCATATGCTCGAGGGAGTTTTTTTATGTTTAAATCTTGGAAAATCTCGAAGCCGAAAGTACTGGCAATAGCCGCGATCTTTTCGGTGCTTCAAGTTTTGTCAATCAATCAATCGGCTCACGCGGCCGCTAAATACCCATCACGAATCATCTCACTTTCGCCGAGCGCGACCGAAGATCTCTTCGCTATTGGAGCTGGCAAGCAAGTTCTGGCTGTCGATTCGCTCTCGAATTATCCAAAGAACGCACCCATCTCAAAGCTAGATGCCTTCACTCCAAATGTGGAGGCGATTGCCGCGAAGAAGCCAGATCTGGTTATTTTGCAGAGTTCTGCGACTAAAGCGACCTCAGTCAAGGCTGCGTTGGAGAAGTTAAAGATCAAGGTCTTCTTTGAAGAGACGCCTAGCGCCATAGATGGCGTCTATGCGGAGTTGAAATCTTTGGGAGCTGTGACAGGTCACACTTCCCAGGCGACGGCTCTTATCGCACAGATGAAGGTGAAGATTCAATCAGCAATCGCTTCGGTCAAAAACTCTTCAGCTATAAGTGTTTTCCATGAAGTTGATAGCACTCTTTACTCAGCAGCCTCTTCAACATTTATCGGAGGGGTTTACAAATCTTTTGGCCTGATCAATGTTGCTGATGCCGCGGCAACTGCAGACAGTTATGGATATCCGCAGCTCACATCAGAATACCTGATTCAGGTGAACCCATCAGTGGTGTTTTTGGCCGATGGGCAAAGTTCATACGACGTTGCCGCTCGTCCCGGGTGGAACGGAATTACTGCTGTGCAAAAGAACCAAATTGTCTCGTTGCCAGAAGACATCGCCTCGCGTTGGGGTGTTCGACTCGTCAACCTTTATCAACTCATCGCTGACGCGCTCAAAAAAGTTAAGTAACTGATGTCAGGGAAGCAGGGCTTAGCCCCAACATGGAATTGGAAGATCACTTCGATCTTTGCTGTCCTGCTTCTCGTTACATCCCTTGCTGCAATTAGTTTCGGTCCGATTCAACTCTCACTGAAGTCAATTCTTCAAACAATCTTCGGCTTTCACAGTGGGCTTACCGAGCAAGAGCGAACCGTCCTTTTTGATTTGCGCATCCCCCGCGCCTTGCTTGCTGCCCTTGTTGGCTCCGCATTGGCAACTAGTGGCGCCGTATATCAGACGGTCTTTCGAAATCCACTCGCTGATCCATATTTGTTAGGCGCTGCAAGCGGAGCTGGGCTCGGCGCAACCTTCGTTCTCACGACTGTTACCCATAACGTATATGGATTGCTTCCCATTTTTTCGTTCTGCGGTGCAGTGTTGGCAGTTCTCACGACCTTCTTCATTTCTGGAAAGTTTTTCTCTGAACCACAAACTCTTTTACTGGCTGGAATCGCAGTTGGATCTTTCGCCACCGCAATCCAAACCTACTTACAACAACGCCATAGCGCTTCGTTGCGGCCCGTCTACTCTTGGATTCTGGGCGAGCTGACCGTCGCAAATTGGCAGATCGTTAGTTGGTCCTCTTTCTACATTCTTGGCGCGATAGCAGTCATGGTCAGTATCTCGAAACAATTGGATGGCCTACTTTTATCGGATGAAGAAGCATTCTCTCTGGGAATAAATCCAGCTAGATTGCGAATCATCGCGGTGTGCGCGGCAACACTTGCGACCGCAACGGCCGTCTCAGCTTCAGGCCTGATTGGCTTCGTAGGGATCGTGGTTCCACATTTGGTTAGGGGCCTGACTCACAGAGTTACCAATCGTTCTCTTTTTACTATTGCATTGGCCGGCGCAACTTTTCTGATGCTTGCCGATCTGGGTGCCAGAACACTGCTCTCCCCAGCAGAACTTCCCATCGGGGTTATCACCGCGTTTATTGGCGCACCATTTTTTCTAGTAGTGCTTAGAAACCGAAGGGCAGTTCAGCGATGATCACTATCGAAAATCTCTCTGTTGTTATTGGCGAGAAGGTACTACTCAAGGAGATATCGCTAAATATTGCACCGAGTAAATGGAGCTGTCTAGTAGGCCCAAATGGTGCAGGAAAGACAACTCTCCTCAAAGTCTTGTTGGGAGTAATGCCTTATTCGGGTTCGGTCAAAAGCCACGATAAAGAGCTCTTTCATAATCAACATCGAAACGTTGCCTTCGTACCTCAATCCCCTTCGATTCCGAATGGCATCTCTGTCTCTGAATACGTCTCCCTAGGCCGGGCAAAACGTGATGGTTGGGGGAACGAAAGCGCAAAGAGTAGAGCCAAAATTCAAGAGATTTTAGAGGTAACCCAACTATTCGGAATGCACAAGCAGCATGTCGCCCATCTATCAGGCGGTGAGATGCAGCGCGCACTGATAGCCAGGGCGCTCGCGCAGGAACCAGAAGTGATTCTTCTGGATGAACCAACGAGTGCTTTAGATCTTCATCACCAGATTTCGGTTCTGAACAATATCGAGTCGCTCAAAAACAAAGGCGTAACAATCATCTCGACCATGCATGACATCACCTTGGCTGCCATGTATGCGGAAGAGATTGTGGTTATGCAAGAGGGGCGCGTCTTACTCGCGGGCAGCGCCGATTACGTGATCCATTCCGCCGAACTTCGAAGCGCATTTGATGACCGAATCAATGTCTTCACTCTTGATTCAGGCGATTCAGTCATCGTGGCAAAGAAGGAGCGAGGCTAAAACCTGGTTATCGAACGTGTGATGGCACAAAGGGAGCTTTAACAACCTCAACGTCAGATACTCGTCCACGAACATCAATTTGAACAATTTCTCCGACCTTAATCTCCCGAGAGATAAGCGCTAGCCCGATTCCGGATTTCAGGGTTGGTGAAAAAGTTCCACTCGTCACAACCCCCACGGTCTGGCCATTCTGGCTAACCTGCATTTCACCCCGAGGAATTGCTCGATCTAAAGATTTTATGCCGCGAAGAAACCGCTTAACTCCTTGCTCCTTCTCTCTCACAAGAGCTTGCCTTCCGTGAAATTCTGCCTTGCCCAGCGCAACAGCCCAACCGGCGCTTGCTTGAAGTGGGGAAATTTCTAGTGAAAGTTCGTGGCCATGAAGTGGGTAGCCCATCTCGGTTCGCAACGTATCACGCGAACCGAGTCCGCATACTCGGCCATCAAATTGTGCAATGAGGCCACATAATAAATTCCATACCGCTTGCGATTGCTCCCAAGACGGGATTATTTCAAATCCGAATTCACCGGTATATCCAGTTCGACATACGATGACCGAACCTAATGGCTCGTAACCAGGAATCAAACCTTCGCTGAAAGCCATGTAGTCGAAATCAACGCTAAGGCCCAGTTTTACTGCAACCTTTGCTGAATCCGGGCCTTGAAGCGCCAATACGCCGAACTTCTTATGGGCATTAACCACGGTGATCCCGGCAGGTGCTTGGGCAGAAAAGACTTCAAAAACTTCTTTGCAATTTGCTGCATTGGGTATCAAAAATAGATCGGATACGCCTCTGCGATAGACAATCAGATCATCTATCACTCCACCATCGTTGTTACAGATCAAGTTGTATTGCGCCGAACCATCTGAAATTTTAATGAGGTCATTTGTCACAATTGAATTTACGAAATCTAAAGCGCCTTCACCCGTTATCTCGATTTTGCCTAAGTGCGAGACATCGAAGAGTCCGACTCGCTCTCGAACTGCATTGTGCTCGGCAATCACTCCCCCTGGCGCACCTGCAATCGTTCCAGCGGGGTATTCGATTGGCATCTGCCAGCCACCAAAATCTGCCATCTTTGCAGCTTGATCCACATGCCAGTCATAGAGTGGTGATTTGAGATCGCTCATCTATCAAACCTAGCAAAATCAGGAAATATTCGCGCAATTTCATTCTTCTCGTGCTTAGATTGTGGAATGAAATCACAAGCGAATAAGACCGTTCTAAAGAGCTCCGAAAAGCAGAGCGCTGAAATCCTTGTTGTTGGAATTGCACGGAAGGGCGCCAAAGTAGTTATTGAGTCCGCCGCGACCAATCTGACCGCAACGGCCATCAAGGCCCTTGAATCTGTTCTCGCCGACGTCGGCGCGACCGGCGAGCATGATGAGGTTCTGAAGATTCCGTTTAGTTCGCCAAAGTTGATTATCACGACCGGACTTGATGAGGTCGCAGCCGAATATCCGCATGAATCTCTTCGTCGGGCTGCGGGAGCAGCTTCTCGCCACTTATCTGGTTCCAAGGCTGCAGATTTTGCACTGCCGCATAAGAACGCCGCTGGCTTTGCTGCGATTGCTGAAGGGGCTCTCTTCGGCGCTTATTCCTTCTTTGAATTTAAAGCAACTCCGAAACCAGAACATAAAGTGCCGCTTAGCCAAGTAAATGTCATTTCACGTTTTGGGAGTTCGGCAGAAGGAAAGCGGGCGCTACGCAAAGCTGAAGTGCTCAGCGAGCAGATCAATCTAGTCCGAGATCTCATCAATACTCCGCCTAGCCATCTCACACCAGCTTCATTTAGTGATCGCATGAAAAAAATTGCCCTACCGCTCGGCCTGAAAGTTGAAATTCTCAACGAAACCCAATTGAAGAGTAAGGGCTACGGGGGTATCTCCTCGGTGGGTCAAGGTTCAGCTAATCCCCCAAGGCTCTTCCATCTCTCATACACGCCGGCTAAACCTAAGAAGCGTTATGCACTTGTCGGCAAAGGGATCACCTTTGATTCTGGCGGATATGCCCTGAAGCCTGCTGCCGGCATGGATGCAATGAAATGCGATATGAGTGGCGCAGCTGCAATTGTTGCCGCGATTTTTGCAATTGCGCAATTGAAATTACCTATTGCTGTCGAAGGCTATGCCTGTCTAGCCGAGAATATGATTAGTGAGAATGCAACACGTCCATCTGATGTCATTACGATCTTTGGCGGCAAGACAGTTGAAGTGCTCAACCCTGACGCTGAAGGCCGGCTAGTCATGGCCGATGGCCTCGTCCGGGCTGCGCTAGATGGTGTGAAGAACGGATTAGATGGAGTCATCGATGTTGCAACGTTGACCGGTGCGCAAGGAATCGCACTTGGCACTCGAACTAGCGCTGTCATGACAAATAACGAAGCGTTCCAGGATCTCTTCTTAAAAGCTGCCCACGACAGCGGTGAACTTTTCTGGCCAATGCCACTACCCACCGAACTGCGCACATCGCTCGATTCACCAACCGCTGACATCGCAAATATTGGTGACCGCAATGGCGGCATGTTGGTGGCTGGCGTCTTCTTGAAAGAATTTGTATCTGACGATCTGCCTTGGCTTCACCTGGACATTGCTTCGCCGGCCTATAACAAGGCTGGCGCACATGGCTACACCCCAATCGGTGGAACGGGTGTGGCGGTCCGGTCGCTCGTTGCTCTAGCAGAGTTGGCTGCGTCACAGGCTTAGGTAGAGAGAGCCCTCTGGCACGATCGCCGAGAATCTAAACTCCGCTTTCGTGGCAAGATTGGGCAGTACGGCCCCCGCGGGCCCGTCTCGCAATTTGTCGGTTATCAGTCTCATGAAGGGTTAATCCGTGGCGCAATTCGATCTCGTAATTCTTGGCGGTGGAAGTGGCGGCTACGCCGCAGCGCTACGTGGAGCTCAACTCGGCTTATCAGTTGCGCTGATCGAGAAAGATAAACTCGGCGGAACCTGCTTGCACCGCGGTTGCATTCCGACCAAGGCGCTTCTTCATGCAGGTGAGATCGCAGATAGCACCCGTCATGCCGGTGAATTTGGCGTTAAGGCCGAATTTATTTCAATGGATATGGTCGCAGTCAATGCATACAAAGATGGCGTCGTCTCTAAACTCCATAAGGGTCTGCAAGGTCTCGTTAAATCACGAAATATTACTTACGTTGAAGGAACCGGGACGCTCACTTCTCCCAACACTGTTCAGGTGAATGGTGAAAGTTACACCGGCAAAAACATTATCTTGGCGACTGGCTCCTACCCTCGTACCCTTCCTGGTCTAGAAATCGATGGCCAACAGATTGTTACTAGTGAAGCGGCGATAACATTTGATTATGTTCCAAAGAGCGTCATCGTCCTTGGTGGCGGAGTTATCGGCTGTGAATTTGCATCAGTGTGGCACTCCTTTGGCTCAGATGTCACCATCGTTGAAGGGTTGCCTCGCCTCGTTGCACTTGAAGATGAATCTTCGAGCAAGTTACTCGAACGTGCTTTCCGCAAACGTGGAATCAAGATGGAGACCGGCGTTAAATTCGCTTCGGCCCAAAGGTCTAGCACCGGAGTCGTCGTCACTCTCGAAAATGGAACACAGTTAACGGCCGATGTATTGCTCGTCGCCGTTGGCCGCGGACCAGTGACAACCGGAATTGGCTATGAAGAACAAGGCATCACGATGGATCGTGGCTATATCATGGTTGACGAAAAGTGCCGCACCAATGTTCCAGGAATTTGGGCGGTAGGCGACATTATTCCCACGCTACAACTCGCTCACGTTGGCTTTGCTGAGGGAATCATGGTCGCAGAAGAGATCGCAGGATTAAACCCACGCGCAATCGATTATGACGGCGTACCAAAAGTCACTTACTCAGAGCCAGAAGTCGCATCTGTTGGATTATCGACTGCAGCAGCGAAGGAACGCGGCTACGACGTTATCGAACTACCCTACGACCTATCTGGTAACGGTAAGGCTAATATTTTGAAAACAGCAGGTTCGATCAAATTAGTGGGTGAAAAGGGAACCAATCGAATCCTTGGAGTCCACATGGTTGGCTCACGCGTTGGTGAACTTCTGGCTGAGGCGCAATTGATCTTCAACTGGGAAGCTACGGCATCAGATGTAGCGCAACATATTCATGCCCACCCGACACTTTCAGAGGCTATGGGCGAAGCTCATATGGCTCTGGCTGGCAAACCTCTGCACGCCCACGGATAACAGGAGACGAAGATGACTTTTTCAGTAACCATGCCAGCTCTGGGTGAATCAGTAACAGAGGGAACTGTAACTCGTTGGTTAAAGAACGAAGGCGACGCAGTCGCGGTCGATGAACCGCTTCTTGAAGTCTCAACCGACAAAGTTGATACCGAAATTCCTTCACCAATTGCAGGAATTCTCACAAAAATTGTGGTCCCGATCGATTCCACAGTAGCTGTGGGTGCAGAGCTTGCAATCATCTCTGATTCGGCCACGTCT
>CBFHTP010000001.1:69079-131202 GCA_965658705.1 Candidatus Nanopelagicaceae bacterium
CCGGTTGCCGCACAAGTTGCCGCTCCGGTTGCCGCACAAGTTGCCGCTCCGGTTGCCGCAACTCACTCTGCTGGTGTTGTTGTCACGATGCCTGCCCTCGGTGAATCAGTCACTGAAGGAACAGTGACTCGATGGCTCAAGAATGTTGGAGATCAAGTCCAAGCAGATGAAGCTCTCCTTGAAGTCTCAACGGACAAAGTTGATACCGAAATTCCATCGCCTGCTACAGGAACTATTCTTTCGATCGATGTCGCAGTCGATGCAACCGTCGCAGTTGGCGCTCGTTTAGCGCTCATCGGAAGTAGTAGTTCAGTATCTACTCCAGTTGCTGCGCCAGCCCCTACTCCTGCGCCAGTTGCAACCCCTGCTCAAGTCGCTGCCCCAGCCCAAGTTGCGACTCCAGTTGCCGCGCCAGCAGAAGATCTATACGTAACTCCTATTGTTCGACAGTTTGCCCGAGAAAATGGCGTCGATCTCGGTCGAATTACTGGCACTGGAATCGGTGGCCGGATCCGCAAAGAAGATGTACTTGCTGCAAAGGCGCCAGCAACCCAAACCGCAACTCCTTCTCAAGTTTCACCAGCAACTGCGCCATCACAAAGCTCTCCTTCGATTGTTGCTGTCTCTCCTCTGCGCGGTACATCAGTCACGATGTCCAGGCTTCGCAAAGTAATCGCCGAGCGGATGGTCGAATCACTTCAGACAAGTGCTCAACTCACAACGGTGATTGAGGTAGATGTCACTAAAATTGATCGCCTGCGACAAGCAGCAAAAGGATCCTTTGAGGTGCGCGAGGGCGTAAAACTCACCTTCCTACCCTTCTTTACTGTGGCTGTCTGTGAAGCACTCAAACAACATCCAGTTCTCAATGCATCCGTTACTGGCGACCAAGTTACTTATCATGGTGCCGAGCACTTAGGCATCGCCGTCGACACCGAACGCGGACTACTCGTACCTGTCATTCGCGATGCTGGCGATCTCAACATTGGTGGAATTGCAAGGCGCATTGTGGACGTCGCTGCTAGAACTCGCGACAACAAAATTACTCCAGACGAACTCGGTGGCGGAACATTCACTATTACCAATACAGGTAGCCGCGGCGCATTGTTCGATACACCAATCATTAATCAGCCGCAGGTAGCAATCCTTGGCGTCGGTGCAGTGGTTAAGCGACCAATGGTCATGAAGGGCACCGACGGTGGTGAAACTATTTCGATCAGATCTATGGTCTACCTAGCCCTCTCCTACGATCACCGAATTGTTGATGGCGCAGATGCTGCTCGTTTCTTGGTCACACTGAAGGAACGACTAGAGGATGGTCGCTTCGAATCTGACTTAGGGCTTTAATGCATAAGCTGCAACGGATCGCAGTCACCGGTGCTTCCGGTCTCATCGGCAGCGCTCTCGTCGGCCACCTGCGTAGTGAAGGGCACACTGTTCAGCGCCTCGTTCGACGGCCTGCAATTGCACCGGATGAAATTACTTGGGATCCAACTTCGGGAAATGTGGACCTTGCTGCGCTAGAAGGCGTCAATGCAATAGCCCATCTAGCGGGAGCTGGTGTTGGAGATAAGCGTTGGACAAAAAAGTATCGAGCAGAAATTCTTAACTCTCGCTTACTAGGTACCACCGCTATTGCAAATGCTGTTGCAGCTGTGAAGCCTTCAGTCTTTTTATCTGCCAGCGCTATTGGGTTTTATGGCGAAACCGGCAACCGCGCCGTCGTTGAAGAAGATCGCAGTGGCGAAGATTTTCTAGCCGCAGTCTGCCGCGAGTGGGAAAGTGCGGCATCGCTTGCAGGTGATGTTCGCACTGTCAATCTTCGAACCGGACTCGTTCTTGAACCTACTGGTGGAGCACTCGGCAAAATGTTGCCGCTATTTAGATTTGGCCTCGGTGGAAAGTTAGGTTCAGGGAAGCAATGGTGGTCATGGATTTCATTGCATGACGAGATACGTGCAATCACTCATCTGCTCGAGTCATCCCTCGAAGGCCCGGTAAATCTGACCTCTCCAAATCCGGTGACCAATCAAGAGTTCACCGCTGCCCTTGCACAAGCGTTACATCGACCCGCGCTATTTTCGGTACCAGGATTTGCGTTAAAAGCCGTACTCGGCGGATTCTCTTCCGAAATACTCGGATCTAAAAAGATCTTGCCGCAAAAGTTAACTGCAGATGGCTTCTCTTTTGATTACCCGCATCTCGTTAACGCTCTCGGCGAACTCGTTCAATAATTAATTTCGCCGCTCTACGTCCGGAGTTCATCGAATAGACATTTTGCGAGCTTCATCAATGATCTTTGCAACGGCAAGGGCCTGGTTGGTCGAAACGGGCCACTCCCCTTTTCCTTCTAAAGTAGCCTTCACTTCAAGATAGAAAAGTCCGTAATTTCCAGCAATCGCTGGGTAGGAAACCACTTCATCTCCTTGATGTAATCGGATATTGCTACGACTATCTTCTTTCCAGATTCCGCTGACGGGTTTTTTACCCGCGCGCAGCATCGACTCTTGCCCGTCCAAATCGCTGACGACTAATGCGCCCTTGCTCCCGAGAAGTCGAATTCTGGGACCGGGGGCACCCACAATGGCACTCGCACTCAGATATGAATCGACGCCACTCTTGTGCTTTAAAACAATAACCACATCGTCATCCGCATGACCACGTATCGCTCGAACACTCGCAAACACAACGTCAGCGGGTCCAAATAGTTCTAGGACGATTGATACCAAATGCGGCTGTAAGTCCAGAAGATTTCCTCCTCCATCTTGCGCACTCGACCGTTCGCGCCAGGCAGTGGGGCTTGGCTCTGGCCTAAACCGTTCAAAGCGAGAGTCGATTCTAAAAATCTCTCCAAGAGTTCCCTCTTTAAGAATCTGCTTGATGGTTAAAGTGTCGCTGTCAAAGAGTCGATTAAAGAATGTCGTGACTGGCACACCGCACTCTTCTGAAACTCTTACTATTTCTTGCGTTTCTGCCAGGTCTCTTCCCATCGGCTTATCTACCACCACTGGGACACTCGATTTCAAGGCTGCAATCGCGTCTAATGCGTGTCTTACATTTGCGCTTGCAACAACTAGCAGGTCAAGATTCTGATCGAGCAACTCTTCTACAGTTGAGTATGCAATCGCATCTGGATAATCACTAGCCAAGTGTGCGATGCGATCCGCGTTGTTAGTCACGGCACCGACTATCTCAAAACCCGCCGACTCCAAGAGCGGAGCGTGAAAGTATCGACCAGCTAACCCGTAGCCAGTAATTCCAACGCGCATGCTAATCCGACAGCTTTGCAGGCCACCAAGTTTTGGCGCCTAGTTGATGGACGAGCGCCGGAACCAGAATTGACCGAACTAGCAGAGTGTCAAGTAGAACTCCGAACGCAACCGAGAAACCGATCTCTGCGATAAAGACGAGTGGCAGGATTCCGAGAACGGTGAATGTTGCAGCAAGAACCACGCCGGCAGATGTAATAACTCCACCAGTCACGGTTACGCCCTTAGACATACCAGCTCTCGTGCCGAGCTTGATCGCTTCCTCACGAACGCGCGTCATCAAGAAGATGTTGTAATCGATCCCGAGTGCAACCAAGAAAATAAATGCGAAGAGTGGGAACCCAGAATCTTCGCCGGCAAAGTGGAATATGTGGTGGAAGACCAGCGAGCAAACACCGAGAGTAGCGAAGTAAGAAAGAACTACCGTGCCAAGCAGGAGGACCGCGGCCATTACGCTTCGAAGCAGAAGGCCGAGAATCAAAGCGATCAAAATGAGGACGATCGGAATGATTACCTTTTCATCTCGGAACGCTGCCTTTGCGGTGTCGTAATACACGGCCGAAGTACCACCAACCAGACTTGCCGAATCCGCCGCATGAGCAGCAGTGCGGATCGCTGGAATCAACGCCTTGGCGGCGCTGGAATCTGCAGCGAAATTCAAAGTTGCGAGCACAATAACTTTGCCACCAATGACCTTCGGTGCAAGAGAACCTGCGCCATCAGTCATCGTCGTCACCGATGAGACACCCTTCACCGCTTTTACCTTCTCTGCAACTGCTGGGGCTAGGGCCTGGGTCGTCAGAATTTCGGTTGGTTCACCGGTGCCACCAGGGAAATACTTACCTGCCAACTCTTGTCCAACAACCGAGTCTGTTTTCTTCGTGAAACCTTGGGCCGTTGAAATGCCATCTGCATGAAGCGTTGTTGCAAATCCTGCAAAAACAATTAAAAGCGCCCCGGTTGCGATCCAATACTTCTTTGGCTTAGTTGCGGTCGCCTTTGCAATCTTTGACCACAGCCCAGAGAGCTTCTCATCCTCTGAACCAAAGTGTGGAATGCGCGGCCAGAAAATCCAACGACCGAAGAGGACCAGCAATGCAGGTAGCAACGTCAGAATAGTTAGCATTCCGCAGACGACTCCGATTGCACCCACTGGGCCTAGCCCACGGTTATTCGAAAGGCTTGCCATGAGAAGAACAAGCAAACCAACGGCTACCGTGCAGGCTGAGGCAACAATAGGTTCGGAGACTGCGCGTAGCGTGTTTCTCATAGCACCTACTCGAGAATCTTCATGATGGAGTTCTTCGCGATATCTTGCAATCAGCAAGAGCGCGTAATCAGTTGCTGCGCCGAGCACAAGCACCGAGAGAATGCCTTGTGAACCACCATCTAACGTAATGACATTGTTCTTGGCCAAGAGATAAACGACTGAACCAGCAAACGAGAGCGCGATACCTGCCGAAAAAAGTGGCAAAATCCAAAGAATCGGGGATCGATACACCACAATCAAAATCACTGCTACAACAAGTCCAGTTGTGAGAAGCAGAGAAGAATCTAGAGTACCAAATGCACCAAAGAGGTCAGCAAGGATTGCTGCAATCCCGGTCACATGCGGAGTGAGTTGCATGGATGACGCAAAACTCTTCGTATAGAAACGAATTGAATCGATGAGATAAGGAAGCGCTGGTTTTCCATTTGCGAGATTAAAATCCACTTTGTTTCCAGCAACAGGAATCGAAGCGAGAATCGCATCGCTTTTAGGAGCTGGGAAAGCGACTGAATCTTCACCAGTAGCCAAGAAGTCACTAATTTTTCCAACCACTTGTGGGTCCGATTTCCCGTTGGCGTCCACTAGGGGTTTTTCCTTCAGTGTGACAAGAAATGCATTCGCTGCCGCAACTTTTTCTGGTGTCGCTTGACCGACGAAGAGGATGAGAGTTGGGAGTGACTGATTGGCGCCAGCAGTAAAAACCCGCGATGCTTCAGCAAACTTTTGAGCTTCAGCTGTGGCCGGGAGAAACTTTGAATTGTCATTCTTTTGAACGGTCGAAAGCTTTCCAAAGAGTGGACCAGTGATGCTTGAAGCCATGAACCAAGCGATGACTATTAATAAGGCCACCGCCAGCGGTTTACGATGTTTGCGCATGGAACTGCCCTGATGTTCTGGGCTAAGAGGCTTTGCAGAAAGATCAGACATGGTTCGTACTCTCCTTGGGTTTCTATCAATGATGGGCGGAGTTTACCCAGCACCGCTGCTCACACCCGGCCAAACTCCTTGAAAAGGAGCCTGTTTAGCCAAAGTTCATACGGGCAATTAGGCTTAACTCATGGCTACCACGGAGATCGCTTCAACACCAGCGATCCTGGATTTCTCGATTACTAGGGCTGGAATCGTCGACTACGTTGAGGCTCTTGCCTGGCAGCGGTCAGTTCACCAATCAGTAGTTGACCAAGAAGCAAAAAATTCTCTACTGCTGCTTGAGCATCCATCGGTTTACACCGCTGGACGTCGGACTGAATTATCGGAGCGACCAACAGATGGAACACCAGTAATTGATGTCGATCGTGGCGGAAAAATTACTTGGCATGGCGAGGGGCAGCTAGTTGGCTATCCAATCGTTCGCCTCAAGAATCCGCATGATGTTGTGGGTTTTGTTCGTGAACTTGAAGCCGGCTTGATTGAGGTTTGCGCCCACTTTGGAGTGAAGGCGGAGCAATACCGTGAACGATCTGGGGTCTGGATCCGCGATCACTGTGGAGACCGAAAAATTGCTGCTATCGGTATCCGGGTAGCCAAAGGCGTCACAATGCATGGTTTTGCACTCAACGTGCATACGAAACTCGATGGATTCAACAAGATTATTCCATGCGGAATATCTGATGCCGGCGTCACTTCCCTTGAAAGAGAAGTTGATAGAAAGATCACGATTGAAGAAGTCTTGCCCATCATCGAAGCTTGCCTATCGGTCGCGCTAAGGAGAGTCAGTCAATGACAATCGCCCCTGAAGGACGAAAGCTCATGCGGATCGAATCACGCAATGCTGCCGTTCCGATCGAACGTAAACCGGAGTGGATCAAAACAAAGGCAAAGATGGGTCCTGAGTACACAGCGCTTCGTTCTCTCGTTTCTCGTGAAGGACTGCACACTGTCTGCCAAGAGGCCGCCTGCCCAAATATTTTTGAATGCTGGGAAGATAAGGAAGCGACCTTCTTGATTGGTGGCGAACGCTGCACGAGGCGGTGCGATTTTTGCAATATCGATACCGGTAAGCCGTTGCCACTTGACCTTGATGAACCGCGCCGCGTTGGCGAATCGGTTAAGACCATGGGCCTGCGCTATGCAACCATTACCGGCGTAACACGCGATGATCTAGATGATGAAGGTGCCTGGCTCTACGCAGAAACTATCCGCGTTGTTCACGAGATGAATCCAGGCGTAGGCGTCGAAATGCTTGCACCAGATTTCAGTGGTAAACCAGAACTTCTTAACCAAGTTTTCGAAACTAAGCCGGAGGTATTTGCCCACAATCTAGAGACTGTGCCAAGAATCTTTAAAGAGATCCGCCCGGCTTTTCGTTATGACCGATCGCTCGACGTTATTACGCAGGCAAGAGACTTTGGATTGATAACAAAGTCGAATCTCATCCTAGGTATGGGCGAAACCCGCGAAGAAGTTTCACAGGCACTAAAAGATCTGCATCAGGCAGGTTGTGATTTGATCACAATCACTCAGTACTTGCGACCAACTCCTACTCACCATCCAGTTATTCGTTGGGTTAAGCCAGAAGAGTTTGTTGAACTCTCGGCTGAAGCGAACGATATTGGCTTCTCTGGCGTAATGAGTGGACCAATGGTTCGATCAAGTTATCGAGCCGGTCGCCTCTACAAACAAGCACAAGAGAAACGTGCCGCTAATAATGGCTGAGTTGGTCTACCCACCAGTCATTGTGGTTTTAAAAACTTTCTGGCGGTATCTCGGGCTTCGCTTCTCTTTTCGTGGATTAGAGAATTTGCCCAAACCCGGGCAAGATGGTGGCGCAGTACTTGCGATTAACCACATCGGCTATCTCGATTTCGCATTAGCTGGCACTGCTGCACTCCCCATGAAGCGCTACATCCGATTCATGGCAAAGAGAGAGATCTTTGAGCACAAGATCGCAGGGCCACTGATGCGCGGGATGAAGCATATTTCGGTTGATCGCTCTGCAGGTTCGAGCGCACTTGTCACTGCTCTTCGATACCTACGAAGCGGTGAGATCGTGGGAATTTTTCCAGAAGGAACCACATCAAGAAGTTTTGAAATCCAAGAGCTCAAATCTGGTGCAGTCAGATTGGCACAAGGAGCTGGCGTGCCAGTAATTCCAGTTGCGATCTGGGGCAGTCAACGAATTATCACGAAGCATCACAAACCGGATTTCAGGCGAAACCACTTCCCTATTTTCGTTGAGTTCGGTGCCCCTATTTTCGTTGCAAAGGGTTCTGATATCCCAGCAGAAGAAGAGAATTTGAAAACAGTTATGCTTGATTTGCTACACAAAGTACAGGCCGCATACCCTGATTCCCACGAAGGTCAGTGGTGGGCGCCTCGTAGGCTGGGCGGTACTGCACCAACTCCGGAAGATGTGATTGCCGAGCGACATAAACATGAAGAAGAGAAGAGAGAAAATGGCTGAGCAAGAGAAACAATCCCAAATGCAGGTATTGAAAGATGCCTTTCGCTTAGTTCGCGAACACTCCCCTCTATCTCTTCTATGGTGCGCCCTCGCTATCGTCGCCACTGAAATCCTCGGCGTTGTCGCGGGAAATGGCTTGCACCACCCGGTCTACTTCGGCATTCTTGCTCTTCCACTTGGACTTCTCGTGGCTTTCTTTCTCTTCACAAGATTTGCAAATACCGCTGCATTTGCATCAATTGATGGCCAGCTCGGTGCAGCTGCGAGTGTTCTCATGGGAATTCGTCGTGGTTTCAGCACAACTCCGGCCGTCAACGTCTCTCGAAACCAAGATATGGTTCACAGATCCGTAGGCCGCGCTGGAATTGTGTTAGTCGGAGAAGGTTCTGCCGGAATTAGTGCTTTGATTCAGGATGAACGCAAAAAGATGGAGCGGTTCGTTCCTGGTGTACCCGTAATAGAAGTTCAAGTTGGAACCGCTAAAGGTCAAGTTTCGATTAAGAAATTGCAGAAGCATCTTAAGAAGTTACCTAAGAAGTTAACCCAAAATCAGGTACGAGAAGTTCGCAATCGATTGAAGGCTGTCGGTGGCATGAGTATGCCGATTCCTAAGGGTCCCATGCCAAATGGCGCCAAGGCTCCTAAGCCGAGGTAGTTCTCATTGCTTCGTTCTAGCTTTTGCGAACGACCTGAGTTCGACAGAGAACGTCGTGATACGCAACGCCCTCTTTACGAAAGAGAGCTGGCACAACTAGCAGAATGAGTAGTGTCCGTAGAAAAATGCGAAGCGGGGCGACCGCTCCCCCGGTTTGGTTATCAAGAACTTGCAGTCGAAAAACTCGCTGTCCCGCTGAAGCTCCAGTGAGCGCGGTAAGTAGGACTACCTCAACGAAGAAAATGAGAGTCCGCTCTCCCTCGTAGCCGTAATTTTTGCCAGTCAGCCCAGTCACTATCAGGGAAGAAGCCAGCCAATCGATCGCAATCGCAGCGAATCTGAGGCCGAAAGAGGCGGGAGTTGAGGTCATCTCCCTACTCTATTAGACCCAGAAACCCTCGACCTCATCTTGAGACTCTGTTACGCACTCGTAACACCACGGATGTGACTTACTGACATGAGAAGCCTAGATTTCTCCTATAGATCAGGCCCACTGATGCGCCTGCTCTCCCTCGCACTACCTCACTTAACTACGGTATGGAGAAGTATGTTTAAGAATTCAGCAGAAATCTTCGATTTCATCAAGAAGAACGATGTCAAACTTATTGATATCCGATTTATCGATCTGCCAGGTATCCAACAGCACTTCAACGTACCAGTTGAATCATTTGATGAGGCTGTCTTTACTGACGGATTAATGTTCGATGGTTCATCGATTCGCGGCTTCCAGGCAATTCATGAATCAGATATGAAGTTGCTCCCGATTCCTTCAAGCGCTTTCATTGATCCGTTCCGCGCCGAGAAGACTCTTGTCATTAACTTCTCCGTACATAACCCAATCGACGATTCACCATATTCACGTGATCCGCGCGGTGTTGTTGCGAAGGCGGTGGATTACCTGCGTTCAACAGGTATCGCTGATACCGCATTCTTCGCGCCAGAAGCTGAGTTCTATCTCTTTGATGAAGTGAACTTCAGTACTTCACAGAACGCATCGCATCACTTCATCGATTCGATCGAAGGAGCATGGAACACCGGAGCTTCGCTAGAAGCCGATGGCACTCCTAACCGTGGCTACAAGACCCGTTTCAAGGGTGGCTACTTCCCAGTCTCACCAACCGATCAGCTTGCTGACATTCGCGATGAAATGGTCATGACACTTGGAAAAGTCGGTCTTCTCGTAGAACGTTCTCACCATGAAGTTGGAACAGCTGGTCAGATGGAGATCAACTACCGATTCTCTGACATCTTGCAAGCCGGCGACGACGTTATCAAGTTTAAGTATGTCATCAAGAACGTTGCCTGGAAGAATGGCAAGACCGCAACCTTCATGCCTAAGCCTCTCTTTGGCGACAATGGTTCTGGCATGCACGTTCACCAATCCCTCTGGAAGGATGGCAAGCCACTCTTCTTCGGTGATGGCTACGGCGATCTTTCAGATATGGCTCGCTGGTATGTGGGCGGACTTCTTAAGCATGCACCAGCTCTTCTTGCATTCACTAACCCAACCGTCAACTCATACCACCGCTTAGTTCCTGGTTATGAAGCACCAGTTAACTTGGTCTACTCGGCTCGTAACCGCTCGGCCTGTATTCGTATCCCAATCACTGGCTCGAATCCAAAGGCGAAGCGCATTGAGTTCCGCTGCCCAGATCCATCATCGAACCCTTACCTTGCTTTCGCAGCGATGCTGATGGCCGGTATCGACGGCATTCAAAACAAGATCGAACCACTGGCACCAGTTGACAAGGATCTCTACGAACTCGAGGGCGCAGAAGCGGCCGCGATTCCACAAGTTCCTGGATCACTTCCAGAGGTTCTTGATGCCCTCGAGTCAAACCACGACTTCTTGACTAAGGGTGGCGTATTCACACCTGATCTGATTGAAACGTGGATCAATTACAAGCGCACAGCTGAAATTGATTATGTTCGTCTTCGTCCTCATCCAGCAGAGTTCGAGCTTTACTACGACATCTAAGACTACAAGTGCGAATGGCCCTTCCCTAACCGGTGGGGCCGTTCCCATTCTTAAGCGATGATCCACATTATGATCAGCGCATGAACAATCTTTCCTCCCTTGGCGCGATCGCATATGGGCTTCAGGCGTTTATAACGCTACTTGTCATTCTGGATCCACCTGGTGCTACTCCAATTTTTCTCGGATTAGTTGGTAACCGGCCCCAAAAAGAGAGAGTTCGTCTCGCTTGGCAAGCTGCAGCGGTCTCATTCTTTGTCATCGTTGCCTTCGCGCTCTTTGGCAAAGCGATCTTGAATTATCTTCATGTTTCGATCTTTGGTTTGCAAGCGGCCGGTGGATTACTCATGCTGCTGATCGCCCTTGAATTGCTTACCGGCAAAGAGAACCCCGATATGAGGCCCGAGAACGGCAACATTGCCCTCGTTCCGCTTGGCACTCCACTGCTTGCAGGACCCGGCGCAATCGTGACAACGATGGTCTTTGTGAACTACGCGCATACTCCCGCCATGAAACTCTCATTGCTCGGTGCGATCATTGCTACACATATCGTGATTGCGCTAACCCTGATGTTCTCAACCAAGATACTTGGCCTGATCAAGGAGTCCGGTGTCACGCTCTTTGCTCGAATCGCTGGTTTATTACTCGCAGCCATTGCCGTCGAAATGATTGTTCAAGCAATAAAGGGATTTTTCAATCTCTAACTGCAAGTAGACTCCGCGGGTGATTGCCACTCAAAGCGTTGAACTCCGAGCTGGCGCCAGACTCTTAGTTAAAGATGTGACGGTTCGAATCAATCACGGAGACCGCATCGGGTTCGTCGGTCGAAATGGCGCCGGAAAATCAACCCTTGCAAAGGTGCTCTCTGGAGATTCCCTACCAGCCGGTGGTCAGGTAATCCGCACCGGAACCATTGGATACCTGCCGCAGGACCCACGTACAGGCGATCAAGAAGAGACCGTCCTCAATCGCATCCTCTCGGCCCGCGGGCTCGATCAAATCGCGATCCGAATGAGCAAGGTTGAGGAAGAGATGGCCACCGCAGATAGCGATGGCCTGGAAAAGGCAATGGATCGCTATACAAAGGTGAGTGCAGAGTTTGAAGCTGCGGGTGGCTATTCGGCGCAGGCAGAAGCTGAATCTATCGCTACAAATCTTGGATTGCCTGACCGAGTCTTCGCCAACACTCTTGATGGTCTCTCTGGCGGACAGCGTCGCCGAATCGAATTAGCAAGGTTGCTCTTTGGCGGATCCGAAACCTTGATCCTGGATGAACCGACTAACCACTTGGATGCAGACTCGATTATTTGGCTCCGTGAATACCTCATTAAATACTCCGGCGGGCTCGTAATTATTTCTCACGATGTTACTTTGATTGAGACTGTCGTTAATAAAGTTTTCTACATCGATGGCAATCGGAACGTTATCGATGTCTACAACATGGGTTGGAAGAAATATCTGCAGCAGCGTGAGGATGACGAACATCGTCGTAAAAAGGAGCGCGCAAACGCTGAGAAGAAGGCCGCCATCTTGGCTAAGCAAGGTGAAAAAATGCGAGCGAAGGCCTCTAAGGCAGTCGCCGCACAGAACATGCTCAAGCGTGCAGAAAAATTGGTGAGTGGACTTGAAGCGGTAAGAGTGAGCGACAAGGTCGCGAAACTTCGATTCCCAACACCTGCGCCATGTGGAAAGACACCGCTCATGGCCGAAGGTCTTTCAAAATCTTATGGCTCCCTCGAAATCTTTACAGATGTATCCCTCGCTATCGATAGATCCTCACGAGTTGTGATTCTTGGGCTTAACGGCGCCGGCAAAACCACCCTCTTAAAAATTCTCGGCGGAGTGAATGAGTCAGATACTGGTGAAATCCAGCCGGGCCATGGCCTCAAGATCGGTTACTACGCGCAGGAGCACGAGACACTCGACTTTGAAAGATCCGTACTCGAAAACATGCTCTCTGCCGGTGAAAAAATTACCGAACAGCAAGCCCGACAGGTTCTGGGTTCATTCCTCTTTGTTGGCGATGACGTTCAAAAGCCAGTGGGCGTCCTTTCAGGCGGTGAACGAACCCGTTTAGCACTTGCGACTTTGGTAGTTGGTTCAGCGAATGTGCTCTTGCTCGATGAACCTACGAACAACTTGGATCCCGCCTCTCGCGATGAAATCCTCGGCGCACTTGCTGAATATCAAGGGGCGGTCGTCTTGGTCTCTCACGATGAAGGTGCAGTCCGTGCGCTCAAGCCAGAGCGAGTCCTCTTGCTCCCTGATGGCGATGAAGATCTTTGGAACGATGAGTACTTTGATCTGATTGCGCTGGAATAAGAAGTCATAAGTTAAAGCGCTATTCATACCTAGTTAACCGCGGCGCTCAGCGAATGACTGCAGTCAGGTCTAGTTTTAAAGCCCCTGAGCCTGAAAGGTTTACACATGTTATTCATCAAGCGTATTTCGTTGCTTGGCAAAGTCTTGCTTGCAACTACAAGTTTGGCAGTCGTACTGCCTGGCGTAATTGACCAATCTGCCCAAGCGGCCGCTTCGACACCACTTATCATTTACGCAGCCGAAGGCTATGACCAGGTGGTCGCTGATGCATTCACAAAGACAACTGGAATCAAGACCGTTTTGCATGATGACAGCACTGGTCCGCTATTGGCAAAAGTTTCTGCCGAGAAGAGCAATCCACAGTTTGGCGTTCTCTGGGTAGATGGCGATACTGCATTCGCTGCCCTCGACAAGCAAGGCCAGCTCCTTCCGTACACATCGAAAGCAGCGTTAACTGCAGCCGGCAAGTCAGTCGTTCCTGCTGATCATGCGTACACACCAACCGGTTTAACTTCAATGGCAGCTTTGATTTACAACTCGGCTAAAGTCAAAACAGTTCCAAAGTCATATAACGACCTCTTAAACCCTATGTATAAAGGCCAGATTGGAATGAACGATCCAAATCAATCCGGACCTACATTCCCATTTATTGCTGGTCTCATGAATCAACTTGGTGGCAAGTCAGTCACCGCTGGTGAGGCATTCCTTAGCAAACTAAAGGGCAACGGACTAGTCGTTAACAACACAAACGGGGATACTTTGCATGCTCTTGAGACTGGAGTGATCAATATGGGTCTTATCCAATCATCTGCAGCACAAGGCGAAATCCTCAAATTAGCTAAGACGCCTGTGGCTGGTTTCACTCCAAAGGTTGTCTACCTTTCTAAGTCAACTCTTCTGCCAAGCGTCATCGCGATCGACAAGGGAGCGTCAGTAACCGTGCAGAATGAGGCGAAGAAGTTTATTGACTACGTCCTCTCCCCTGCTGGCCAAGCGATCATGCAAACTGGCGATGCAACTGGTGACTCTCTTTACTGGTCAATTATCCCAGGCGTTGCTTCTCTACCTGGAGCAGGGATGCTCCCAACAACATATCAGGCGATCGATCCGTACTTCTGGGGACCTCTAGAAGGACAAGTAAACGCGTGGTTCACTAAAAACATCCGCTAGCTAGCCTCTCAAGCGATTGCCTCGCGCACGTCACTCCATGGTGCGTGCGAGGTAATTGTGTTTTTTAGCCCAGGAGTAAATGAGAACGTCGTAGCAGATTTTGATAGCCCCACCTGTAAAGAGCGGTAGAAATATTGCAACGTGCTGTAGCGCAATCCCAGCACTTGGAGCAATAGGGCGAATGGAGTTGCGCGCCGTGTTTGTCACAGCAGCGGCTGAAAGGCGGCTCTCCTTTGGGACCGCCGACATCAGAAGTGCCTGACGTGTAGGAATATCCATTTGCGAAAAGGCAGCCCGCAAAAGAAGAAAGAGCAGCGCGATATTTAAGCTTCTACAAAAGGCAGCAGTGATGAAAAAAAGATTACTGAGAACATGTGAGCCCACCATGGTGACAACTAGGCCAATCTTCTCTGCTATGAGGGGTGCTAAGAGCATGCTTACGGAAGCCAAAATAGAGAAGGCAAAGAAGTAAAATCCAAGCGCGGTTATTGATGTGTGATACCTCGAGGTTAAATAGTAGGCGAGCCACGAAGTTGTGGTCAGCCCACCCGCCGCGGAGTCCAAGGCAAATAGCAATGAGAGTTGCAGAAGTGGTCTATCTAGAGACGGCGACCGAGCAGGAAAATTTATATCACTCGTAATGTCGAGCTTCAGGGTTGAGCCATTGAGTTTGCGCGCAACGAACCATCCAAGCAACCCCAGCGGCACGAGAAGAATAAACTCACGGTATGAACTGGTAGCGCCGAATAACCTTGCAAATGCAGCTTGACTCAGCGCACCAAGTGATCCAGAGAGGGCAGAAATCGCATTGTATTTACCGAAAATTCTGGCAAATCGTGGAACTTCATTATCATCGGCAAGAACCGCTTGCTCAAGGGTTGTCGCGGGGCCATTGTCATTTGCATCCGTTGAGAGCACCCCAAGCAGACCTACGGCTGCGATTGTCCAAGGGCTGTGAATGAGGAAGATCGCAAGACCGGCAAGACTTAAAAGAAGATAAAAGATTTTGTAAGCCCTAATTCGGCCAACACGCTCCCCCCATTTCACCAAAATAAATGAGGTCAAGGCAGAACCGAAGACGATTGAACTCAGGACTACTGCAATTTCAAAAGCTGACTTATGTTCCGTTGCCAGTATGTGGCCAAGCAGAATTGCACTAAAGCCGTAGGTAAATGCTCTAATTGCTTGAGCTGAAATTACGAGTTGTGAATTACTAACTTGCTCGCTCTTCCGTATTTTGTTCGAAGGCCATACATCCCTGCGGGTCAATCTCAATATTGACTCTTGTTCCTCGGGCTACAGATTCAGATGAGAAGATGCTCGAGATAACTCCCAAATCCGATTCAACCACGTGCTCGTAGCCCCTACCCCGGTATGCGACGTCAAGGACCACTCCAGGGATACCGTTCTGCGTATTACCTACAAAACTCGTTGCACTGGGACGCACGAGAACCTCTACAGCGCTTCCGACTTGAAGGGTCGAAGGTGTGTGGCATTCAAGGATAAAACTCTTGACTTGAACCGAAACCTTCACACCTTCAACAGCCAGAACCTTGCCCACAAAACTTCCTGAGGTTCCTGTGAAAGCGGCTACAAATCTATTTGCTGGCTGGCGATAAATCGCCTCAGGCTCACCAATTTGTTGGAGCTGGCCATCCTTTAAGACACCAATTTGATCAGCTAGTGCGAATGCTTCAGCTTGATCATGAGTGATGTAGCAAGCAGTTGCACCGATCTCGCGAGTTAAGGTTGCAATCTCGACGCGGAGTCTTTCACGTAAGTCCGCATCAAGGTTGGAGAGCGGTTCATCGAAGAGCAAGAGTGAAGGACGCCCAACAATTGCACGAGCTAGCGCGACTCTTTGTTGTTCCCCGCCAGATAATTCAAATGGATAATTCTTACCTTTACTCGACAATCCAACTCGCCCAAGAGCTTCAGTCACTCTCTTCTCGCCATCTCTTTGATCCAGATTCCGGCGCTTGAGTGCGTAGGCGACATTCTCGTGCGCAGTCATATGAGGCCACAGCGCATAATCCTGGAAGACCATAGCGAGGTCGCGCTTTTCAGGCGGCAAGTGAAAGGAATCTTGGGCGATAAGACGATCTCCGAAAACAATTGACCCAGAGTCGAGTCGCTCAATTCCGGCGATAGAGCGAATGAGCGTCGACTTTCCGGAGCCAGATGGACCGAGCAAAACAGTGAAGGAACCAGGCTCAATGGTGAGGTCAAAGTTATTGAGTGCCTTCAATGTGCCATATTGTTTTGTCGCACCTTGTATGAGAACTCTGAACGCACTTTCTTCGGTTTTATTCATCATCGTGTTTTTCCTAACCTCTTCCACCCCGCCGGTGCGAAAGTGTTGAATAAAAAGAATGCAACAGCGACGACTACAAGTGCCCACAAAATTGAGAGAACTTCGATAGCCGTACCTCCGCCGAAATCAAACCCGGCCAATGAGAGTTCAATCCCAACGGCTACGGGAGGACTACCGGGTGGGTAAAGCAGTTCGGAAACTGGCAACTCCAGCAACGTCCCCGAAAAAGTTAGCAACCAGGCGATCAGCAGCGGTCTAGCAATAAGCGGCATTGTTACATCCACCCATGCACGCAAACCCCGACTGCCATGAACTCTTGCAGCATCCATCATCGACTCTTGAATCTGCCCCATATTTCCTACGAGGGAGCGAGAAGTCGATGGCAGTGCATTCGCGGTGTAGGCGAAGGCAAGCAAAAAAGAAGTTCCATAGACGTGGAGACCAAGATCGTTAATGAACCTCAGGTTATAAGTGAAGATATAACCAATGGCAAAGACTATGCCAGGCAGTGCGACCGCTGCCAGAAGAAAGAAATCCACAAACCTTTTCGATCGTGAATTCCGACTGGAAGTCAAGACCTTTGAGGCGATTGCAGCCAACCCGACTGCCATAGTTGCAGTGATCAGCGACATTTCAGTCGAATAAATCAAAGGATTTCGGAGGAATCGTGAATGAAGCACACGTGAGTAATTGCTGAAATTAATTGAATAGTGGCTGAGTAAACTCCCCAGTCCTTCGAGCATCGAGGCTGACAATGCCCCGAAGCCAGGAATTCCAAGAGCAATGAATAGAATGAAGAAAATGTAGAAACTAGTTGAAATTTTTCCAATTGGCGTCAGTTTCAACAACGTTGCGGGTCGGGTACGTCCCCCAAGCGTTCTAAAACTCCTCCCTCTCAAGGCCTTGTTTTGGGCGAGGATTGCGAAAATGACCAAGACGAGCAAGGTGATGCTGGTCGCGGCAGAAACTGGAAAATTCACGGGAATAGAATTTATCCCTTGATACAACTTATACGTGGCTACACTAAAATGCCCTACGTTCGACAGAGTCGAAGCAACTCCGAAATCACTGATCGCCTCGGCGAAGACAATTGCCATTGCAGAAAAAATAGATGGCATAAGTAGCGATGACATAATCTTAAGTGCATCCAAGCGAGAGCCGCCATGAACACGAGCCGCTTGCTCAAATTCTTCACCGAGGCCACGCATTGCATTTGCGATGACGAGGTAGGCAAAGGGCATACCCTTAACGAGGAGAACCAACCCGATGCCTACGGGTCCGTAGAGCAAGTTGCGAATTGGAGCTACCGAAAATCCTGAGATTTCCAAGACACCGTGATATTCAAAGAGTCGCTGCCAACCAAGAGCAATGAGATACGAAGGCGCAAGAAAAAGCGCAAAGATGACCGAGTTCCAAATGAAGCGGGCTGGTGAATTGGTTCGAAGCACAATCCAAGCTACCGAAAGCGCGATACTTGTGGCACCGACAGCCGCAATCACACCTAAAATTGTTGAGTGAAGAAGAGCCACTCCGTATGAACCTGAAAAAACCGGCTTGAAACTGCTCAAGGTAAACCACTGATGCCCTTGATCCATCAGTCGAGGACTGAATGCAACCGACAGAAACAGAGCTATGGGTAAAACGATAATCAAGATGATCAGTGCCCAAAAAATTGCCATTGGCGTGATCCGAAATCGCCCAGATAAAAGTCCTTGTTTTTTCTTCATAGCGAATGGCGCCTGACGAAGTGGACTACCTTCATCAGACGCCATAACGACATTGCTCACTATTTCAGAACCTACAGTTCATCTTGTTTTTCTTGTATTACTTGATTTACTTCGTGCGAATGTTCGCCGTAAACCACGCATCGATGTCACTTTGAAGTGGTCCCCACTTGTAAGGATCGATTATTTGGTAAGCAGTAGGCATTGCGGGCACATACTTATTTGGCGTTGTTCCGCTGATCGATGGGTAGCAGAGAACATCTGAATTTACGGTTGCATCCGTTGATGCGAGGATTGACTGGCCAGCCGGTGAGAGTACAAACTTTACGAAGGCCTGTGCACCCGCTATCTCGTTGGCAGGACGCTTACCGTCAATCGCTAAGGCACTTGGCATAAGGGTCGGACGTCCTGGGTAAACAATCTTAGGATCAAAACCAGTAACTGGCTTTGCTGAGAACTTTAAGACCTCAGCGATTGCGGCAGTGTTTTGAACCAATCCCATTTGAATCTGGCCATTTTCAAGAGCTCGAAGCGTTGGACCATTTTTGTCATTGACTTGCAGTCCATTTGTTTTGAGCTGGAGAAGAAGAGCTTTTCCGGCGTCAACCGAACCTAATTGGTTCATGAGACCAGCGATAAATGGGTATGTGGGTCCAGAAATATTTGGATCGTTCATACCAATCTTGCCCTTATTTTCAGGACGTCCAAGAGCTCTTAGTGCAACTGGAGGGGTCTTCATAACTGCTGCATTGTAAATGCCGGCAACCATGACGGTTGAACCAGTAACTGCAAACGAGTTGTTTTTAGGAGCCAGCTTCTTGCCCAGTGATGAGTAGTTTGGCTTGAAAGATAGTGCGGCAAGTTGCTTCTTCACATCATAATCTGCAGCCCAGGTGTCGCCATCGGCCCAGAAGAGACCCCACTGTGGGTTAGTACCTTCAGCTGCGACTTTTGCAAGAAGTGGACCAGTAGAACCACCAACGTCAACAACTTCATATGTTGTCTGAGAAGCATTGAATGCCTTGATCTCATCAGCAGCGTAACCGATCGCCTCGTAAAGATTTACTTTGATGGTTGCAGCATGGGCGCTTGGGCTGGTGATCCCAGCAACTGCAAATCCCGTAGCCAGTAACACGGCGAATAACTTATTCTTTTTAAAGATACTCACAAATCCCCCTAGTGTTTGGACGAGAACAGCTCCCGCCCGCAATTCGTGGGACAAGAGTGTCACCAAGTGGCGAATTCACTGATCCAGGACGATGAATGGGGCGTTAACAACAGGTGAAATCCAACCGGATCCGAGGTTATGCGAGTAGGCTCGGAATATGTTGCATCATCTTTCTGGAAATGACATCGCCCTCGTCGTTTCGGTATTTCTTGCCTGCGCAGTTGAAGCGGTTGAGGCTGTCACCATCATTCTGGCCTCCGGAAATGCCCGCGAATGGCGATCGACCTTTCAAGGCGTGATCTCAGGGCTTGTCGTTCTTGCAGCACTGATAGTGGTTCTTGGTCCAAGCATCGATAAATTGCCGAAGAGCACTTTGAGGTTGACCGTTGGTGGGCTGCTCTTGGTCTTCGGTCTGCAGTGGCTTCGAAAGGCGATACTTCGTGCAAGTGGATTCAAAGCGCTGCACGATGAGGACAAAATCTTCAAAACCGAAGTCGCAGAGGCTGCTAAGCAGACGAAGGTTTCGAAATTCGTCGTCAACGACTGGTACGCATTCACACTCTCCTTCAAAGGCGTACTTCTCGAGGGCCTCGAAGTTGTCTTTATCGTCGTGACCTTTGGAATCATTCAAAAAGGAAAGAACCCGCAAGCCTTCTCTCTCGCTGTCTGGGGTGCTGTACTCGCCGTCGTCATTGTTGCGATCGCTGGCTTTGCGATCGCGAAACCACTCTCTCGCGTCCCTGAGAACACCATGAAGTTTACGGTTGGTGTGTTGCTCTCATCCTTTGGAATTTTCTGGGGAGCAGAGGGTGCCGGAGCCGAGTGGCCACACAAGGATCTCTCGCTCTTGGTCATCATTCCTTTTGTTTTAGTGCTATGCCTGGCAATCATTTCGTTCCTCAAGGGGCGTAAGGCAAAGGATCTACCCACTCGCCCACTCAATTTACCTACGTTTAGCGAACCATCGAAGAACTCTTCCATTGCAGTTCGACTCATCGGCGGCTTCGCCTTCTTCTGGTATGACTTCATCATCGGCGATGATTGGCGGGTAGCTGCCGGAATCGTAGTTGGCTTCTTTGCGACTCATGCAGTTGGTATCAGCGGATGGTGGGTGATGCCATTGGCTGTTACTGCAATGCTCTCGTACACCTTGCATGAAGCGACCAGGCCGGTAAAAGTCAGCGTTTAGAGCTTAATGAGTTAGGCGCGCAGCGCAGCAGCAAGTTCTCGGAAATCTTCAACCAAGAGATCGATCTCTGCTTGACCATGCGCAAAGGAAATGAGCCATTGCTCATCCAGCCCTGGAGGCGTGATGATGCCGCGATTGAGTGACCAGAGCCAAGAGAGCTCGGCAATTTCAAAATTGGTAGCCTTGTAATCCCGGTAATTTCGAACTAAATTGGAAGACCACGTAATGCAACCTTTGACACCAAAACCGACTGTGTGAGCCGGAAGTTCATACTGATTAATGATCTCGGTTATGCGATCGAGAGCGCTGTGGTTGAGTGATTCTGCGTCGGCCATTGCCTCGTAAGTGGCGACCATGTCCATGCCACGTACACCAGCCATCGCGAGTGGATTGCCGTTAAAAGTGCCGTAATGCGGCATTCGATTGTCAGTCACTGCATCCATGTACTTCTTCTTGCCACCAAAAGCTGCGACTGGAACGCCGCCGCCAATCGACTTTGCAAGCGTTATCAAATCTGGCTCTACGCCGAGTCGAACAGATGCGCCATGCGGACCTGCAGTGAGCCCAGTCTTTACTTCATCAAAGATGAGCACGATTCCATATTGGTCGCAGAGAGTACGAACTGATTCAAGGTAGCCATCATCAGGCAGAACAATTGCAAGATTCTCAAGAACTGGTTCCACAATAAAACAAGCGATCTCTTTGTGATGAGCCGCAAATATCTTTTCGAGAGCTGGCAGGTTGTTGAAAGGTACAACGAAGACGACTCCTGGAGCTGTTCCATCTTGAATGACAGGAGTTGGATTCTCGGCTGGACCAGCCTTGGCTAGAGCAGGTTTTCCAGATACGGTCATTGAATCGGCGCTACCGTGGTAACCGCCTTCAACTTTTACGATTGCATCTCTGCCTGTGTAGGCCTTAGCTGTTCTTGCAGCATACATTGTTGCTTCAGTGCCGCTATTGGCAAAGCGAACCTGATCGATTTTAAATCTACGGCAGAGGCGTTCACCCGCATCACGTGAGATTGGCGAAGGGGTAACAAAGAGCATCCCGGTGGAGAGCGATTTTTGAATTTCTTGCGTGACGATTGGATTGAGATGACCGGCAAGCATTGCGCCGAATCCCATTGAGAGATCTAGCAATTTGCGACCATCGACGTCAGTCATCCATGCGCCATTGGCGGATGCGATCGAGATTGGATATGGATCCCAGTGTTGGAAACTTGAGACCACACCCATCGGCATAGTCTGCTTTGCGATATTGAATTCGCGATGAGAGGCGGCGGTATCATGAGTAAATCGTTCCCATTCAGCCGCCATCAATCTGGCGACTACGGACTTATCAACGGCCCGTGGGCTCTCGGAGAGCTTGAAATATTTATGGTCACTCACTGAATTTTTCATTTGATGCAAGGTATCAGAGGCGGATTAACTTCTCTAATTTCGCCGAATGATCGTGTGGCGTTCTAGACTTTTTTCACATTTACTTCAATATTAACTGATTACAGATTAAGATTCGTTCATGCGAAAGCCAGTACTGCTTGCTATTCAAAATGATGAGACCGATCCCCCACATCTAGCAGGTGAATGGCTCCGTGAACTTGGTTTTGAAATCGAAGTCCTTCGAGCTTTTGCTGGCGAGAATGTGCCTCTCACGGTTCCAGATCACGTTGCTGCGCTTATGCCACTTGGCGGACACATGAACGCTAACGATCATGAGAACTACCCGTTTTTGATCTCAGAGAAGACCTTAATCGCT
Organism: Candidatus Nanopelagicaceae bacterium; assembly: GCA_965658705.1. Taxonomy (GTDB): domain Bacteria; phylum Actinomycetota; class Actinomycetes; order Nanopelagicales; family Nanopelagicaceae; genus PALSA-747. The sequence goes on from CBFHTP010000001.1 coordinate 91,297, forward strand.
GATGCCGTGTCGCGCGATATTCCAATCTTTGCAATCTGCTTGGGTGCCCAATTGCTGGCAGAAGCAACGGGTGGAAAAGTTGATAAGGCGCCGATAGGTGAAATCGGAGTTTATGAAATTGAATTGAACTCTGATGCTTTGCATGACGCAATTCTTGAACGAACCGGCACTGTCAGTACTAGTCAGTGGCATGAAGATGTCGTGACGAATCTGCCACCCGGTGCCACCCTGCTCGCTTCAAGTCAGTTGTGCATGAATCAAATATTCAGAATTGGAAGAAATACATACGGCTTTCAATCTCATCCTGAAATAGATCATGTCATTGTGAAGCGATGGGAATCTGACGCAGATAATGCCTTTCTAGAATCGGGAAAAACAAGTGTTGAATCTGAAGTGAAGTCAGCTGAGAGCGAGCTCAAGAGAACGTGGAAGCCAATCATTCAACGGTGGGGCGAGAATGTAATAACAAAAGGTGCAAAGTAAAACCCTCCTCAGTTGCCCGAGGAGGGTTCACTTTGAGCAGCGATGTTTTAATTAGACGTTGCTTACTGGTCCTTTGAACCAGTTCTTCACCGATAGGTTCCACCAGATCCACAGTGCCAAGAGCAAGCCACCAGTTAAAATTGGGGCATAGTTAACTGCCGTCCAATTGAAGGCCTTGTTTCCAGGAGTTCCAGCAGGTGATGTTGGCAAGATGAAGTAAATGGAAATGACCACGATCTCAAAGACAGCAGCTGCGCCCATCCACTTATATTTTGAGCCAAGATTCCACACTCCTGGCTTAAATTTGTCGCCCGCCTTCAATCTTAAGAAAATCGGGATAAGGAAGGCAAGATAAAGTGAAATCACACAGACAGATACAACGGCGTAGAAAGCGGTAGGAACACCGGCAGAAGACTTCCACAGTGCGGGCAGAGTCATAACGATTCCAGCAACTGCAGAGACTATTACGGCGTTCTTTGGCGTTCCATGCTCATCTACTTTTCGCCATAGAGCGCTCTTCGGGACTGCTCCATCTCTTGAAAACGCGAACATCATTCGCGAACAGGAAGTGAGGCAGGCAGTGACACAGAAGAGCTGGCCCATAGTCGTAATGAAGATGACCAACTTGAACAAGGCCCCATCACCAAGCGCTCCATTTATAATTGCAATAACTGAACCAATACCGAATGGATTTACTTTCGGATCGGTTGAATTCACCATATCTACCTTTGTCGCTGCGTAAAGGAATGACATCAGTAGCAAGTACCCACCGATTGCAGAATAGAAAATTGATTTCCAGATTCCTTTTGCAGCAGAGATATGAGCCTCGTGTGTCTCCTCGGAGAGGTGAGCCGAGGCGTCAAAGCCCGTAATTGTGTACTGGGTAAGCAACAGGCCTAATGGCAGCACATATAACCAATAAGCGTGGCTACTGAAGCCAGAATTGTTGAAGTGCTGGGTGAACATAAACTTGAGTGTTTGATGCTTTGCAGGTGCGAAGACCATGATCAAGACGATGATCGCCGAGCCAAAGACGTGCCACCAGACAGAAATATTATTAACGAGTGCAAGCAGTCTGCTACTAAAGATGTTGATGAGGGTTGCTAGAGCAATAACGATGATGAAGAGAGTGAACTGCTGCTTAATGTAATCGCCACCCATGAATTTCGCTTCAAAACCTGGGAAATAAAAACCTAGCAAGGTGTTAATGAAGAAAGTTACGCCATAACCAACAGAAGCAGTTACTGAGACCAATCCAATGAGATTTAACCAACCGGTGAAGAATCCGGCTTTGGCGCCACCTAATTTTGAAGCCCACCAGTAGATTCCACCCGACGTCGGGTAGGCCGAGGCTAATTCAGACATGCATAAGCCAATGACTAAAATGAAGGCGGCAACAACTGGCCAACCGATAGCGATCGCTACTGGACCGCCGTTATTCCAAGCTTGGGCGAAAGTTGTAAAACAACCCGCCAAGATCGAGATAATAGAGAATGAGATTGCAAAGTTTGAGAAGCCAGACCAGGATCGATTGAGCTCCTGCTTATAGCCCAGTTCGGCTAAGCGTTTTTCGTCATCTACTTGCGACATAAACACAACCCTTCTAGAAGTTGCCAATAGTGTGCCTTAATAGGGCAGGTTTTGGAAGGAATCTGGCTCGATATTTGTATGTTGATAATCCCGCAACCAGGCCATAGCCTTCGATTATTGGCTTTCAGGTCTGAAGATCACACGGAGGTACGCATGCTTTCGCTCGAACAGCTCAAGAAAGATGTTGAGTCAGGCAAGATCGACACCGTTGTTGTTGGGGCCACTGATATGCAAGGTCGAATGGTCGGAAAGCGCATCCATGCACCCTTTTTTCTAGCCGATACCGTCGCGAATGGGACTGAAGGCTGTAATTATTTATTGGCCGTTGATATCGATATGAACACAATTCAGGGTTATGACGTCTCTTCTTGGGAGACTGGGTATGCCGATATGGGTATGGCCCCAGATATGAACACTCTTCGGTACATGCCTTGGCATGAGGGCACGGCAATGGTGGTGGCAGATTTGGTAGATCACGATCATGAAGGAATTTCAGTCTCTCCGCGCACTATTCTCAAAAATCAGCTAGCGCGATTACATGCTCATGGCTTGCAAGCGCTCTGCGGAACCGAATTGGAATTTATTGTTTTCAAAGATACCTATGAAGAGGCTTGGGATAAGGGCTACTCGGGCCTTACTCCGGCAAATCAATATAACGTCGACTACTCACTCTCTGGCACTGCCAGAGTTGAAAAGCTACTGCGAGCCATCCGTTTAGCGATGCATGACGCAGGTTTAACGGTTGAATCTGCAAAAGGTGAATGTAACTTTGGTCAACATGAGATTGCCTTCCGTTATGAGGATGCGCTTCGTACATGCGATCAACATTCAATCTACAAAATGGGAGCCAAAGAGATCGCTTCTATTCAGGGTTGTTCACTCACTTTCATGGCTAAATTCAATGAACGTGAGGGCAGTTCCTGTCATATCCACCTCTCATTCCGAGACCTTGCAGGTAAAGCGGTGATGGCTGGGGATCTAGAAGATGGGCTATCAGAACTGGGTCGTGATTTTATTGCTGGTCAGATGAAGCACATGAAGGAATTGACCCTTCTTTTTGCGCCCAACATCAATTCTTACAAGCGCTACCAACCTGACACATTCGCTCCTACTGCGATCAAATGGGGTCGAGATAACCGCACGTGTGCACTTCGCCTAGTCGGCAAGGGTCTGGGCCTTCGAATCGAGAATCGAGTTCCAGGCGGTGACGTTAATCAATACTTAGCGGTTGCCGGGATGGTCGCCGCGGGTATTTCAGGCATCGAGAAGAAGTATCCTCTCGAAGAGATCTTCGTTGGAAACGCGTATGCGGCGCAGGCTGATCGAATTCCAACTTCACTCAAAGAAGCGCGCGATCTATGGGCCAACAGCAGCTGGGTACTTGAAACATTTGGCAGTGATGTTCAGAAGCATTACACACACATGGCAGATACTGAGTTAGATGCTTATGCTCGTGCCGTAACTGATTGGGAGCGATTCCGAAGTTTCGAGAGGATGTAATGAGTTCGTTTTCAATAATCAACCCCAGCAATGAAGAATTCCTGCAAGAGATTGAACTAAGTGATCTAGAACAGACAGATTTAGTAATCGCAAGGGCCGCCAAGGCTTTTCAAAGCTGGCGACACGTTAATCCCGGTGATCGTGCACGATTACTTCGTAGCTTTGCTAGCCTCGTAGATTCACACATAGAAGAGCTAGCACAATTAGAAGTAATGAATGCAGGACACACTATCGGTAATGCCAGATGGGAAGCGGGCAATGTTCGTGACGTTTTACATTATTACTCTGCCGCCCCAGAGCGACTATTTGGTAAACAAATTCCAGTTCCCAACGGTGTTGACATTACTTTTAAAGAACCTCTTGGAGTCGTCGGAGTTATTGTGCCGTGGAATTTTCCAATGCCCATCGCAGGGTGGGGATTTGCGCCAGCACTTGCTGCGGGCAATACCGTCGTGCTCAAGCCCGCAGAGTTGACGCCTTTAACAGCGATTCGCCTAGGGCAACTCGCGTTGGAAGCAGGTATTCCTGAAGGAGTTTTCAATGTCATTCCTGGCAAAGGCAGTTTAGTTGGAAATCGTTTTGTCACCCACCCATTGGTTCGAAAAGTTGTCTTTACTGGCTCGACTGCCGTTGGCAAATCAATCATGGCTGGCTGCGCCGATCAAATAAAAAGAGTCACACTTGAATTGGGCGGAAAGAGCGCAAACATCATCTTCGCAGACGCTGATATTGCAAAGGCAGCTGCATCTGCCCCGGGCGGTGTATTTGATAATGCTGGCCAAGATTGCTGCGCTCGTTCCAGGTTGTTGGTTCAAAAGGGCGTATATGAAGAGTTCATGTCGCACTTTGAGAGCGCAGTTAAAAGTTTTAGGTGTGAAGATCCACGCTTGGAGAGCGCCGAAATGGGACCTCTTGTATCTGCAACACAATTGGCCCGAGTGAAAGAGTTCTTGCCAGAGGGAAGAAAGATCGCCTTTCAGGGCAGCGCTCCTAAGGGGCCAGGCTTTTGGTACCCACCAACCGTGCTCGAACATACGAGCCGTACTGATCGAGCATTCACAGAAGAAATTTTTGGCCCCGTTGTCTCCGTTATGGCCTTCGAAGATGAGGCTGACGCAATCCGAATTGCCAATGACTCTGAATATGGCCTCTCAGGTTCAATTTGGACACGCGATATCGGACGAGCAGTCAGGGTTGCCAGAGGCGTTGAATCAGGAAACCTGTCGGTGAACTCCAATTCTGCTGTGAGATATTGGACGCCATTTGGTGGCTATAAACAATCTGGCCTTGGCCGCGAATTAGGTCCAGATGCTTTAGATTCATTTACTGAAACTAAAAACGTTTTCTTCGATACTCAGTGATAAAAATCGTCAGGAGAGATGAATGAAGAGGTTACAAGATCGAGTTGCGGTCATCACCGGCGCTGCCAGTGGAATCGGTTATGCCACCGCTCAGCGTTTTGCAGAGGAAGGTGCGACTGTCGTTATCGTGGACCTCAACCAAGAGGCGGGCGAGCGTGTTGCATCAGAGTTAAATGGTCTCTTTATCAAGGCTAACGTGACGGACCAAGCTGATGTAGAGCGAATGTATAAAGTGGCCTTTGATACCTACGGTCGAATCGATATCGCATTTAATAATGCCGGAATCTCTCCTCCTGACGACGACTCGATATTGACCACCGGTATCGATGCGTGGCGCAGGGTGCAGGAAGTTAATCTCACATCTGTTTACCTCTGCTGCAAATATGTACTTCCTTACATGCAAAGCGCTAAAAAGGGCTCCATCATAAACACCGCATCTTTCGTTGCCACTATGGGGGCAGCTACTTCTCAAATTTCTTACACCGCATCTAAAGGTGGAGTGCTCGCCATGAGTCGAGAGCTCGGTGTTCAATTTGCGCGCGAAGGCATCCGCGTTAATGCCCTATCTCCTGGACCAGTTAATACCCCGCTATTGCAAGAGCTCTTCGCTAAAGATCCAGCGCGGGCCGCTCGACGCCTCGTGCATATCCCATTTGGGCGTTTTGCCGAACCGAGTGAAATTGCTGCCGCAGTTGCGTTTCTAGCTTCAGACGACTCCTCATTCATCACTGCCTCTAACTTTTTAGTTGATGGTGGAATCAGTGGTGCTTACGTAACTCCACTCTCTGAATAATCAGAGTAGAATTTAAATATGTGCAGACTCATGGCCTTTGCCGCTCCCTCTCCAACAACCTTCACTCAGATTGTTGGTGATGGCCTCACAGAATTTCGAGCTTTAGCTACGAAGCATTGTGATGGCTGGGGAATTGCTAGTGATGGCAATCTGATCACAGAGCCAGAGTCTGCGCTCAATAGCCAGAAATTCTCCGATGCAATTGTTGAAGCGCAATCTCGTGCTGCGCTTCTGCATCTTCGCTGGGCAACTCTCGGGTTAAAAGTTGATGAAACAAATACCCATCCGTTTAGCCATGGTGAGTACTCATTCATTCATAATGGTTCGATAAAACCGCCCTCATCGATTGAGACCATGATCGACCCGGATCTTCTTCCCTCTCTCATCGGAGATACGGATAGCGAACGCTACTTTTATGCACTGCTCTCTTCGATCGGCGATCTTGGTCTCACTGAGGGGACGCTAAAAACTCTTCGCACCATGAGGGATAACCTCGATTCTTCAAGTCTCAACGCAATGCTGCTCTCCCCAGACAAACTCGTCATTATTTGTGAGTACAACCTCACTCGAGTGCCACCAGGGGAAGATGCGAGTTATTACGATCTTGCTTACCGCAAGGATGCACAGGGCGTTTTGATTGCCTCATCAGGTTGGGATCAAAGCGGATGGAACTCCATCGGAAATCATCATCTATTGATTGTGAATCGCACCACCCTTGAGGTTGAAAGACACCAGATTTAACCTGTTATTCAACATTCCTTCGAATAAACTCGAAAAAATAGGCTTAGATTTCGATAAAGTTGGGAATCCCACTCCTTCCACCTTTAAGGTAACCCATGACAAAAACACGTGTTGAAGATGGTTTAGATCCAAATCGTTGGCGTGCACTGCTCGTCATCGCGATCGCTCAGTTGATGGTCGTTCTTGATGCCTCAATCGTCAACATCGCGATCCCGAGCGCCCAGCGCGATCTGCACATTTCTGCAGCAAACCGTCAATGGGTTGTCACGGCTTACACGCTCGCCTTCGGTTCACTTCTTCTGCTTGGTGGCAGAATCGCTGACATCGTTGGTCGTAAGAAAATTTTCATCATCGGACTCCTTGGCTTTGCTGCAGCGTCTGCAATCGGTGGGATTGCTTCAAGCCAAGGGATGCTCTTTGCAGCTCGCGGACTACAAGGAATCTTCGGTGCCTTGCTTGCACCTGCAGCGCTCTCGTTGATTAACGTCACTTTTACCTTGCCAAAAGAGCGTGCAAAGGCATTTGGCGTTTACGGTGGAATCGCCGGTGGCGGAGCTGCAATTGGCTTAATTCTCGGTGGAACACTGACTCAATATGCCTCATGGCGTTGGTGTCTTGGCGTCAATGTGCCAATCGCTTTGATCGCAGTTGCCATGGCGCTTCCTTGGTTGCATGAGTCAAAGGCTGGCGGCACAAAGAGCTATGACATTCCAGGAGCAGTGACTGTTTCCCTTGGCTTGCTCTCACTCGTGTATGGCCTCAGTGAGGCTGCAACAAAGGGTTGGGGTAAAAGCTCTACCTATCAATTCTTTATTATTGCAGCTATTTTGATCGTGGCGTTCTTTATGATCGAGCGCAAAGTTGAAAACCCTCTTCTACCAATGCGGGTGTTGACTGAACGCAACCGTGGCGGTTCATACTTAGCGACTCTCTTCGTTGGCGCAGGCCTCTTCACCATGTTCTTGTTCCTCTCGATCTATCTTCAAAACATTCATGGCTACAGTGCGCTTCGCTCTGGATTTGCCTTCTTGCCATTCTCGATTGGTGTGATCACCTTCGCTGGCGTCGCAGCAACGTTGATGCCAAAGGTTGGGGCTCGCCCATTGATGTTGGCTGGACTTGTGATGGCGACGATCGGTCTCTTCTACCTCTCGCGCTTTACTCCAACTTCTTCGTACGCAACAGCAATTCTTCCAGCGCTACTCATCATGTCGACTGGTCTGGCGCTCGTCTTTATTCCATCGGCCACTACCGGGCTTCACGGTGTCGGTGGACGTGACTCGGGTGTTGCTTCAGCGATGATCAATACCAGCCAACAGATCGGTGGTTCTCTCGGGGCCGCTCTTCTCAACACGGTTGCGGTGACCGCATCGGCAACCTATGCGACGGCACATTCTTCACTGGGTAAAACTCTGCCAGCCTTTGCCGCAGTACATGGTTTCTCGGTCGCATTCCGTGTCGGATCCATCTTCCTTGGGGTCGCTGCAATAGTCGTTGCCCTAACAATTAATGTGGGCAAGAGCGCTGCTGATGCCCCTGAGGGTGTCGCCATTCACTAAACCGCCATTGCACATCCCCTTGTTGCTTTCAAGATGCAGATGCGAATTGTTTGCATTAAGATTATGCCATGACGGCACTTGATCCTAAGCCTCGCCTCCGCGAGCACATTCGCTTTGAAAAGGAGGAGCTCCCAGGGCTCTTTGGCGTCCTGGGAACTGTCGTTGCACTTCATGTCATTGGCTGGGGCCTCTTTATCCACTACAACTCGATGAAGCAGTTCCATGACATCACAAATAATCAGCATGTCCTTGTCTATGCAGGAGCTGGTTGGCTCGCCTATTCATTTGGCCTGCGTCACGCATTTGATGCCGACCACATCTCGGCGATTGATGACACGACTCGCTTGATGCTCGCCAAAGGCAAAAAGCCAATGGGTGTTGGGCTCTTCTTCTCACTTGGTCACTCAACAATCGTGTTGGCGCTGTCGATAGGTGTCGCGTTTGCTGCAAAGCAAGCCGTAAAATTTCAGCACGACTTTGCGCAGACCGGTGGCATCATCGGCGCTTCTGTCTCGGCCTTCTTCTTATATCTGGTGGGAATACTGAACCTTGTGATTTTGGTGGGCATCATCAAGGTTTGGCGCCAGGCGAAGAGTGGACAGTTCTCGCACGAGCACCTCACGCAGTTACTCAATGAGCGCGGATTGATGATGCGAGTATTCAGAGGCTTCTTTAAAAAGGGCTTCGATCACTCTTGGCAGCTCTACCCAATCGGAGTTCTCTTTGGGCTTGGTTTTGATACTGCTACTGAAGTTGGATTACTTGGGCTATCTGCGACCGCGGCGATCGGAACCGTTGGCGGCACACTGCCCCCACTTGCGATCATTGCACTTCCGTTCATCTTTGCCGCAGGCATGTCCATGATGGACGCTCTCGATGGAATATTTATGGTGAAGGCTTATTCGTGGGCATTCACCTCACCTCTACGTAAGATCTACTACAACCTCACCACGACCGGCATTTCGATCTTTGTCGCCATGATCATTGGCACTATCGAGCTAGTCGGAGTTCTTGCCGAAAAAACCTCGATTGCCAAGCACCAGCCATTTACTTGGATCGCCAGTATTGAACTCAACAAGATCGGCTTCTGGATTGTTGGTTCATTTATTGCAACTTGGATCGGCTCAGTACTGGTTTGGAAGTTCGGCCGGTACGAGGAGAAGTACAGCTCAGGAATAGTAGAGACTGATCACACGCACTCTGGGGAATTAATCTAAGTTAATCTAGGAAGAAGTCCATCAGAAAATCAGTTGTTCCTGGCTTCACTGAATATTTCTCTAGATCAGTGATTCCTTCGGAAGCAAGGACCTCGTCATCTACGTAGAAGTTTCCAGTAGTCGTTTTAGAGTCGCGATTCAAGATGATGTAAGCGCTATCTGAAAGTATTTCTGGCTTTCGACAAAAATCGGTATCCACGCCGGGAATCATTGCAAGGGCGGCGGTATCGATCGCAGTACGTGGCCAGAGTGCATTGACGCCAATTCCATCTCGCTTCAATTCTGCAGACAAACCAAGTACGCACATACTCATTCCATATTTAGCCATTGTGTAAGCGAGGTGGGGTTTGAACCACTTATCCTTCATAGATAGCGGTGGTGAGAGAGTCAGGATATGCGGGTTTCTCCCGGCTTCTGCAGATTTTTTTAGGTAGGGAATAGCCGCTTGTGAAGTCAAAAAAGTTCCGCGGACATTCACATCAAACATTAGATCAAAACGCTTAGCTGGAGTGGCCAGTGTTGGCGTCAGATTAATCGCTGATGCATTGTTGATCAGGATGTCGATCCCACCGAACTTTTCAGCTGCCTGATCCATTGCGGATTGAATCTGGTTCTCATCGCGAATATCACATTGAATTGCCAGGGCTTCACCGCCAGCAGCTTCTATTTCTGCTGCTGCGGTATGAATTGTGCCTGGAAGAGTGGGGTGAGGTTCGGCAGTCTTTGCTGCGATAGCGACTTTTGCGCCATCACCGGCTGCACGTAAAGCGATTGCTAATCCAATCCCCCGAGATCCGCCCGTGATGAAAATACTTTTCCCTTGGAGTGACATTTGTTATCCCTTCATCCTTGAACTCATGAATGCCATAAACGCAGCTTGCGTTTCATCAGATTGCAATGCAATACGAAACATCTCGCCTTCGGCTTGCATAACCGCTTCAATCGCAACGTGATCCTTCGCTTTGAGAAGGGCCTTGGTATTGAGCACCGCAGTAGGAGGCCTGCTAGCAATCAAGGCGGCCATTTCTAGCGCCTTTTCTAGCGGGTTGTCCTCGACCGAATTAGCAATTCCAAGTTCGACTGCTTCTGCGCCACCGATGGTTCGACCGGTGTAGAAAATCTCAGACGCTTTTACATGACCGACCAGTTTTGGAAAGATCAGACTAGAGCCTGCCTCTGGGACCAGCCCTAGATTCACGAAGGGCATGGCCAACGCGGCATCTGGCGATACATAAACTAGATCACAGTGCAGCAGGGCCGTGGTACCGATCCCAACGGCGTTGCCATGAACTGCCGCTATCAATGGTTTTGGGAAGTCGTGCAGTGCCTTGAGGAAGTGGAAGACCGGTGAGTCCATGGTGACTTCAACTTCCATGAAATCCATAATGTCGTTGCCAGCGGTAAAGGCCGCTCCATTACCGGATAGGACGACCGTTCTAATCGCAAAATCACCGGCAGCCTTATTGAGCTCATTGGCAAGGATCGAATACATCCCGCGGGTAATTGCATTCTTCTTTTCGGGACGATTAAGGGCGAGGTGCAATACCTCGCCCTTAACGACCACAACAATTTCAGCCGTGGATACCATGGCTACAGGTTACTACTAGCGCTCTAACTCTCCACGAATGAAGGCCTCGGTCTTATCGTGTGCCTGCTCATCGGTGTACTGAGTTGGCGGAGTCTTCATGAAGTAACTTGAAGGCGAGAGAAGTGGGCCACCAATTTTGCGATCAAGTGCGATCTTTGCGCAGCGAAGTGCATCAATGATCACCCCAGCAGAGTTGGGAGAATCCCAGACCTCAAGCTTGTACTCAAGGTTAAGAGGTACATCACCGAATGCACGACCTTCTAGGCGAACGTATGCCCACTTGCGATCATCGAGCCATGGGATGTAATCCGAAGGCCCAATGTGGACATTCTTCGCACCCAAATCGTGATCGAGCTGCGAGGTGACAGAATTGGTCTTTGAGATCTTCTTGGATTCAAGGCGATCACGTTCCAGCATATTTTTAAAGTCCATATTTCCACCAACGTTGAGTTGGTAAGTACGATCCAAATGAACGCCACGATCCTGGAAGAGCTTCGCCATAATTCGGTGAGTAATCGTTGCGCCAACCTGTGATTTGATGTCATCGCCCACGATAGGAACTCCGGCCTTAGTGAATTTATCTGCCCACACTGGGTCAGAGGCGATAAATACTGGAAGCGCATTAACAAATGCTGTGCCAGCATCGATTGCACATTGTGCATAGAACTTCGCTGCCTCTTCGGATCCCACCGGCAAGTAGCAGATAAGAACATCTACCTTTTCAGCCGTTAGGCGAGCGACGATATCAACCGGAGCAGCGGTCGACTCGGTGATCGTCTCTTTGTAATATTTTCCAAGCCCGTCGAGTGTATTGCCACGCTCTACAGTGACGCCGGTCTTTGCCACATCAGAGAATTTAATTGTGTTGTTTTCGGAAGCCCAGATTGCATCAGCAAGATCAAGACCTACTTTCTTGGAATCGACATCAAAGGCGGCAACAAACTTGACGTCACTGACGTGGTATCCACCAAGTACTGCGTGCATGAGACCTGGGATCTCAACATCTGAAGCAGCATCCTTGTAGTAGGTAACTCCTTGAACGAGTGAGTTGGCGCAGTTTCCTACTCCAACAATCGCTACGCGAATATCTTTACTGGTCACTATGGTTTCCTTTCGGTATTAATCATCTCTTCCAGCCAAGCGATCTCTCGCTCCGCTGATTCCAAAGAATGGCGACGCCACTCCCCTAGATACTTATCGAATCCAGCAGGGGTCGCCTTCAGCTCTTCGCGAAGCAGGGATGCTTTCTCGACGAGACGACGGTGACGTCCTTCTAAAATCTTTACGCGGCTTCCTTTTGGCGTTGGCCCGAAGAATGCAAAACGAACTTCAAAACTCTCATCGTCCCAGGCCTCAGGGCCAGAGTTCACAGTGAGCTCTTCAAATCGACTCTTTCCGATATCTGTAATCGCATAGACGATCCGAGAACGCCGTGAGAGGCCTCCCTGAGGGGAGAGTGACTCCGCGATTAAGTGCTCTTCCAGCATCCGATGGAGCTGGGGGTAGAGAACAGAGAACGAGAGGGCCCTAAAGGGTCCATAGATGGCGATCATCCGCTTGCGAAGTTCATAGCCATGCAGTTCACCCTGTGAGAGCAGCCCAAGGAGGGCAAACTCGAGGGATTCACCACGCGAACGCATGAACTACCGCCTTTCAGGTATCTGCCATTTTTAAACGAGTTGGAGCAGTGAGAGATGTTGCTTGCCTTTGGGAGAGGCTTGGATATCGGATAGATCTATCGATTCGATACATCTAAGCGATAGTTAACTCTATGTATCGAATCGATGCAAGTTTGAACGGCTGATGGGCCGCGTGTCGCCTCAAAAGAGTGACCTAGACCACTTACCTTTAGATATCTCCTCAATGGGGATCTTCGACAGTTGCCGAACTTTGCATATCAGCGCTACTGATGAAGCGAGATGTTCGGAAAGGCATATTCATGTCCCTCTTGTCACACTTTTCATGGAAAGAGAGAACCGGCGGCGGGGTAATCGCGCCGAATGAGCGTTTGAGCTGGCCAATGACCGTCGGTACTGGAATTCAGCACATCGCTGCCATGTTCGGGGCTACCTTCCTCGTCCCCCTCATCACGCACCTTCCTCCAACAACCACGATCTTCTTCTCTGGAGTTGGCACCATTCTTTTCTTGCTCATCACGCGAAATAAAGTTCCGAGCTACCTCGGCTCTTCTTTCGCTTTCCTTGCACCTATTGCCGCAGCGGTCTCTAAGGGTGGAATGGCACAAGCACTCGGCGGAGTCGTAGCAACAGGCGTTGTCCTTGCAGTGGTCGGCTTGATCGTACGTCAATCAGGAATCGGTTGGATCAATTGGCTGCTTCCACCTGTCGTTACCGGAACCATCGTCATGGTGATCGGCCTCAATCTTGCAGGCGCTGCAAAGAATAATTTTGTGACTGCGCCAACGCTTGCCATCATCACACTCAGTGCCATTGCATTGATCGGTGTGATTGGCCGCGGCTTTATAGCCCGCATCTCAATTTTTGCTGGCATTCTGGTTGGCTACCTAGCAGGGATGGCCATGGGTGATGTGAAAACTGATGGTATCAAAGCTGCAAAATGGATTGCTATGCCAACCTTCACACACCCAACTTTTAATATGAGCGCAATGATTCTCTTTCTCCCTGTAGTCCTCGTGCTCATCGCCGAAAACGTAGGTCACGTCAAGGCGGTGGCCGCTATGACTGGATCAAATCTCGATGACGAGATGGGTAACGCACTCATGGCGGACGGTATATCGACCGCAATCGCTGGTTTTGGCGGTGGCTCTGGAACTACAACGTATGCAGAGAACATTGGCGTAATGGCCGCTACTAAGGTTTACTCAACTGCCGCGTATTGGGTGGCTGGAATTGGCGCAATCATTCTTGCGCTTTGCCCAAAGTTTGGCGCAGTCCTCAGCGCTACTCCAGCTGGAGTTTTGGGTGGAGCAGGCGTTGCGCTCTACGGAATGATTGGAATTCTTGGCGCACGCATCTGGATGGATGGCAAAGTAGATTTCAGCTCGCCGGGAAATCTGATCGTTGCTGCGTCAGCAGTGATCATCGGAATCTCTGATCTATCTTGGACTCGTGGCAGTTTCACATTCAATGGAATCATCAATGCAACACTTGTGGCGGTCGTGGGTTACCACATTCTCCACGCGCTCTCTCAGAAGAAGAATTGATTCTCGGCAATAGTTTTTTGCATGTGATTTATTTAATTATCTGAAGAGTTAAGAAGGCGGGGTGGGCTAGTTTTGGCTCGCTCCACCTCTCCTCATGATGTGCGTAAAGTATGATGTAGCCATGTCGGCAATCCATCTCGTTATCCCCTCTCATATTTGGGAGTACGCGATAGCCGCCTTCCTTATTATTCTCGCTCCAGGACCAAGCGTTCTCTTCACAATCGCACGAGCTATTGCGTGGGGGCGAGCAACAGCTCTTCTTACCGTCCTAGGCAATGTTCTAGGTATGTACACGATGGCGATCTTTGTATCTGTTGGGCTTGGGCCGATTCTTACCAAATCAACACTTGCTTTTAACACAGTGCAATGGGCTGGCGGTTTTTATCTGATCTATCTCGGAGTTCAAGCTATTCGCGAATCCCCTACTGATGCGCAAACGATGCGTGAGATCGTTGATGTGAAACCTTCGCCCTTAAAAACTGTGCAGCAAGGTTTTATGGTTGGTTCACTCAATCCCAAGGGTATGGTCTTCTTTGCCGCGATCGTCCCACAATTTGTTGATCGATCGCGAGGTTCGATTACCGGTCAGATGTTCATCATGGCAACTGTTTTTGCCCTGATTGCACTCGCCTCTGATGGCTCCTGGGGTATTTTGGCTGGCACGATTCGAGAGTGGTTCGCCCAGGAAATTAGACGACTCATTCGAATGCGCATTGCCGGCGGCTCGGTCATGATTGCACTCGGTGTGTTGACGCTCATTCAATCGATTCTGTCAGTGCGACGCGGTTAGATAGCCCAATGTCTGAACGCAGAGTAAATCTAAGCCCTAGTGATCTCACCTTCTCGTGGGATGGCTGCCATCGCGAGCTCTGGCTCTACTACAACCACCAGGTCAAAGCTCCTATGTTCATGCCGACCGTTGCAGAGCTGGCCGAGTCGCAAGAGAGCTACTTCATGAACAAGGCCGCCCCCTTGGATACAACGGCAATGCACCCAGATATTCCGCTCGGCAAGATTGTCGATCATGGCGGCAAAGTGATCTCTAAGCCGATTCAGGTAAACGGAGTAGATTCACATCTCTCCATCTACGGTAAGTATGACTTATTGATCGAATTCCCAGATGGAACCTATGGAATTATCGATTGCAAAATGCAGGCTCGGACTTCAAACAAGAGTGGATTTTATTCGCCTCAATTAGAGGCTTATGCCTATGCCCTTGAAAATCCTGCAAAGGGTGAGCCAAAGAAGGTTTCTATGATTGGTATCTACTCATGGTCCGCTCCTGCCGCATGGGGTAACGCTGCTGCAGGTTTTGGTTATCGGGTGCAATCTCATTGGTATTCCGCAACTCGTGATCCAGCGGCGCTACAGAAGCGCTTCGATGAATTCATCACGATGATCAACGGTGATTGTCCGCCGCCAAAAGATGGCTGTGATCACTGCAAATATCTAGCTGCTCGCGAAGCGATCTTGGGCAAGCCTTAGGCATCCCTAAGAGCTACTTCTCTTCAGGTTCTAAGTAATTTCGATTCTTCAGCGCTTCCGCTTTAGCTTCAGAGGCATACATCTCAACATACTCTTGACCCGAGAGAGCTTGAATTGTGCTCATGATTTTATCGGTCGCTGCGCGAAGGACTGTGAGATCTTTTGAATCACCATTAAAGTAGAGCGGTTCGCCGAAGATCATCTCGACTCGACGAACCTTTGGCACAACCTGGCCAGTTGGTTGGATCTCTGCCGTGTTAAACATGGCAACTGGTATCACTGGGGCGCCAGACTCAATCGCCATTCTTGCGATTCCAGTCCGCCCTTTATAAAGACGACCATCGTGCGAGCGAGTTCCCTCGGGATAGACGCCGACGCAATTGGACTCCTTCAACAGTTTGAGACCGGTCAAGATCGCTGATTCACTACGTCGACCGCCCGCACGATCCACTGGCACTTGGCCAAGTGCAATAAATGTGATTTTCTTGATGAAACCCTTCAACCCTGGAGATGTGAAGTACTCACTCTTCGCCAGGAAGGTAACTTTTCTTGGGACGACCAGTGGCATAAAGATTGAGTCACTAAACGAGAGGTGGTTCGATGCAATAATTACTGGGCCAATGGTAGGCACGTGACGAAGACCTGTGACCTTGGGCCTGAAGAAGAGCATCAGGAGTGGAGTCAGGAAGGATTTCAGGAAGGTGTACGCCACGACTTCATTTTAGGCCTTATTGGCCAGTATCCAACCATTTGTGACACCATCGGAGCGTGAGCGATCTCCCACAATCAGCGTCGATCTACCTGCCAGGCGGTCGAACTGGAGTTTTGGTTATCCACGGGTTCACCGGATCTCCGGCATCAGTTGCGCCATGGGCGCAAGGATTTCACGATGCGGGCTTTACGGTCCTGGCACCAGCTTTAGCAGGCCACGCTACGACATGGCAGGATCTCAATCACACGACCTGGCGAGATTGGTATTCAACGGTTGAAAGTAATTTCCTCGCGTTAAAAAAAGAATGTGACCGAGTATTTGTTGCGGGCTTCTCTGTTGGCGGAGCACTCACACTAAAACTCGCGCAGATACGAAGTAGCGAGATTGAAGGAGCACTCCTCGTGAATGCACCGGTATTTGATGAGCGGAAAATACTACGCTTGGTTCCCCTCTTAAAGAGTTTTGTTTCATCCGTTAAGAGTGGTCGAATGGATGTCAATAAGCCACATTCGCAGCGCTTTAGTTATGACCGACTACCACTAAAAGCTGTTGAATCATATCGGCAGTTATTGCTCCAGGTAGAGGCAGACCTCTACCTGGTAGACCTACCCTTGATGGTTGCTTACTCGTTAGATGACCATGTAGTAGAGCCACGAAACAGTGAGACCATCATTGACAACGTACTCTCATCCAATATCCGCGAAGTAATCTTTGAAAAATCCTTCCATAATGTTCCGCTCGATTATGACAGCGAAGCGCTCAATATTGAAAGTGTTCAGTTTGTTCATGATGTGCTCGCCGGTGAGCTATCACGCAATTCAATTTCCAGCGAAGCTGATCTCATTGATGCTGAATTTGAGGCGATGGTCTCTGGATTGTCATTGGATCAATCGTCTCCAACAACCTATCTGGATGAATTGGACCGCCCGCGCGATGGCGATTTTGTTCCTCCAAATCCAACGCTCAAAGAGGCGACTGGGCCTAAAAGATATGCGCTGACAGCCTTAATTGCTGGTCCTATTTATTTACTTGTAAATGCTGTGACTTCATTCAATCTTTTTGGCACTGGAGTGTGGCCAGGAGTGCTTGCGATCGTCGGTGGTGTCCTCACTTTAATATGGCATTCAGCGAGAAATGAAGATGCTGATGGTCCTGGCGGCACTGACGGGTTTGATGATGGGGCAGTTTTTTAAAGCCGGGCAAGATCTGCGGCGCCAACTAGTCCTGCATCGTTACCTAGCACTGCACCAACAATTTCAGGTAATGGATGTTTTCCGTGAAATGGCATGTAGCGTTCCATCGCAATACGCGTAGGCCCGAGGATGATTTCACCGGCATCAATTACGCCTCCGCCAATGACAACGATTGATGGATCAAAGAGAACTGATAGAGACGCAATTCCTGCGCCAACCCAATCGGCAGTGGTGTTGAATCCAGCAAGTGCGATCGGATCACCGGCCTGGGCTGCCTGGGTGATGTGAGCACCGGTTAAGCCTTCGATGGTCCCGTCGCCACGTGCCAGCAAGTTGTGTGCCGCATCCGGTCTAGCGCTTATCGCCTCGCGAGTATGGCGAACCAGAGCGTTACCTGAGGCATATTGCTCGAAGCAGCCTCTTGCACCGCATCCACAAAGGGCACCATTAGGAACAACTCGTAGATGCCCAAATTCTGTTGCTGTTCCAAATGCACCTCGAAAGAGTTTGCCATCAATAATGGCTCCCCCGCCAACGCCTGTTCCTAGAGTAATCATGAGCATCTGGGGGTGGTTGCGCCCGGCTCCATGTCTTGCTTCACCCCAAGCTGCTGCATTCGCATCATTTTCAATCACTGTTGGAAGCTGAACAAGTTTCTCGAGTTCGACCTTTAAATTAATCCCGTTCCAATCTGAAATATTGGGAGTTGCCAACATGGTTTGACGATCCGAACTGACAAAACCAGCAGCCGATACTCCCAGAGCGGTTGCTGGATAATCTTTGAGGAGCACATGTGCGACATCTGCGATTGTCTGAGTAAGGGCTTGGCCACCTTGCTTTGGAGTTGGTTCACGGTGAGTAGCAAGAATTTTTCCCGACTCATCAACAACGCCGCCGAGAACTTTGGTGCCACCGATATCGATACCAATACTGAGGCTTGCTGATGCTGGTGAACTCACAACCAGATTACTCTTCCATCTTTGCTTTAAGTTCTTTCAGAGCAAGGTTGATTGTGTCGAGCTCTGCTTTATGGCGCATCATCGCCGGAACTGGCATGGAAAGTGCAACAGTTAACTCATAAGTCACGACTGTCTCATCGCCACTGCCAACGAATGAGTAAGAGCCTGACATCTCGGTCAACATATCCGCATCATCTAGCGAGAAGGAGATCGCAGCTGGCGCGCTGCTCCAGTCGTACTCCAAAACAACTCGATCTTTTAGCTGTCCGGCTTTGATCGACATCTCGATTTTTGTGGCACGTCCTGATGCATCAGCTTCGAGCACCTTTGCGCTCTTAATCGAAGTTGACCAGGCAGGATAATTCGCTGGGTCGGCAAGAACTACGTAAACGTCGCTAGCGCTTGCTTCAATGGTGATGGAATTCTTTGAATTATCGGCCATGCGCGTAGATTAGCGTTTTTTCCGCTTGGCTTGATCAACTCAATCTAGAGAACCAGTAGCTAGCCACTAGCGAAAAAGCACAGGCCACCGCTACCGTTGGCGAATGAATGAGTTCAGCACCCCAGCGATCGTCCCTGCCGCTACCACCGGGAACCTGACAAACCTTGTGGCGGAACGTGCCTGGTTTGAACCCAATCGAATAATGCTTTCGAGGCCACTCGGTGAAGGCTGGCAGCCAGTCACCGCTCGTGAATTTGACGAGGAAGTACGGGGAGTTGCAAAAGGGCTCATCGCAGCCGGGATACAGGTTGGGGATCGCGTTGCGATCATGGCTAAGACCAGATACGAATGGACAATTCTAGATTTTGCAATTTGGTTCGCTGGCGCAGTGAGTGTGCCAATTTATGAAACTTCCAGTGCCGAACAAGTTGATTGGATTCTGAACGACTCTGGTTCGGTAGCAGTAATCGTTGAAACACCCGCACTTGCGGAGCTCGTCAAAGGCGTAGCACCCAAAGCCTGCTCATCAATATGGACTATCACTGAGGACGCATTAGCCACTCTTACGAGCGCCGGTCTCTCAATCTCTGAGGATGAAATTAACCATCGGCGAAACGCTGTTCTCCCTGAGTCACTAGCGACTTTGATTTACACATCTGGTACCACCGGAAAACCAAAAGGCGTTCAACTTACTCACTCCAACTTTCTTGCCGAGTGCGGAAACGTCGCCGAAGGAGCTGCCGATTTATTCTTGAAGCCAGGCGGTTCAACTCTGCTCTTCTTGCCAGTTGCACACGTCTTTGGACGTATGGTGCAGATCGGCGCCGTCAGATCTGGCCTTCACCTTGCACACTGCACGGATATCACAAAGTTGCCGCAAGATTTAGCATCCTTTAAACCTACCTTCGTTCTCGCCGTGCCAAGAATCTTTGAAAAGATCTTTAATGGCGCGGAAGCTCGTGCGGATGCAGCGGGTAAGGGAGACATCTTTCGTACAGCAGCAGGTGCCGCAATTGCATATTCTGAAGGAATCGATTCCGGAAAGATCTCATTAGCACTCCGAATTAAGCATGCTCTCTTCGATAAATTGGTTTACTCTAAAATTCGCGCTGGCATGGGCGGGGCTGTCGAAGCCGCAATTTCCGGAGGCGCCCCCCTTGGAACCAGGCTTGGTCACTTTTACAGAGGCGCAGGGATTCGGGTTCTGGAAGGTTATGGGCTTACCGAAACAACGGCAGGAGCAACCTTAAATATGACGCAGGAACACAAAGTTGGAACCGTTGGAAAACCGTTACCAAGTACAACGATAAAAATTGCTGATGATGGCGAAGTATTGATCAAAGGTCCGATCGTTATGCGCGGCTACTGGCAGAACGATGCGGCAAACCGAGAAGTCTTTACCGAAGATGGCTACTTCAGAAGTGGCGATTTAGGCGCCTTGGATAGCGAAGGCTTCCTCTCTATCACCGGTCGCAAGAAAGAGCTGATCGTTACGGCTGGTGGAAAGAACGTTGCTCCTGCGGTCCTAGAAGATCGGGTGCGCTCTCATCCGTTGGTTAGCCAGTGCATGGTCGTAGGCGACAATCAGCCATTCATTGCTGCACTCGTCACACTTGATCCAGATGCGATCAAAGTTTGGTCTGCGGCAAATAAAAAATCTGGCACATCAATAGCCGATCTCGCAAAGGACCCAGCGTTGATTTCTGTCGTTCAGACCGCGATTGATGAAGCAAACAAGGCGGTTAGCCGAGCAGAGTCCATTCGCAAATTTACGATTTTGCCAGTTGATTTCACGATTGCTGAAGGCCATCTGACCGCAAAACTCTCGGTGAAGCGCCACGTCGTCGCAGGGCAATTTGCCCGCGAAATTAACGAACTCTTCCTCTAAACACCCGGTGTCGAAAACTCACGCGGTTGCCGCAAAAGAAGTAGCCCGTCTGATCAATCATGACTTGTCAGCGATCGGGCATTCACTCGATGAAGCGATAGGTCGAAATGCAACCAATCCACACACCCGGTCTTCGCTCCGAGATATCCGTGCTTCACTTGATGCAATTTTAAAAAAAATCACTGACATGCAACAGAGTTCAACCATTTTAACCCAACGAGAATCCGAGATTCTGAACCAACTAGCACTAGGGAAAAGTGCAAAAAGTATCGCGGCGCATCTTGTTGTGAGTGAACCAACAATCAAGAGCCATCTTGCTTCACTTTATCGAAAACTCTCGGTCTCAAATAAAGTTCAAGCAATATCAGAGGGCAAGCGCAGGGGCTTACTCGCCAAATAGTTCGGCCTTGAATCTAGCGCCCCATATTTTCCAACTCCACATTTCAACAACCCAGCTTCGTCCCCGAGCTGACATGGCCAATCGCAGATCATGATTTTGAAGAATTTTAATGATCGCATCCGATATTTCGGAGGTATCTTTTCCATTCACAACTAGTCCAGTTTCACCATTCAATACGGCATCAGGTGCTCCGCCAGAATTTCCGGCTACCACCGGAATCCCAGCAGCGCTCGCCTCGAGGTAGACAATTCCCAACCCCTCGACTTCAAGCCCGAAAAATCGTGAGCGAGATGGCATCGCAAAAAGATCACCAAGTCTGAAATAGTCTGGTAACTCTTTAAAACTTAATCTGCCGATAAACCGCACATGCTGCTCGAGGTTATGCCTCTTGACCAATGATGCCAATTTTGCGAGATAGGGACCAGAACCAATGATCAAAAGAACAGCTTCCGGAATCTTGGCCAGGATCAGTGGCATGGATTCAATCAGCTGATCTTGTCCTTTGCGATGGACCAGCCTCCCGACCGAAATAATGACTTGTTTCCCAACCAGGTTATGTTCTTCCAGCAAGGATTGTGATTTTGGCCCAGGAGTAAAGTGATCGATCGCAATGCCAGGTGCGATTCGTTTAGCTTGGGTCGCTCCCAGTATCGGGAGCATCGCATGATGGGTGTAATCACCGAGGTATCCCACAAGATCCAAATTCCGTGCAATGGCTCGCATAATTTGTGTGAATGGCCAGACCTTGGACCACCAGACTTCGTGGCCGTGCGTCAACGTGATTTGCCGCTTAGCTCCGTTGCGTTTTAAGTGGCCAGACATCCAGGCAAGTGGCGCCATCGCGCCATACCAAATTATTTCACTCTGATAGTCAGAGATAATTTTCGAGGCTGCCCGATTAACTCGTGGTGTGGGTAGCAATATTTTGGCCCGGTCACGAATAATTTCGACTCCCAATCGATTCTTTAATTCCAAATCAAATCCTTGCGAATCAGGAGCACTTGATGTGAAGATAACAATCTCGCTCCCATCTAACTGCTCAAGTAAGCCGAGAATAAAACTCTCGATACCGCCAGCCCTGGGGCCAAGGTCGTTGGTGACAAGAAGGACTCTTCGCGACTTATAAACGGCGGCCACCTACAAAATGAAGTGATCCAAAAGTCGCTCCAAATTCTGTAACTTTTACGCGGGCGCCAGTATGAGGGGCGTGGACCATCCGGCCGCCACCAATATAAATTCCATCGTGCGAAATACCTCCACCACGGTGGGCGAAGAAGACTATATCTCCGGGGCGTAAGGATCCGAGTGAGATACGTTTTCCGGAACCCGCTTGCGCAGCAGCAGAGTGAGGAAGTGAAACACCTGCTTGTTGGAAGGCGCGCATCACTAAGCCGGAGCAATCCCAATAGATCAGGCCTGCTGCACCAAAGACATATTTGTCACCTATTTGCTTCAGTGCAAACTTGACGGCGGTAGCTCCGCGACCGGAACCAAAGTTCAATTTTGAAGCAGCGGCGAGAGAGGCTGCCTGGTCCGCATCCTCTTGGCTGTTCACTAGCGCTGCTAGTCGAGCACGTTCTGCAGCAGAGAGTGAATTTAGCAGCGCCTGTGCCTGTGCCAACTTCTCATTCGCACTTTTTGCGGCAGCGACATACCTAGCCTTTGCTGCTTTTGCTTGTGCCAATTTGTCATTAACGGTCAGTGAGGTCGCGTTCAATCTCTGTTTCGCGACGCTGTAGCGGCGCAGCTTGAGTGCGTTAATTTTTGTAATAGATTCGAGTGAACCAGCCGCTCCTAAATAGAGCGTTGGATCTGATGAGAACAAGAGCTCCATGCTCTGGCTCAGCCCGGCGCTTTTGTATTGCTCACTCGCGATAGTTCCTAAAGTTTTCTTAAGTGAGTCAACATTGCCAGATTGCAATTTTGCAGCTTGTTCAACTGTGGCCAAAGTTTTCGTCAATTTGTTGTACTCAACTTGTGCTTGCTGCGCGCCTTCAGCCGCCGCTGCAGCATCTTCCTGAAAAGTTCGAACCTTTGCCCGAACATCTGCCAGATTTGGAGCGGCCTGGGCGGGGGTTAAAGTGCTCGCAAGACTGGAGAGGACAAGAGAGAGAGCCACACGAATCACGTATCTCTGGCGCTTGCGAGAGTTCATTTGTAAAGGCTAACTGCGCTAGATACCTAAGATCAAACGTGGCACCTTCAAGTAAGCGTAGCCCCGCTCACAACGACTCACCTCACATTCTTCAATCGCCTATCTCAGATTATGAGGAAATCCACAGGTACCTTGTGCGTGTGAGTACTGGACATACCCCCCGAAGGGTCATCGCAAATATTGTTCTGGGTCAGGCTGGTGCCACTACGTTGAATGGTTCTTCACGAGGGTTGAGCTCAGGCTCAGATCGAGAGCGTTTTCATCAGCTGCGATCTACATGTGATGCAATCATGATCGGTGGAGCCACTGCAACCCATGAACCGTATGCAAACACTCCCAAACCTTTGATCGTCGTTTCGCATATGAAAGTTCTTCCGGGAACTGCAGCAAAGAACCCGGATGCTTTCCTCAGTAATCTCTCGATAGCAGCATCTCTTAATAAGTTTGGAGTTCTCTACGCCACTATTTTGATTGAGGGAGGACCAAATTTTCTGCAAACAGCAATCGCTGAAAAACTGATTGATGAGCTCTATGTAACTCGAACTCCAACGGTTGGACATCCGCCATTCTTTGATGACTCTCTCCTGGAATCCCTTCGTCTCGTTGAAAGTGGCGCTGAGATCACCGAGCAGTATGAGCGCTATGAACGTCTTTGATGGCCACGCATGCGCGCCTTCCCTGATTGGTAGGCGCTCTCTATTTATCCTTAGCCCATGAGCCACGTTCGAGCAAAGAGCTGGGATGAGATCGTTGTAGAGATCCGAGCGATACGGGTACGCGATGAAATTCAGATAGAAGAAGTTCCTGCGCCGCAAAAATTAGCGCCGCATGCAATCGCACTTACCGCGGATGTGGATACGGATGTTGGTACCGGGAGGTTTGTTCTACTCCACGATCCGGCAGGTCAAGAGGGCTGGTCCGGAAAATATCGATGTGTGACTTTTGCTAGAGCTGCGATTGAAGACGATATGGCGAACGATCCGATGCTCTGCGATATCGGATGGACCTGGCTGCTCGAAGCCCTTGCAAACAATGGGTGTGAGTACGCAGAACCAAGTGGAACCGTAACAAGGGTGGCCAGTGCATCTTTCGGAATGTTGCAAGACCGAGATGAAGATTCAGAGATTGAAGTGCGAGCCTCTTGGACCCCAGTCGATGGCGAAGAATTACACCGACACGTGATGGCATGGTTAGCGCTTCTCGAAAAAACTTCTGGCTTGGAAGCAATACCGGACGGGATTACCCAACTTTCCACGCGGCGCACTAGCCAGTCAACCTAATCCGGCAATTCTCTAGAACTGCTGCTACTTTCGCCACGATGACTCAACCACTCCTCGCCCCTCGTGAAACTCCTGGCGCTCTCATTGTGGATGATGAGGGTTTGCGAGAAGTATTAAAAAAACTCGCTGAGGGAAGTGGCCCAATCGCAATCGATGCTGAACGGGCTTCGGGATACAGATACAGCCAGCGTGCATATCTCATCCAGATTTTTAGACGCGGTGGCGGCTTACATGTGATTGACCCAATCTCTGCCAATAACAGTGAAATCTGGGCGCAGATTGATCAAACTTTTAAAGATTGTGAATGGATTATTCATGCAAGTACCCAGGACCTTGCGTGCTTGCGCGAAATCGGAATATCCCCTCAGTATCTCTTTGACACAGAATTAGGAGCAAGAATCGCAGGCTGTGAGCGAGTTGGGCTTGGGGCGTTGACCGAATCTCTGCTCGAACTGACCCTGGCAAAAGAGCACAGCGCCGTTGATTGGTCGATCCGCCCGTTAAAGGATGAGTGGCTTACCTACGCTGCTCTCGACGTTGATGTGCTCGTTGATCTCCGCGATAAAGTGAAGGAGCTGCTCGTTTCAAAGAATAAGTTGCAATGGGCAGAGGAAGATTTTGCAGCGATACTCGTCGCCCCGCAACCGCCAGCAAAAATCGATCTCTGGCGCAAATGTTCAGGAATGCACAAAGTTCGAGATCGAATGACACTTGCGATTGTAAAAGCCTTGTGGCAAGCCCGAGATGCTTATGCAAAAGAGATTGATCTGGCGCAAGGTCGAGTCTTCAATGACGAAGCTCTCTTAGAGATAGCGATAAAGCGCCCAGCAACCATCGACAGCTTTACGAAAATTGTCACTAGGCGAACTCGAGCCGAGAATTCACCCGTTGCAGAATGGTTTGATCTACTTCGCACAACGCTTGCATCACCGCTCGAGGATCTCCCCCCGCTGCGACTGCCTTCAACTGGAGTTCCACCGCAGAAGCTTTGGAAAGATCGCAACCCACTTGGGTATGCACGCCTCACTCATGCACGAGCAGCAGTCCTGCAGCGAGCGCAGGATTTGGAGTTACCTGCAGAAAATTTGATCTCACCAGAGGCGATCCGAGTGTTGATGTGGCCAGAGCCGCCGCAAGATCTCTCGCAGAAGCATGCCAGCCAACTTAAATATATTGAGGCTACCCTTGCGCAGGCACGCGCACGGCAGTGGCAGATTGAAGCTCTATCAGAAGCCCTGGTGCCCGCCTTGAGCCAGACCGAGGCTCTCGCCATGCCTGAGCCAGCACCTGAGCCGGCACCTGAGCCAGCACCTGAGCCGGCAGCCGATCAGCCTTCCGAGTAGAGAAATGTGAGGAATTACGCAACATTGCGGTTGCGTAAATACGCCGCCTGCGCGTAGGCTCTTTTCTATGTTAAGCACCTTTCTGATCGCCCTTCGCGAGGGCACCGAGGCTTGCCTCATCATCAGCATTTTGATTGCTTACTTGATTCGAAGCGGCAGGCGCGCCTCTCTACCTGCGATCTACACCGGTACTGGACTCGCAATCGCCTTGAGCTTTGGACTCGGAGCGTTTCTCTCCTTTACCTCGCACGAACTATCTCCCCGCGGTGAGCAAGTATTTGCTGGAGTCACTTCACTCGCAGCCGTTCTCTTTGTCACGGTCATGGTCTTCTGGATGAAACAGAGCGCTCGCGGACTTGGTAAAGAGCTCCAGGGACGAATAGACCACGCACTGCCCTTAGGTGCCTTCGCACTCATTTCGGCCGCATTCTTTGCGGTCGCGCGTGAAGGTCTAGAGACCGCACTCTTTATCTACTCAAATTTTAAGACCGTCCACTCAAATACCGCGCCATCTATTGGATTGACACTGGGACTCATTACTGCCGTCATTCTTGGCGTGGCGCTCTATCGTAAGAGCATCAAGCTCAACCTTGGAAAATTCTTCCAGATCACCGGTATCGCACTTATCGTCGTGGCAGGTGGCGTTCTCTCTCATGGTGTAGCCGAGTTCCAAGCACTTGGGGTTCTGCCAGGGAGCAACTCGTTTGCCTGGAACTTTGGTAATTCAGGTGCCAGTAGCCACCAACTTCTTTCAACTATCTTGGATGGAACAATCGGTATTTCGTACTCGCTGACATGGCTGCAATTTGCGATCTGGTTTGCTTACCTTGCAGTCGTGATTGCCCTTTACCGCCGCCCCGCATCAACTCCCCTTGCGGTCAAGCCTGGTGATACTGCTGGTGAAGTAAGGGCCACAGCGCACTCCGCTTAAGTTCCCTTTTACCCTACTCACGAGTAACCTTTCATTCAAGGAGTTATCACTCCATTGAAGGGATCCTCATGTCTGCAGCATCTGCCCAAGCTTCCGCTATTTCACAGGTGGTTCTCGTTGACGCGGTGAGATCACCTTTCGGTAAAGCTGGCAGTCTTTATTCAGGTACGCGCGCCGACGACATCATGGTTCGCACTCTGCGCGGCCTCTTCGAGCGAAATCCCAATCTTGCCCTCGACACAATTGATGACGTTGCGATTGCTGCCGCGACTCAATCTGGCGACCAAGGAATGAATATTGGACGTAGCGCATCACTGCTTGCTGGTATTCCGGTGAGCGTTCCTGGTTACTCGATTGATCGATGGTGCGCTGGCGCGCTCACTGCGATGACATCACTTGCAGGTTCAATCGCAATGGGCTCATACAACATTGCAATTGCTGGCGGCGTTGAACACATGGGAAATCACCCGATGGGTGAAGGTTTAGATCCGAATCCTCGTTACTTAGCAGAGAAGATTGTTGAGCAAGATGCGCTCGCAATGGGAAACACGGCAGAACGTCTCCATGACAAATTCCCTCACCTCACAAAATTGCGGGCGGATGCTTATGCACTTGAGTCACAGCGCAAAACTGCGGCTGCATATGCCGCAGGTATCATTCAAAAAGATTTGATTCCGGTTGCAATTCGTAGCCCTGAACTTGGCTACAGCATTGCCACAGTGGATGAACCACCACGTCCCGGAACGACCATGGAAGCGCTCGCTGGCTTAAAGACTCCGTTTCGCCCTGCTGGCCGAGTTACACCAGGAAACGCTGCGGGTCTAAATGATGGCGCCACTGCAGCAATTCTTGCGAGCGAAGAGATGGCGAACGCGCTGGGCTTGGGCATCAAAATGAAAATGGTGAACTTTGCCTTTGCCGGCGTCGCCCCGGAAATCATGGGATACGGTCCGGTTCCGAGCACCATCAAAGCGCTCGCTAAAGCGGGCCTCTCGATTGGCGATATCGGACTCTTTGAAGTAAACGAAGCCTTCGCAATTCAAGTTCTCTCATTCTTAGATCACTTTGGCATCGCCGATGATGACCCTCGCGTAAATATTCATGGCGGCGCTATCGCCGTTGGTCACCCGCTAGCCTCTTCGGGAATTCGACTTGCACTCAACCTGGCGCGTGGATTCGAACTTCATCCAGAGGTCCGCTATGGAATTACGACAATGTGTATCGGTCTTGGAATGGGCGGAACAATTATTTGGGAGAACCCACACTTCACAGGAAAAGCTCTCTAATGTCAGAACTCTTACAACCCTCCAAGGTTCCAGTGACACTTCTTGAGGGCGCGCCCGAAGAAGTTGTTACGCAGGCCCTGCTTCGAGAAGTAGATCTCACTGCATTTGGTTTCAATGGAAAACTCGCACTCATCACTCTTGATAATGGCATGGACCATAACCGCCCCAACACGCTTGGGCCGGCATCACTTGTAGCGCTAGATGCTGCAATTACTGCTGCCGAAGCAAGCGGCGCTTGCGCAATTGCAGTTACTGGCAAACCATTTATCTTTGCAGCAGGAGCTGATCTTTCGGGTCTGGCATTCTTAACCGAAAAAAGCCAAGCTCTCGCAATCGGAAAGCTTGGGCATGACGTCTTCCGTCGATTCAACGAGAGTTCACTTCCCTCCTTCGCCTTTATCAATGGCTTAGCGCTCGGCGGCGGTTTAGAAATCGGATTGCACTGCGATTACCGCACACTCTCGGCCGGGGCACTCGTTGGTCTGCCAGAAGTATTCCTCGGACTCGTGCCGGGTTGGGGCGGGGCAACAATCTTGCCAAAACTTGTCGGCCCAGAAAATGCAGTCCAGGTCATCATGGTCAATGCACTCAATAACAACACGATGCTAAAGGCAAAAGAAGCGCTCTCACTCGGTGTCGTAGATCAGGTTTATGCACCATCAGATTTTCTAGAGCACTCAGTGCAATTCGCAGCCGATGTGCTCTCTGGTAAAAAGAGTATTCGGCGAGTTGATCACTCAAGTGATGATGCAGCCTGGGAAAAGGCGATCGCCACTGGATCTGCCGCAATGGCAAAAAAGTACGGCGGCGCAGAGATTGCCTCACCAATTAAGGCGCTAGAACTCATTGTTAAATCTCGAACTAATACCCGCGGTGAAGGCTTCGATGCAGAAGATGAGACTCTTGCGAACTTAACGATGAGCGATTCACTTCGTGCCTCGCTTTACTCCTTTAATCTGATTCAAAAGAAGCGCAAAAAGGTGGAAGGTGCACCTAAGGCTGCCCTTGCCCGAAAGGTAACCAAGGTCGGAGTCGTAGGCGCTGGTCTAATGGCTTCACAACTTGCTCTCATTATTTTGCGAAATCTTAAGGTGCCCGTTGTGATCACTGACTTGGATCAAGCACGGGTTGATAAAGGGTTGTCGTATATGAAAGATGAACTCACAAAACTCGTTGAGAAGAAACGTATGAGCGCCGAGACTGCCGGACGCCTCTCCCTGCTTGTTACTGGCTCTGTTGAAAAAGCAGCGTACGCAGGCTGTGACTTTATTATCGAAGCAATATTTGAAGAGCTGAGCCTTAAGCAAGAGCTCTTCAAAGAGCTTGAAAAACATATCTCGCCAGAGTGCATACTCGCGACCAATACTTCATCTCTCTCCGTTGCAAAAATGTCGCAAGGCCTAGCTCATCCAGAACGAGTCGTTGGCTTCCACTTCTTCAATCCAGTTGCCGTGATGCCACTCCTTGAAATCGCTCGTACTCAAAATACAAATGATGAGACCACTGCAACCGCGGTGGCAGTTGGAAAAGAATTAAAGAAGACAATGGTGATCGTGAAGGATTCTCCAGCCTTTGTTGTAAATCGTCTCTTAACCAGATTTATGGGCGAGATCACTGATGCAATCGATGAAGGCACGCCACCTGAAATTGCCGATAGTGCAATGAAACCACTCGGCCTACCTATGACATCCCTGGAATTGTTGGGTCTCGTTGGTCCCGGTGTTGCACTTCACGTCTCTGAGACGTTGAATCAAAATCTAGGTGAGCGCTATCGCGTCTCGCCTACCATGGCTTCATTTGTAGAGAAGGGTATCCGCTCGTTCTACATCAAAGATTCAGCCGGAAAGCAGATTGCAAATCCCGAAGCCACGGCCCTGATCAAGGCTGGCAATCAGCCCTCAACATCTGAGCAAGTTCGCAGCAGAGCGCTTCGCGCGTTAGCGCAAGAGGCAAAGATGATGCTCGATGAAGGAGTAGTTGCAACCCCGGCCGAAATTGATTTATGCATGTTGCTTGGCTGCGGTTGGCCATTGCACCTGGGCGGAATCTTGCCGTACTTAGATCGAGAGGGAATCAGTGATTCTGCGAATCACGAACGCTTTCATCCGCCGGGAGTTGCATCACTGCGCTAGCGCTCCATCCAACAAGATCGCGAGTGATCTTCTGAACGGTAATTCCTAGATCGGTGAGAATTTCGGCGCGCTTTGAATGTTTGAAGAATTCAAGTGGCACCCCGATGCTGTGCAGTGGGATTGCTAGATCATGCTCACGGAAGAGCTCTGAGATAGTGCTCGCAATACCCGCATGCTTGATGCCATCTTCAAGGACAACCACGCTCTTATAACGTTGCGCCATTGTCACCAAGGATTCTGGCAGCGGCTTAACCCAACGTGGATCGATAACCGTGACACCGACTCCCTCGCGATAAGCCTGCGCAGCTGACTCGACCGCAATGTGAGCAAGGGCTCCAATGCTGATGAGTAAAACGTCGGCGCTCTCACCGCGATATAGGACGTCTATTCCGTCGCGACGTTCAAAAGCTGGAATATCAGCCGCTACTGCGCCCTTCGGGAAGCGAATCAGAGAAGGCGCATCTTTAATATCTAGGGATTCGCGAAGTGTCTCTTGCAAACGTGAGCCATCGCGAGGGGCAGCAACATGAAGAGTCGGAACGATGCCAGTGAGCGCCAAGTCCCAAATCCCGTTGTGTGATGGGCCGTCATCACCGGTTACGCCAGCGCGATCTAAGACCAGCGTAATTCCTGCCTTATGAAGCGCCGCATCCAATAAGAGCTGATCAAAAGCACGATTAAGAAATGTTGAGTAAACAGCGACAACTGGATGCAGACCAGCAAACGCCATTCCAGCGGCCGACGTGACTGCATGCTGTTCCGCAATTCCTACATCGAAGGTGCGCGATGGAAATTCTGCTTGAAATCTATCTAGGCCAGTTGGTCCAAGCATGGCAGCGGTAATTGCCACGATATCAGGCCGCTTTCGCCCTTGTGCAAGAAGCTCTTCGGCGAAGACTGAGGTCCACGAAACAGCTAACTTGTTAACAGGCTCTCCTGTTTGTGGATCAACAATTCCCACAGCATGGAACTTCTCTGCCTCATCTTCTAGCGCCGGCGCGTGCCCACGCCCCTTTTCGGTTATGACGTGGACCAAGACTGGTGACCCGTAATCCTTAGCAATCTTAAAAGCGCTCTCTAGCGCTGCAATATTGTGTCCATCTACTGGACCAAAATATTTGAGGCCCAAATCTTCAAACATTCCTTGCGGCGCGATAACGTCTTTGATGCCCTTCTTTACACCGTGTAGCGTGTCATAGATCGGTGTGCCAACAACAGGTGTTCGCTGCAACACGGTTTTACCCCACGTAAGGAAGTTTTCGTAGCCACTCGTTGTACGAAGCGTCGAAAGATAGGTAGAGATTCCACCAATCGTTGGCGAGTACGAGCGCTCGTTGTCGTTGATGATAATAACCAGCGGTAAATTCTTACGTGCTGCAATATTATTGAGAGCCTCCCAGGACATTCCGCCGGTGAGCGCACCATCTCCCACGATCGCGACCACAGTGCGATCGTTCTGACCAGTGAGAGAAAAACCTTCAGCGATTCCATCTGCCCAGGACAGTGCAGTTGATGCATGTGAGTTCTCAATGACGTCATGAACACTTTCGGAGCGACTTGGGTAACCGGCTAATCCATCTCGCTGACGAAGTTGATCAAAGCTTGCGCCGCGACCAGTAAGAATTTTGTGAACATAGCTCTGATGTCCAGTATCAAAGAGGATGACATCCTTGGGCGACTCAAAGACCCTATGCGCTGCCATGGATAATTCGACAACGCCCAGGTTTGGACCAAGGTGTCCCCCAGTTTTCGAGACCTTCTCAATCAGAAAGCTCCGAATTTCGGCGGCAAGTACATCTAACTCGTCAAAGCGCAGCCCTTGCAGGTCAGCTGGTGAAGTTATCTCGCGCATCGGGCAATTCTACGGCTACTTAAGCAGGGAACGCAGCACGTACTGCATGATTCCACCGTGACGGAAGTAATCAGCCTCACCAGGTGTGTCAATGCGCACCAAAACTTCGAATGAACAGTCGCCAGCTATGACTGCGACTCGCTTTGGCGTTGTGCCGGCGTTTAACTCAGTGACACCTGTAATCGTGAAGCTCTCTTCGCCGTTCAGCCCCAAAGCCGAAGCGCTATCTCCCGGTAAGAATTGAAGAGGTAGAACGCCCATGCCGATCAAGTTTGAACGGTGGATTCGCTCAAATGATTCCGCGATAACCGCTTTAACTCCGAGCAGCGCAGTTCCCTTTGCCGCCCAATCTCGAGAGGAGCCCGAGCCATACTCTTTACCTGCCAGAATAACGAGAGGAATCTTGGCAGCTTGGTAAGCCATTGACGCCTCATAGATTGTTGTTTGCTCGCCATCGGCTAAGAAATTGCGAGTAAAGCCGCCTGAAACTTCATTAAGGAGCAGATTCTTCAATCGAATATTGGCAAAGGTTCCGCGGATCATCACTTCGTGATTTCCACGGCGAGAACCATACGAATTGAAATTCACTCGCTCAATTCCATGTTCGGTCAGATAGGCACCTGCTGGTGAATCAGCCTTGATATTTCCGGCAGGTGAAATGTGATCTGTCGTGATCGAGTCACCAAGAAGAGCGAGCACCCTAGCACCTGAAATATCTTGAACCGGGTGAGGCTCTCGCGGCATACCTTCAAAGTATGGCGGTTTGCGAACATAAGTAGAATGTGGATCCCACTCAAAAACTTTGCCCTCTGGTGTAGCGAGAGATTTCCAGCGATGATCGCCATCAAAGACAGTCGAGTAATCCTTCTTAAACATATCTGCCGAAATGACTGAATCCACAACTTGCGCGATCTCTTCCGCGCTTGGCCAGATATCTCGCAAGAAGACGTTGCTACCCGCCTGGTCCTGCCCAATGGGCTCATTCTCGAAATCGTGATCCATCGTTCCGGTCAGAGCATATGCAACAACAAGTGGTGGCGATGCTAGGTAGTTCATCTTCACATCAGGGCTGATACGGCCTTCAAAGTTTCGATTGCCCGAAAGTACAGCGGTTACAGCCAGATCATTATCGCTGATCTCTTTGCTGATCTGGATTGGAAGCGGGCCAGAGTTTCCGATACATGTGACGCAGCCATAACCAACAAGATTGAAGCCGAGCTCTTCGAGATACGGCGTAAGGCCTGATTTATCAAAGTAATTTGTGACAACCTTAGAACCTGGTGCGAGCGAGGTCTTCACCCAAGGCTTTGATTTCATCCCTCTTTCAACGGCCTTTTTAGCGAGCAGCGCAGCGCCGATCATGACTGATGGGTTTGATGTATTGGTACATGATGTAATCGAAGCAATGACAACTGAACCATTCTTCAACGAAGAGCTGGCTGTACTTTTTTCGGTCAGGTAGGAGGGCAAGATCTTCTCGAAGGCGCGCTTTGCGTCACTGAGCGAGATTCGATCCTGCGGACGCTTTGGTCCAGAAATGGATGGCACGATGTCGGCAAGATTCATCTCGACATACTCTGAGAACCTGGGTGCGACCGATGGGTTGTGCCAAAGACCAGTGGCCTTTGCATACTTTTCAACCAGTTCAATCTGTTCAACGCCGCGTCCGGTGAGAGCCAAGTACTTCAGCGTTTCGTCATCAATCGGGAAGATCGCGCAGGTGGATCCATACTCTGGCGCCATGTTGCCGATTGCGGTTCGGGTGGCCATTGAAAGAGCGGCAACTCCTGGACCGTAAAACTCAACAAACTTTCCGACCACGCCGTGATTGCGAAGAGTCTGGGTAATCGTCAAAACTAAATCAGTAGCAGTGGTTCCGATTGGAAGGTCGCCATTGAGTTTGAACCCTACGACCCGTGGAATTAACATCGACACTGGTTGGCCAAGTAGCGCAGCCTCAGCTTCAATTCCGCCGACTCCCCAGCCCAATACCCCAAGGCCATTGACCATCGTTGTGTGCGAATCAGTTCCGACGACGGTATCTGGGTATGCACGAAGCTCGCCATCAACTTCTCGAACCATGATGGTTCGGGCTAAGAATTCAATATTAACCTGGTGAACGATTCCGGTTCCAGGTGGAACGACTTTAAATTCATCAAAGGCGGACTGACCCCAACGCAAGAAGCGATAGCGTTCTTGATTGCGCGTGTACTCGATGTCGGTGTTCTCTTCAAAGGAAGTAGCGGTTCCAAAGGTATCAGCGATTACCGAGTGATCGATAACTAATTCTGCTGGTGCGAGCGGGTTAACTTTTGTGGGATCCCCACCGAGTTCAGCGATCGCTTCACGCATCGTCGCAAGATCCACGATGCATGGCACTCCAGTGAAATCCTGCATGATGACTCTTGCAGGGGTGAACTGAATTTCGGTATCAGGCTCTGCAGCAGGATTCCAATTGGCTAGGGCGCGAATCTGCTCAGCAGTGATGTTCGCGCCATCTTCGGTTCGAAGCAAGTTTTCTAAGAGTACCTTGAGGCTATAGGGAAGATCGGTAGCGCCTTCAAGCGCAGAAATATCAAAGATTTGATATTCGGTTCCAGCAACGACCAACGGCTTTTTTGTATCAAAAGAGTTCTTGCTCATGCCCTAATCCTATCTATCCTATCTAGCATTTAGCCCCGACTAAATTTCACCATCGTTTCGACATGTGCGGTCATCGGAAATAGGTCAAAACCGTCAACCGAGTCGAGCGAATATCCGCCCTCTGTGAGCAATTTCGCATCCCTGGCAAGTGAAGCGGGGTCACAGGAAACGTAAACAATCGTTCGGGGTGAGAGTTTCAGGAGTCCAAGAATCACGAGCTCATCGGCACCGGTTCGGGGAGGATCTAGGAGCACGAGATCTGTGCTCACAATTTTGGCTAAGTTCTGCTCAACAGTTCCTGGATGAATTGCCACATTTGCTCTGCCCTTGAAAATTTTAGTTGCATCAGAAATGGCTCTGCGATCTGATTCGATGAAGTGCACTTTCCCGGTTGGCCCCACCACCTGTGCAATCGCTGCCGTGAAAAGACCAACTCCGGCATAGAGATCGCAAACCGTGTCACCAACCGTTGCGCCAAGTAGCTCTAACGCACGCGTCACCAATATCGATGGCGCGCTCTTATGGGCTTGCCAGAAGGAGAGTGGTGAGATTGTGTAAGAAAAACCATTTACCTCTTCGTGTAATTGCGTGGGCCCAGAAAGACTTCGTCCACCTCTTGTAATATTTGTCTGACCAGTACTAGAAGTAGCAACCTCGATTCGAGCATCACCATTCCATCTCTTTGCTGCCAGGCTCGAAACGCCCATCTCATCCACGGCGATTAAACAGTCATCAATCTCTTGGACTTCGTTGCTGCGAGATTTGTAGAAGCCGATACGACCTTCTGGTGAGATGGCAAAGTCCATTCGAGTTCGCCAATTAAGGCCCGCATCATCACCAGCACTGCTTACTACAACCGGAATTGCGAGCTCATCAAGATCAATCTTGCCAATGCGACTGAACTGCTCTCTTATTAGGCTCGCCTTTACTTCTAATTGATAAGCCAGAGTGATGTGTTGAAAATCGCAGCCACCGCATCCACCAGGATGAGCGAACTCGCAAGGGGCTTCAACTCGGTGGGGTGAAGCCGAGAGAACTTCGATGACATCGGCACGCGTAACTTTAGAGAGAACTGACGTCACCTCAACCCTTACTTTCTCTCCCGGAATTCCATGACGGACAAAGAGCACCTGTCCACGATGACGGGCAATGAAATGTCCGCCATGGGCGGCAGCAATGATCTCTACCTCAACTTGATCGCCGACTGCCAACGATTCTCGGGTTTGCTCCATAAGCCAACCTTAGGCGTAGAACGCGGTACTGTTCGCACGTGCATGTAGTCATCATGGGGTGCGGTCGAGTTGGCTCCGGCTTAGCTCTAGAGCTAGAGCAGGCCGGACATACTGTCGCCGTGATTGATCAAAACCGGGAATCATTCCGACGTCTCGGTCCTGATTTCGTCGGGCGAACTGTTGCTGGAGTGGGATTTGATCGAGATACTCTGCTAGAAGCAGGGATCGAACAGGCAAGTGCCTTTGCTGCAGTTTCAAATGGTGATAACTCAAATATTCTTGCTGCCCGAGTAGCTCGCGAAACTTTTAGCGTGCCAAATGTCGTTGCACGCATCTATGACTCTGGTCGGGCCGAAATATATCAACGACTAGGAATTCCAACAGTAGCCACTGTACTTTGGACAACGGACCAGATCATGCGCCGATTAGTCCCTGACGGGTCCCGCTCTGAATGGCGTGATGCAAGTGGACTAGTACAACTCTGCGAGGTCGCACTCCATAAAGATTGGTTTGGTAAACCGGCGGCCCTTATTGAAACCGTTACCTTGGCACGAATAGCCTTTGTCACAAGGCTAGGAGAAGGCTTGATTCCTGATCAGCATACCGTTTTACAAGAGGGCGATATCGTGCACGTGATGGTCGCCGAGAAGGATTTAGCAGAAACTGACCTACTCCTCGCACAATCTCCGGAAGGCAACTAATGCGTATTGCAATCGCCGGCGCAGGAAATGTTGGTAGAGCTATTGCGCGTGAACTCTTGGGCAATGGTCATCAAGTACTTCTGATCGATCGAGATCCTAAAGCGCTCAAAATGGAGAGTGTGCCTAATGCTGAGTGGCTCTTGGCCGATGCCTGCGAAATAGCTTCACTTGATAATGCCCAACTTGCTAAGTGTCAGGTCTTAGTTGCCGCCACCGGAGATGACAAAGTTAATCTCGTGGCTTCACTGCTTGCTAAGACCGAATATGGCGTGCCTCGTGTTGTAGCCCGGGTCAATCACCCGAAGAACGAATGGATGTTTGATGCATCGTGGGGTGTCGATGTTGCTGTATCAACCCCTCGCATCATCAGTGCGCTCGTTGAAGAAGCAGTGAGTGTCGGGGACGTCGTTCGCCTCTTCTCACTGCGTAGAGGCGATGCCAATCTCGTTGAGATTACGCTGCCAGATAACGCAAAGGCATGTGGCCAGACCGTCGGTGAAATTGAATTCCCAGATAATTCATCGCTAGCGGCAGTGGTGCGTGATGGTCGTGTCATCGCGCCAGATGAGCACCTCACTTTTGGCAGTGGCGATGAATTAATTTTTGTTGCGACATCAGCCGCCGAAGCGCAGCTTAAGGATTGTCTACTGGGGGCTTAGCAGTCGGCACTTTTTTGATGATCTGCCAAGTAGACCAAACGAGTGCAAGATAGAGCGGATATCCCAAGAAGAAGTTAGCAACACCAAGGGCGTTTAATTTATTTGCTCGATAGAGTGGATACTGAATCGCGACTCGAAGAGCGAACATCCCAGCCCACAACCAACCTGCTCGTGAATAGGCCTTCGCCCTAGCGGCGTTCTTACGCCAGGCTAGATTTTCCCCGAGTACTGGACCAAGGACTAGCCCAAGTATTGGAAATCTCAGCAGATTTGCACCTGCATAAAGTACGAAGAAACCAATATTTTTATAGATGCTCGGAAGATAAAAGGCAGATGCCTTTCCGGAGCGACCCGCAAAGAGCGCGCAGATTGCGATTCCAGCAAGCCCTGACACTGCGTATTGCAGTGTTTCTCGCCGGCTTAGTCGGATTAGCGTGATGGCAATAGAGAGCGCAATGGAGGCATAGAGAGCTGGATGCAGATGATGTGTCAGATTGAAAACAATCAAAAAGAGAATTGAGGGAAGGCCACTATCAATGAGGCCCTTAGCGCCACCAAGGGCTGCCAAAATCTTCGCTTTATCT
Organism: Candidatus Nanopelagicaceae bacterium; assembly: GCA_965658705.1. Taxonomy (GTDB): domain Bacteria; phylum Actinomycetota; class Actinomycetes; order Nanopelagicales; family Nanopelagicaceae; genus PALSA-747. The sequence continues at coordinate 129,190 of CBFHTP010000001.1, forward strand.
TCGGCCTCGCCAGCTTCTCCAGGCTGATGTGATCCGCTCATGAACTCTGCCCTGTTGACCCGAAGCCGCCACTACCTCTATCAGTGCCGGGTAGGTGATCAACTTCTACAAACTCTGCACTCTCAACTCGTTGAATCACAATCTGAGCGATTCGATCACCACGTTTAAATGAAATATTCTCGCGAAGATCATGATTGATCATGATAACGTGGAGTTCGCCTCGGTATGCGGCATCAACAGTTCCGGGAGTATTCACCATCGATACACCGTATCTCACTGCCAATCCCGACCGTGGGTGAACGAATGCAGCAAACCCAGGCGGTAGCGCGATCGCTATGCCCGTAGGTACTAAGGCGCGCTCTCCCGGCGGCAAGGTGAAATCAATTCTTGAGAGAAGATCCGCCCCGGCATCACCAGCTTTTGCGTACTGCGGCAATGGTAGATCCGGGTCCAACCGTTTGATCAAGACTTGAACGCTCACGGATTGATCTCAAAATCAGGGTCAACAAATGCAAGAAGTTCTGGGTGCGCAGTTACGTGATCGAGATAGGCCTTTGGCGCTTTCTCCAAAAAATGGGACATCGGAACAATGATAAATAGCGCCGATGACTTAACTGCGACCGGGCCCTCAAGTGAGCCGATGTGACCTTCTGCGGCGACGTAGACCTTGCGATTTACTTGTCCAGAAATCCAAGCTCGAATATGCAGCTGCGTTCCAATCGGCACCGGCATCAAAAAATCTGTCTCAAGCCTGGCAGTGACTGCCGGTGAGCGGATGAGCCACATTAATTTTCCAAGCGCTTCATCGAAGGCGAGGGAAAGTAATCCACCGTGCGCCAAGCCAGGTGCTCCTTGGTGATTCTCTGACACTGTGAAAACGGCTGTGAGATCTTGCCCTTCCCCGACATGCGCAATCAGATGCAGTCCGGTGGGGTGTAACTCACCACAGCCAAAACAATGTCCGAAGTGGGATGGGATTCTCGTTCCTGATGGTGGTGCTTTTGGATGTCGGTCGGGGACGCTGGCGCCTTCGGGCGCAATCGTGCTCGGAACTCTGCTCACTCCCCCAGCCTATCTGCGCTAAGTTCTCTTCGTGATATTTCACGCACGAGATCGGTGGCCAATCTGGCTGTGGTCCTTTGCTCTCTTTTTAGGAGGCTCCCTCGCCGTGGCCGTTCAAGTGGCAATCGGCGATCGTCCGGCACTTATCATTTTAGTTCTCTTATTTGTCGGGATCCTTTTTGCAGCGATCTTGACTCCACTTGATATTTCTGCAGACTCTGAGTGGCTACATGTAGGCAAAGCAAAAGTTGAAATAAATTTTATTTCCGTAGCAGCCCCACTGAAGGCAGATGAGATGCGGGCTCTTCGTGGGCCAGAGATGAATCCTGACGCATTTTTAGCGCTTCGATTCTGGGTAAAGCGCGGGGTAAAAATTTCGATTGATGATCCGAAGGATCCAACGCCTTACTGGCTTGTTAGCGTAAAAAGGGCCGAGAAGTTAGCTGCAATCCTTACAGACCGCTGAACCGCCAGAGACACTCTTCAGTTGAGGGGCAAGTTGTGAGGCGTGGTGAACGAGGAAACAACGCGAACAGGTGAATTCATCATCTTGCTTGGGAACAACCCGAACCGCCAACTCTTCACCAGATAAATCGGCGCCTGGTAGCTCGAGAGATTCGGCTGCCTCTTCTTCATCAACATCTACCTGACCGGATTGAGCATCTGATCGACGCGCTTTGAGTTCTTCGAGAGATTCCTCGTGGAGTTCTTCATCCGTTTTTCTCGGGGTGTCGTAATCGGTAGCCATATCAAGCACCTCCTTCAGGCAATAAAAAGTATCTTCCTACAGGGCGGATAGTGTCCTATAAGAAGCGGATAACCTAATTGGGGCGCGGCGTGTCCCGATAAAACTAGCTGAGACTACCTGTCACTAAGGTGAGACTAGTGAGACTAGTGAGACTAGTGAGACTAGCGAGTCAAGCGAAGTGGGTTTTGGCCACGGGCCACAAG
>CBFHTP010000002.1:0-91589 GCA_965658705.1 Candidatus Nanopelagicaceae bacterium
AACGTTCCGTTCTCAAACTTCAAAAGCTCATTGGTCATTGTTGAAGGCAGGCCTTCGACGCGCGCAATGCCATCGCCGGCCTGTGTGACGGTACCAATTTCATCACGGGCTGCAGCGCCTGGGTTGTAGGAAGCAACATGCTTCGCCAGTGCATCACGAATCTCTTCGGGCCGGATTGTTAACTCCGCCATCTTTTTCTCCTTCATACCTAAATCAATCTCCTCTTGGTGGAGATTGAAACTTAAACTGCGAGCGCTCTGCTCGCTTCTGCTAGACGATTACTGACTGTGCCATCGATGATGTAATCACCAAAACGAACTTCGACGCCTCCTATGACAGATGCATCAATCTCAACATTTGCATGTACTGGCTGGCCAACCTGCTTTGAGAGCGTGGCGACTAGCTTTTCAACTTGGGCTGAAGTGAGCACAGATCTGGAACGGACGATCGCAACCAAGCGGTTTCGCTTGGCAGATACTGCATGAGCGTAAGCCGCAAGCGCAGCGTCAATGCTTCGACCACGAAGCCCGCCTACCAAAGCTTGGAGCAAGCGAAGGGTTGAATGGCTCGCCTTGCTCTGCAATAGCTCATTCACCAGTGTCTTCTTTGCAGCGACGTCTACTGCGCGATTATTGAGAACTAACCTCAGTTCATTCTCTAAAACAAGTAGGCGTCCAAAGGCAAAGATCTCTTCTTCTACCCGGTCAAGTGAATTATCTGCATTAGCGGCGGTAGCTTCAGTCTCGACTGCTACTTGTTCAATTGCATCAGCGAATTCACCAGATGTAGACCAACGCAGGCTTGCAGCAGCAATCAAAATTGCAACTGACTTTTTAGCGAGTTGATCGGCAAAGAGATCAGATATCAGCGCGCTCTTTGAGGCGTGATCACGTGACGGATCAGTGATCGCGCGGCGAAGGGCGACTGATGATGCAAGTGCTTGAAGCGCCTTGAGAAGATCGGCAGAGATGGCAGTGCAATCTGAGGAAGAAGCACCGTTGAGTTGCTCATCAAGAGCAGCACGAAGCGCTACCAGTGATTGACGACTGCTACCCCCGAGAACGATCATGGTTACTTACTCTTCTCCCCTGCTTGCAGATCTTCTAAGAAGCGATCGACAATTCGAGATTGACGAACCTGGTCATCAAGAGCTTCACCAACGATCTTTGATGCGAGATCAACTGCGAGAGTTCCGACTTCTGCACGAAGTGAGGAGATTGCATTCTGGCGTTCGGCTTCGATTGAACCATGTGCTGCCGCAGTAATGCGGGCTGCCTCTTCTTGGGCTTTCGCTCTCAAATCTTCAATAATCGCTGCGCCTTGTACGCGAGCTTCTTCGCGAATCTGTTGAGCTTCACCACGGGCATCAGCTAATTGTGAGGTGTAATTCTCAAGTGCCGCTGATGCTTCGCGCTGCGCTCGTTCTGCCTTTTCGATTCCACCCTGAATTGCTTCGGTACGGGCGGCAAATGCTTTTTCAAACATCGGCGTGACGAACTTGCGCAGGACGAGGAAGAGAAGTGCGAAGGCGATGAGTCCGACAATCAGCTCTGCTGTCTTTGGGATCAGCGGACTCTGAGCAGCTTCGACTACTACGTGGGTATTCATAATCTGGTTAATCCGTTCTAAATCAGAGAGCTAATTAGAGGACGAATGCGAGAACTAGGCCAAAGAGCGCCAAAGCTTCTGCAAGTGCAAAGCCGAGGAATGCGATTGGCTGCAGGACTGAACGTGCCTCAGGTTGACGAGCTACGCCGTTGATGTACGCAGCGAAGATCAAACCAGTTGCGATTGCAGGTCCGATTGCAGATAGGCCATAACCGACCAGGTTGAGTGTGCCTTTCATCTTTGTTGCCTTTCGTTCGTTGTTAACTCTCTGAAATGTTCAGAGAGCTCTTTTAAGCTGTTGGAACTCTTAAAACTAGTGCTCGTCGGCGAGTGCTCCGGCGATGTAAAGGGCGGTCAGAAGGGTAATGATGTAAGCCTGTAGGCATTGCACCATAAACTCGAAGAAGGTCATGACGATGCCGAAGCTAAAGGAGAATGGTGAGAGAACCTTTAAGAGTAGGTGAGAGTCATGCAGCATGTAATCCCCGCCACCGATGAAGACCAATAATAAGAGGTGACCAGCGAACATATTTGCAAAGAGACGCAGTGAGAGCGTAAGCGGCCGAACCAAGAAGAATGTTGCTACTTCAATTGGAGTCAGCAGAACGTAAACCGCTTTCGGAACTCCTGGCATGAAGGCGATTGCTTTGAGGTATGAACCGAGACCGTGCTTTTTGATTCCAACGGCGTGGAAAATTACGAAGGTGAAGATCGCCAAGACGTATGGAAAAGCTACATGAGACATTGCTGGGAATTGCAAGAAGGGAATAATTCCAAAAATATTGTTTGTGAGAACAAAGACAAAGAGTGTAAATAAAAAGGGAACAAATTTTAGGAAACCATTACCGATGATCTCTTCTGCTAAATCTTTACGGACAAAGGCATAAATTGACTCGCCTGCAAATTGCAGCTTTCCTGGCACAACCGCTGCTTTACGGGCTGAGAGAATAAAGAAGACCGAGATCAAGACGACTGAGAGAAGTACCAGCAGGATTGGCTTTGTTGTATAGAGGCTGTTTCCAAATACAGGAGGGAGGTTGAAGTCATTGGTGCTTGGCGGGACGAAACCGGGGCCCGGAACTGACACAATCACAACCTTTCTCTGCTTGCGGAAGGGGTAAAACCACTGTGAAGACGGCGTAACCCTATTGGAAGAGCTAAGGGAAAGAAAACCCTCAGCGCTTGAAGAGAGCCTTAATTACTGATGAATTTGGCAACTTTTGAGCTGGGTAGATACATCAGATGAAAAACTACTGGCGGCCGAAACGGAGCCAGACTAAATAGATCGAAGAGCCCATTCCAAGCAGAAAGCCGCCCAGCGCGAACCAATGGTGGGTCGGGTTAAGCCAGTGATCTAGCCCAAAGCCGATTCCGCCCCAAACCAAGAGCCCAGAAACGAGATAGCCAAAAATCGACCAGAGGGCGCCTTCTTCGTTACTACCTGCCATGCGGCAATGGTAGCGCCAGGCGGAGCTTCAAAAATGCACGAATTTCACCGGCTAGCCAAGCACCCGTGATCGCCAGCGCGCTCAACGCGAAAGAGGGTCGGCTCACCGAAGCGGGAGAGCTGACCTTTGTCACGACTATCAAAAAGGCGCCTATCAACGCGACTTTTGCAAAATAGGAGAACATCGCCAGAGCCATAGTGGTGATCGGATCGAGATTTCTGGCAATGGCGCTCACGAGTAAATGCACCGAGAAGAAGATGATCACGATAGCGCTGGCCAATACAGCCCCCAGAAAACCAGGTTTGTGGCGCATAATGGTAGAGAGTGCGAGCGAGACCAGGGCAACGACCGTGGCAGGCAGGACCGCACCGCGAGCCATTGACTCTTCAGCAGTGCGCTCGGCCCTTCTCTTATTTTTCTTATTTTTATCTGAGCCATCGTTAGACATGAGCTGAGTCTCTCACATCTAATTTTTCAGAGCTATCGGATCTACCACGAATGATCAGAAATATCGAGAGCAATGCAATTGAAAGTGAAGCGGTAAGAGCCACCCACATTGGTTGGAAGGCAGCAATAATTGTTGGGAAAGCGAACATTGCACTCCATAAATAGAGAATGACCGTAGTTCGCCGGTGCGAAATTCCTAAATCTAATAGTCGATGATGAAGATGCTTACGATCTGATGCAAATGGAGAGGTGCCGGCGCCAAGACGTCTGATCACCGCCATGATCAAGTCAATCAACGGAATCGCCAAGATTGTGAAGGGCAGAAATAGCGGGAGTAGCGCAGATCTAGAAGAGGAATCAGAGATCGCGTTGACATCAATCTGACCAGTGAGCGTGATCGCCGAGGCTGCTAGAAGTAGGCCTAGCAGCATCGCGCCAGAATCACCCATGAAGATCTTCGCTGGATGATAGTTGTGAGGAAGAAAGCCGATACAAATTCCAATCAGCACCGCAGTGATCAGTGATGGCGCACCTGCTCTGTTAAAGCCATTCACTACCGCTAGTACATAGGAGAAGCTGAAGAATGCAGATGCACAAATCGCCACAATCCCAGTAGCCAGACCATCTAAACCATCCACAAAATTAACTGCGTTGATAACCACCATCACAAAGATAACGGTCAGCAGTTGACCAATATTGGCTGGCAGAGTGAGAATGCCATTGATTGGTAGCCAGAGAATTTGAACGCCATGAAGAAGTAGGATTCCTGCAGCAAGTGCCTGTCCAGCAAATTTAGTGAGTGCATCTAAATCAAATCGATCATCAATCATCCCAAGCAACATGATAAAAGTTCCGGCAAGGAAAATTCCTCGAGCCTCCCGGCCAAAAGATTGACCCACTAAAGGTAGATGACTTGCTACCAATAACGTGAGCGACATTGCGCACCACATGGCAACGCCGCCCCATCTAGGCGTAATCTTTGTATGCAAGTCACGATCGCGAATTCCCATGTAAGCACCGCTCTGCATTGCAACAGTTCTGATCAATGGGGTTAAGAGAAAACAGAGCGTCGCAGCTAGTGTGGCGGTTAGTAAGTATTCGCGCATGGGTGAAGAGCTCTTACTCTTGCAGCATCAGATACGAGGATAAACTGGGAATTTTGCGGTAAGAGCATGTACATCAGCGCGGATCTCTGCCGCTTTTCGTTCATCGCCACCATCTCTTATTGCTCGCGAAATCAGCGAAGCAATCTCTTTCATCTCCCCCACCCCCATACCTTGAGTCGTGGTAGCTGCGGTTCCTACGCGGATCCCGGAAGTGACTGCTGCCGGCTCTGGATCAAACGGAATTGAATTTTTGTTGAGGGTAATTCCAGACGCTCCGCAGCGCTCATCTGCAACCTTGCCATTGATTCCGGTGGCGCGTAGATCCATCAGAGCGAGGTGCGTCTGGGTGCCACCGGAAACTGGTCGCATTCCTTCACTCTCAAGATGTGATGCCAACGCCTTCGCATTAACAATCACATCTGCTGCATACTTTTGATAAGCCGGTGTTGCACACTCTTTCAGTGCGATCGCTTTACCGGCGACTGCGCTCATGATGGGGCCGCCCTGCATTCCGGGGAAGATCGCCTTATCAAGTGCCGCCGCATGCTCTGCCTTCGAAAGAATCATTCCACCACGAGGTCCCCGTAAAACTTTATGTGTCGTAAAGGAGACCACATCTGCGTAAGGAACTGGTGATGGGATCGCCTTGCCGGCTACGAGTCCAATGAAGTGGGCTGCATCTACCCACATGATTGCGCCGACTTCATCACAAATAGCACGGACTTTTTCAAAGTCAATCAAACTTGGGTATGCAGTTGCTCCGCTGCAGATCATCTTTGGTTTGTTCGCGATGGCTAGATCTCGAAGTTCGTCGTAATCAATCAGTTCGTTATCTGCGCGAACACCATACGAAACAATGTTGTACCACTTGCCTGAAAAGTTAACCTTTGCTCCGTGGGTCAAGTGCCCACCATGTGGCAAGGACATCGCCAGTACAGTATCCCCTGGGTTTGTGAAAGCCTTGTAGACGGCGACATTTGCACTCGCACCCGAATGAGGCTGCAGGTTTGCGTGCTCTGCGCCAAAGAGCGCTTTAGCTCTTTCGATGCCGATCGTTTCGACCTGATCAACCTCTTCGCAGCCCCCGTAATAGCGTTTGCCGGGATATCCCTCGGCGTACTTATTCGAGAGCGTTGAACCGAGCGCTGCAAGGATGGCTGGCGATGTGAAATTCTCTGAGGCGATTAATTGAAGATTGTTACGCTGGCGATCGAGTTCGGTCAGCAATAGTGCTGCGATATCCGGATCCTGATTTTGCAGGGCGTTGAAATCGGGGCCAAAGAAGGTTTCGCTCATGGTCCTACCCTAACAAGGCTATTCGGCTCTTGGCAGGATGGATGGCAACGCGGCTTGAAGCTCGGCAAGTGAGATTGCTCCCTCTCGAGCCACTTCGAGCCCACCTGTCACGCCGATAATGCTGCGCCGAACGATGGTGGACGGCAGGGCGCTAGCAAGTGGGCCTTCATCAACATATGCACCGATATCAGTAGCCATTGCCGGAACAAAATTTATATCGTTCGTTGGCGGGCGCCCAGAAATAGCGGCGCTTGAAACTGCAAGCGGACCAGTCACTTTGAGAAGTTCTAGCAAGAATGGCCGACTTGGAACGCGCACTGCAAATTCTGGCAATTCCCCATGGTCACCAAGATCCCAATTTAATCCAGGATGCGGTCGCATCTGGAGGGTAAGCAGCCCTGGCCAAAATGCTTTGGTAAGCGCCGCTACATCCTCGTCATAATCTGCTGCAATTCCAGGAAGCACCTTTGCTTCACCGATAAAGACTTGCGCCGCAACACCATCGTCATCTCCGCGGATGAGATGCATCTCATTCACCGCGCTCTGTTGGAATGCATCACATGCATAGATGTAGCCAATCTCAGCAGCTAAAACAACGATCTCACCTTTTCGAACCGAGAGGAGTACGTAGTCAATAATTTCTTGGCGATTCTCCTCTTGAAGTGTGAAGTACTCAGGCATTAAATGACTCTAACTGATTGGCAGTCCCACCATCGACTCTGGCGTGAATTGCAGTGCCATTCTCAAAATACTCCTCCGAAATAATCTCACCGCGTTCATGAATCGCCGAGACTAAATCGCCTCGAGTGAAAGGAATCAATACCCGAACTTCAACACGTGGCCTTGGTAACGAACTTTCAATTGCCTTCAGCAGTGTCTCGACGCCAAATCCAGTTCGCGCGGAGAATGCATAGCTATTTGGCTCGGTACGCAGAATCTGCATTAAAACTTCAGGGGCGGCGATATCAGCCTTATTCACTGCGATGATCTCTTGGATATCACCGCCACCAACTTCATTGATAACTTGGCGAACTGCGCGAATCTGCTCCATCGGATCTGGGTGCGAGCCATCGACCACATGCACGATGAGATCTGCACCCTGCACCTCTTCCAAGGTTGATTTAAAAGCTTCAACGAGATGATGAGGCAGGTGGCGAACAAAGCCGACCGTATCTGAGAGTGTAAAGACTCGGCCATCAGAGCTCTTTGTCTGACGAGTCGTCGGGTCAAGTGTTGCAAAGAGTGCATTCTCTACGAGAACTCCGGCATTGGTAAGACGATTCATCAGCGATGATTTACCGGCATTTGTGTAGCCAGCAATGGCAACTGAAGGAATACTAAAACGATTGCGCTCTTGGCGTTTTGTATCTCTGGCAACCTTCATCTCTTTAATCTCTTTTTTCAACTTCGCCATCTTGTCGTTGATTCGACGTCGATCAGTTTCAATCTTGGTTTCACCCGGACCGCGGCCACCAATTCCACCAGCCTGGCGAGAGAGCGAGTCACCCCAACCGCGCAGCCTTGGTAAGAGGTAGGTAAGTTGGGCTAGCTCTACTTGCGCTTTTCCTTCTCGCGATTGTGCATGCTGCGCAAAAATATCCAGGATCAGCGCAGTTCGATCAATCACTTTGACTTTCACTTTGGCTTCAAGGGCTCGAAGTTGAGCTGGTGAAAGTTCGCCATCGCAGACAACTGTATCCGCGCCAGTCGCTACAACTGATTCTCGAAGTTCCAGAACTTTTCCAGATCCAATAAATGTTGAAGGATCAGCACGATCGCGCCTTTGAATAAGAGCGTCCATGACCTGCGAGCCAGCAGTCTCTGCCAGGGCAGCAAGTTCTTTCAAAGAATTTTCGGCATCTTGTGCAGTGCCCTCGGTCCACACCCCAACCAAGACAACTTTCTCAAGTCTTAGTTGGCGGTACTCGGCATCTGAGACGTCCTGCAGTTCGGTGGAGAGGCCATGTACCCGGCGAAGTGCCTGACGATCTTGCAGATCTTGCTGCTGGCTCTCTTGATAGTCAGCGCTACTGCTTTCGGCTGAATCAAACTCTGCGGCAACGTGTGCTGACTCACGAAGGAGTTGATCGATATCGATCTCCAGCGGGTCTTGATCTTTTCTAGTCATAGATTCACAGGTAAGGCGTCAGATCATGGTCGGCGAGAAGCAGCGCAGGTCCGGTGAGCGTCGCATTTGAATGCGGATCAATATCAACGACAAGCCGCCCACCTGGTGGATTAATCACCCAACGTGCAGGCAACTTCATTTTCTTCTTGAGAGTTGCAGCGAGCGCAACCGCGCAGATGCCAGTGCCGCAGCTCTGCGTTTCACCACTTCCGCGTTCGTGAACGCGCATCGCAACTTCACCATTCTCAAGGAACTTCACAAATTCAACATTGACGCCATCTGGATACTCATCAGCGGGTTCAACGTTCGGAGCTTCACTAAGGCTGCCAGCATCCGATAACTCATCCACAAAGACCACTGCGTGTGGATTGCCCGCATTGATGTTATACCCAACCCAGCTTCGATCCCCCACTCGTACCGTGACCTCGCCATAGATCTCTTGGACCCCACCCAGATTTACCGAGATATCCTCAACTGCAGGTACCGACAAATATTTCATGCCTGCGCGAGTATTGATGGCAAAGATTCCTTCACCTTGATGTCCTCGTTCTACCAAGTAGCGAGCCATCACTCGAATTCCGTTTCCACACATCTCGGCGAGAGAGCCATCACTATTTCGGTAATCCATGAACCATTTTGCGTCTCGCTTGGTAATGCGGATCGTTCCATCGGCTCCGATTCCCGTGTTGCGATCGCAAATTCGTCGGACCTGCTCAGGGGTTAATTCGTGTTGATCAGACTCGTCAAAGAGCAGCACAAAGTCATTGTGGGTTCCGTGGCCGTAGGTGCCGATCAAAGTCATGCTTCGATACTAGACGCAATCGAAGCTAGGAGCTCCTTCGGTGCTGCGGGTGCTAGCCAGGTGATTCGTTCATCGCGAGAGAACCAAGTCTCTTGGCGACGGGCAAAGGCACGTGTAGCTCGCTTCGTCTCTTCAATCGCCTCTTCTTGGGTGGAGTAGCCGTGTTTCATCGCCACAATGTGGCTGTAGCCAATCGCCTTCTGTGCGGTTTTACCCAGAAGCAGGCCCTGGTCAATCAGGGCCTCAACTTCATCGGCAAAGCCAGCTGCCCACATCGCTTCCACGCGTAGATCGATTCGCTCCTTGAGATGATCGCGCTCCATCACCAAGCCGAACTGCTTGGCCTGCGGGTACTTGGTTGAGTCGACCCTTGGCAGATTCGCGGTGTAAGGCTGGCCGGTAATCGCAATCACTTCGAGCGCTCGAATAACGCGGCGAATATTTTCTTTTGGGATTGCAATGGCAGCCAGTGGATCTTGAATTGCTAGCCTTGCATGAAGGGCATCCCCGCCATCAGCGATCGCTTCTGCTTCCAGCACTTCGCGAATTTTTGCATCGGTATCAGGAAAATTTAGATCATCAAGGATTGCTTTGATGTAAAGGCCGGTACCGCCAACGATAATGGTCGGGATATTTTGCGAAAGAAGTTGATCGATTTTGACTCGAGCTAGCTCTTGGTACCAGGCAACACTTACATCAGTGCTTACTTCGACCAGGTCAAGGAGGTGATGCCGAATTCCCTCGCGCTCTTGAAGAGTGATCTTTGCAGTGCCGATATCCATGCCCTTATAGAGCTGCATCGAATCTGCGTTGATGATCTGCGCACCAATTTTTGCAGCGAGAGCAACTGCCAAACCGCTTTTGCCAGTTGCCGTTGCACCACAAATAACGATGAGTGGTGCGCTGGGGGCGGATTTAGAACTGCTCATCCGCCAATCGTAGTTGATTCATTATCCGAGACATCATCTGGTGGCCAAAGCCTTTGCGGGCTAAGGCAGAGGAGATTCTGCGATAGACAACTTCAGGATCTAGATGCGAACACGATCGGTATTTGCGTTCTGCCAGTGCGTAGGCCATCTCATACTCAGCCTCATCACCAATTTCAGAGAGCACTTCGTCGATGATCTCTTGAGTGACCCCTTTAGTGCGAAGCTCTTGCTGGATGATTCGCTTACTTAACTTCTTCTGTCGCTGACGCGACTCTGACCATTGCCTTGCAAAATCAAGGTCGTTGAGAAGACCTTGCAGCTCAAGTGAATCAAGTACGCCTTCAGCAGTGGCGTCGTCGTGGCCCCGCTTTGTCAGCAGGGTATGGAGTTCTGCCCTACTCCGAGCGCGAGGAGCGAGTGCGTAGAGGGCACTCGTCATCGCCTCGGAGTAGGTATCAGTATTAGAACTCAACCTCTGCTGTCGCTTCGTCGACTGCTGCAACAAGTGCTGGATCGATAGCTACCGGAACATAGTGATCGCGGATCTGCTGCTCGATATCGTTAGAAAGATCTGGGTTGTCGAGAAGGAATGCACGTGCATTCTCTTTACCCTGGCCGAGCTGATCTGGTCCATAGGTGTACCAAGCACCAGCCTTTTTAACAACGCCAACTTCGACACCGAGATCAATGAGCGAACCTTCGCGCGAGATTCCAGTGCCATAGATGATGTCGAACTCTGCTTGCTTAAATGGTGGGGCCATCTTATTTTTGACGACTTTGACGCGAGTACGGTTACCGACCGCATCTTGGCCATCCTTCAAAGTTTCGATACGTCGGACGTCGAGGCGAATGGAGGCGTAGAACTTGAGCGCCTTACCACCGGTGGTTGTTTCGGGAGTTCCGAAGAAGACACCGATCTTGTCGCGAAGTTGGTTGATGAAGATCGCGGTTGTATTGGATTGATGAAGCGCACCAGTCATTTTGCGAAGGGCTTGTGACATCAAACGAGCTTGTAGACCCATGTGGGAGTCGCCCATCTCACCTTCGATTTCGGCGCGAGGAACAAGTGCTGCCACTGAGTCAACAACGATAATGTCGAGTGCACCGGAGCGAACCAACATATCCATAATCTCAAGAGCTTGTTCGCCAGTATCTGGCTGGGAAACAAGGAGCGCATCAATATCAACGCCGAGTTTGCGGGCATACTCTGGATCTAGTGCATGCTCTGCATCGATGAATGCGGCGATACCACCGTTCTTCTGAGCATTTGCAATCGCATGGAGAGCGACCGTTGTTTTACCTGATGATTCAGGTCCATAAATTTCTACGATACGACCTCGTGGCAATCCGCCGATTCCGAGTGCGATATCAAGTGCGATCGAACCAGTTGGAATGACAGCCATTGCCACTGCTTCGCGATCGCCCATCTTCATGATGGATCCCTTACCGAACTGACGCTCGATCTGGGCTAGGGCTGTATCAAGGGCTTTACCGCGCTCCGATATTTGTTTATCGGACTTGCTATCAGATTTATCTGATGCCATTTGTGAACCTTTCATCGTTCGTCATGTACGGTCCCGAAGGTACGGAAAACCACTGACGGCTGGCTGCTAGGGCCAGCGGAACTGTGGAACCGCTCGGGTTGGGTATTACTCTGCAGGAAGCAGGAGTAACAGGCGCAATACTACCGAACAGATGTTCGAAAAGCCCACTTTGGTTAAAACACGCCGGATGCGCTTATTTGGCCAGCCGTTCTAGATTCTTTACATTCTCCAAAACCGCCATCGCAGCGTTGTGGCCAGGAATCCCGCTGACTCCCCCGCCCCGGCGTGCGCCAGCTCCACACATGAAGATCCGGGGATCGTCAGTTTCGACGCCCCAGCGTTGGTTCTCACCTTCTTCGCGGAATGGAAATGTCAGATCTCCATGGAAAATATTTCCGCGTGGCAATGAAATCGCTTCTTCAAGGTCCAGCGGGCTCTTTGCTTCAATGCATGGTGAGCCGTCACTATTTCTTGCGATGATCGTATCGACTGGATCGACCAAATATTTATCGAGCTCGGCGATATATCCAGCTAACGCCAACTCTTTGGTGCCCTCTGGGTCTTTATCAAATAAATCTGCTGGCGTATGAAGGCCAAAGAGCGTCAATGTATGGAAGCCAGCCGCCTGGAGCTCTGGGCTCAAAATCGATGGATCAGAGAGCGTATGACAATACATTTCAGAGGGGAAGCACGTGGGCAGCTTTCCTGCAGCGCTCTCATGGAAAGAATTTTCTAGCTCGGAATATTTTTCACTGATGTGGAATGTTCCGGCAAATGCTAACTCTGGATCGATTCCACTTTTTAGTCTTGGCAACTTCTTCAGGAGCATATTGATTTTAAATTGAGCTCCTGGCAAATTAATTGGCTCTGGGAGATTACGCAATGTGGCGAGAACTTTTGGTGCCGCATTCGAAAGCAAGAAGTTGGCGTTGAAGGCTTCACCACTTTCCAAAGTGGCGGTTACCGATTCATCTGAACTTGTCACTGATATGACTCTGGAATTGGTGCGGATTTCTACACCAGCTGCGCGGGCTACTCGCTCTAACTCTTTGACGAGCGCACCCATTCCACCTCGTGGAACCTTCCACTCTCCGGTGCCGTTGCCGATCAAATGATAGAGAAAACAGATATTGGCTTGAATATCTTGCGCAGATGACGCCGTACCGATAAGTGCATCCGTCAGGATCACACCTTTTACAAGATCATTTTCGAATCGATTGCTAATGACTTCACCAATTGGACGCTCAATCAGATAATCCCAAACTTCTGGCAGGTCGATCAGCGACTTCAGTTCGGCGCGAGTCAAAAGCGGTTGCATCATGGTGGGAGCTATCCGCTCTGCAAAAGTGAGGATCTCGCCATAGAACTCTTGCCACGTCTTAGCATCAGAGCTACCTCCCGGTAGCGCTGCAAATGAATCTTGGGTTTGTTGATCCCATTGGCGCGAAACATAAAGAGCGCCACCATTTAGGTCAGGTGTGTACGAAGAGACTTCGCGTGGAACAGTCTCGAAGTCGATTCCCAAATCTGAAACGATTTGATCTGGCAATAGCGATACCAGATAGGAGTAGCGCGAAAGTAGAGCATCAAATTCTGGAAAGGCGCGAACGCTGACAGTGGCACCGCCAATCTCTTCGGTCGCTTCTAAAATCAGCACAGACTTGCCTGCTTTAGCTAGGTAAGTAGCCGCCACCAAAGCATTGTGGCCACCGCCCACGATGAGAACATCTACTTGCTGCTCGCTCATCAGTGTGACTTCTCCTTCAGCTCAGGATTGTGGGCAAGCACTCCGCGCCAGATATCCCCGGGTTCTTGGCCAGCAGCGAGCGCCTCATTGACCGTCTTGCCACCCAACTCTGCATGCACCGTATCTTGCGAGTAAGTATCTGGATCCTGAAAGGCCTCATCAATACGGGCTCTAAGTTCAGTGATACGCATTTTTCAGTAAATGATCCGGTTAAAGCAATGTTGCAAGGCGTTCTGCCTGCACCCGAGATTGGGGTTCGGTGAGCGGCGAGGTGACCTGGGCGACCAGCCAACGCAACACCAATCCAACAGTATTTTCATTAGCCCCAAAAATTGCAGCTAACTCTTGATGGATAAGAACCCAAACTGGATGACCGGTGATCGTTGTGAGCACCACAATATCGCTCTGATCAGCCTCGATCATCTTCGCAAGCGCCTCATCGTCTGAGATCGCTCGTGAAATAACATAGAGCGCTTCCGCCTTTGACGTCGCAGCTTTCCCAAGGGCAATGAGTGCATCAACCTCGTGCGCAACAAGAGCGCTCATAAGTTCGTCACGATCTACGAAATGGTTGTAAATAGTGGCACGAGAAACTTCAGATCTTTCGGCAATATCATTCATTAACGACTCGTACGATCCAACGCGGGCGACGACTGCCTTTGCGCCAGAAAGTATTGCGGCGCGAGACTTCTGTGGAGTTGCCATCTAAGTGGCCTAGTTATGCAGCGTCGCGAGCAACTGTAAGAGCTGGTGCATCCAAGCGACGAAGTGATGTTGCAACCTCAAATAAAACTGTTGCGAGCGAGAGATCAAGAGCTGTGCAGATCGCGACAAGGAGCTCAGAGGATGCTTCTTTATGTCCACGCTCTACTTCTGAGAGGTAGCCAAGGGAGACTCTTGCATCAGCAGCGACATCTCGAAGGGTACGACCCTGGGCAACGCGCGCAGCGCGAAGAGCTAAACCAATGTGGGCGCGTAAAAGTGTCACGAGAGAAGAGTACGCGATAACAGGGCGAGGGCGCTCTCAATTGTCGCGTTTCGTATGATTTCCCGGTCGCCAGTGAGTGCAAGTGGGGTCGCGATTGCTTCCTTCGCTGAGGCGATGGCTATCCAGACCGTGCCAGCTTCTTGACCATATGCCGAGCCCGGGCCAGCGACTCCCGTTGTCGAAATTGAATAATCACTTTTACATTGAACACGGACGCTTTTCGCCATCTCGAGGGCGACCGCTTCCGAAACCGCGCTCTCCTTTGTCAGTAACCTCTGTGGAATTCCGAGGAGTTGCTTCTTGGCGGCATCGCTATAAGTGATAAATCCCCCCAGAAAAACTTGGGATGAACCAGGAATAGCGGTAATAGTTGATGCTAATCCCCCGCCAGTGATGGATTCAGCGACCGAGAGCGTAAGCCTCTTTTCGCTCAATAGTTTTACTAAATCTTGCGCCAACTGCCTGCTCATTTTTTAAGAACCGCCTTGAAGTACTCAAAACCCGTGGAGAGCGTTAAGGCAATTGCAGCAGCCATGAATAGGTCGCGAGGAATAAAGAGCCAGTGGGGTAAAGGCAAAATGTAGAACCCAATACCAAAACCTTGCAGCATCGCCTTGAGTTTTCCACCTTTGCTTGCTGGTATGACGCCACCACTAATCACAGCAAATCTCAGGACTGTAACAGCGATTTCACGACCCATAATAATAATCGTGATCCACCAAGGCAGCCGGTGCAACAGAGAGAGTGAGATCATTGCAGTTCCAATAGAAACTTTATCTGCTATCGGATCAACGAGTTTTCCAAATTCAGTGACTTGATTTCGCGCTCGGGCAATCTTGCCGTCAAAAATATCAGTGAGTCCGATAATGAAGAAGATGCACCAGGAGGTAATCATCCACGTGTGATTGCTTCCACCATTTTTGAAGAGAGAGTAGGCACCGAGTGGAGTGAGGGCAATTCTTAGGATGGTTAAAACATTAGGCAGGTTCATACTGGGACGGCAATCAAATCTACGCCAGCCGTCTCTGCGACAACAGCGTCTACATATTCACCAATGCGATACTTTGCGCGCGATTTGATAAAGGTAGAGCCGTCAACTTCTGGACCTTGATGCTCTGCTCGACCCTCTTGAAGTCCCTCTTCTTCAGCGCTTTCGATCAATACTCGAACGCGCGTCCCGATACGTTCCTCGGAGCGCTGGGTAATTAACTCATCGACCAGAGTCGTGAGTTTTTCGACTCTTGAATCAACCAGATCTTGATCCACTTTATTTTCCAGGGTCAACGCTTCGGTCTTATCTTCATCTGAGTAGCCAAAAACTCCCACCGCATCCATACCAGCTTGCGAAATAAAGTCGACGAGTTCTTGGTACTCCGCTTCGGTTTCGCCAGGAAACCCTACAATTACGTTGGAGCGAATTCCTGCTTCTGGTGAGAGCGCACGAATCTGTGAAATTAGATGAAGGAACTTTTCACCATCTCCAAACCTTCGCATACGGCGAAGCAGAGTCTCGCTTGCATGCTGAAATGAAAGATCAAAATACGGTACCACTTTTGGCGTTGCGATCATTGCTTGAAGTAGCGACGGCCTCATCTCGGCTGGTTGCAGGTACGAGAGCCGAATCCGTTCGACGCCATCAATATCTGCCAACATCGGCAACATTTTTTCGAGCGTCTTTAAATTGCCTAAGTCTTTCCCATAGGAAGTCGTGTTCTCGCTCACGAGGAATAACTCTGTTACGCCATGATCAACCAACCACTTTGCCTCGTTAAGAATTTCGGCCGGTGGCCTGGAGATAAATGAACCACGAAAAGATGGAATGGCGCAAAATGTGCAGCGTCGGTCGCAGCCGGATGCAATCTTCAGCGGTGCAACTGGGGCTCTGTCTAGACGCTTTCGCATAATTCGTTGGCCTTGGCCAAGAGGTTGACTGGTATCAACGATCGCAGCAGGTTTGGTTGCCTGTCGCTCACTTGGCGCTATCGGCAACAACGCGCGCCGATCTCGCGGGGTGTGCGCTGCAACGCTGCCGCCAGCCATGATTGTCTGCAGCCGCTTTGAGATATCTGCATAATCATCAAAACTTAAAATTGCATCCGCTTCTGGTAGCGCTTCGGCAAGCTCGTTGCCATAACGTTCGGCCATACAGCCAACAGCAACCACAGCCTGAGTCACACCATTGCCTTTAAGTTCGAGCGCTTCGATCAAGGTGTTAACAGAATCTTGTTTGGCGCTCTCGATAAAACCGCAGGTATTGATAAGAGCGACTTCGGCGAGCGCAGCATCGTCGACCAAAGTCCAACCATCGGCTTCTAGGCGCCCAGCAAGCTCTTCGGAATCAGTCTCGTTTCGGGCGCACCCGAGTGTAACTAGCGCAACAGTGCGTAGTGGGGTTGCACTCTTGACCGGATTCATTGTCGTAATGATACCGACTTAAGCTTACGAGCTAGCACTCATTCCGAATTAGCCTTTCGCAGCGGCTGCTGCTGACGCAAACTGCAGCGTCTTGACTTCGCCTTTAGCGCCAATAACTCCTTGATCCTTGCCGTCAACAGTGATCGCGACCGCGCCAGCGTTGCCAATGTTCATTGAAATAGCAGAGGAGTGCGAGAAAGTACGGCTCTGCCCATTTTTAATCATTCCGGTAAAGATTGTGGCTCCAGTTACATCACTGACCGCAAGCCAGGTAGATCCAGATACTGCGGATACAACAACGGCTGCTGACGCTGGAGCAGTTGAGGTGGCTGGCTTAATTGGATTAGCCTGGGAAGAAGCCAGCGCTGTTGATTGGCTCGAGCTTTTATGAGAAACGCTCTTTGCTATCGCAATTCCAGCTGGAACGATGATTGCAATCCCAACAGCTGCTGCAACCAAGGCCTTTGCACTACTTTTAATTCCAACAATTCGTTTTACCGAGGTCGCGTTATTCTCTTCGAGCAATTCAATCATTGGTCGATTTGAGACACCCGTGCTCTCTTCAAATAAAAGAGTTATCTGCTCACAGTCAGCGCTTATTAATTTTGCAATCGTTCGAATATGGCCGCGGGCATATGCGGCGCCGCCACTGGAAGTAAAGTTTTCAGATTCGAGATCACGGATAACTGTTGGACGGATGCGAGTCAGCTCGGCAATGTCTTCGACTGAATAGCCAGCAGCCTTCCTGGCTTCGGCTAAATAAGATCCAACGCTCATGTGCTTACCTTTGACTTGGGGATACAAGCAAGAGGCTAAGGGTAAGTCGCTTCGACCGCTCTGCACAAGTCGCAGAGATGAACAGAGGGTGAGAGATAAGGGTTAATTAGGTCTGGCTTTAATTAAAGCCCTGGATCTCTTCGAGCAAGCCTGGCATCTGTTCAGCGTTGATCAATACCTCGCGTGCTTTCGAACCCTCAGATGGACCAACAATTCCACGGCTCTCCATCAGATCCATGAGGCGACCAGCCTTGGCAAAACCAACCCGTAACTTTCTTTGAAGCATTGAGGTCGAACCGAATTGAGTTCCGACAACTAATTGAATTGCTTGCAGCAACAGATCCATGTCATCGCCGATGTCATCTTCAATAACCTTGGACTTTATGGGTGCGTTGAGATCAATTCGATATACCGGCTGGGCTTGCGCCTTCACGAAATTAACGACCGCCTCTGATTCTCGTTCTGAAACAAATGCACCTTGAATTCTCATTGGCTTACTTGCTCCCATGGGCAAGAAGAGAGCATCACCTTGACCCACTAATTTTTCGGCGCCTGGAGTATCCAAGATAACCCGCGAATCAGCGAGCGAGGAAGTCGCAAATGAAAGACGTGAAGGTACGTTTGCTTTGATCAGGCCGGTCACGACATCTACCGAAGGTCGTTGGGTAGCGATGAGAAGATGAATGCCTGCTGCACGAGCAAGCTGTGTTATTCGAACGATGCTCTCCTCAACCTCTCTCGCTGCAACCATCATGAGGTCTGCAAGTTCATCAATGATGACTAAAAGGTATGGGTACGGAACCAGGACTCGCTCGCTCCCATCAGGTACTGAAATTTTGTTGGCTTTGACCGCCTTGTTGAAATCATCGATGTGTCTAAATCCAAAGTGTGAGAGGTCGTCGTATCGCTGATCCATCTCGCGCACAACCCATGCAAGAACGTCGGCCGCCTTTTTGGGATTGGTGATGATTGGCGCAATTAAATGTGGAATTCCTTCATACGAGGTGAGCTCAACTCGCTTAGGGTCGATCATCACAAGTCGAACTTCATCAGGAGTGGAACGCATCAAGATAGAGACAACGAGTGAGTTGATCATGGAAGATTTACCTGCGCCAGTTGCACCGGCGACAAGCAAGTGAGGCATCTTCGCCAAGTTAGCGCAGATATAGGCACCCTCTACATCTTTGCCGAGCGCAACCACCATTGGGTGAGGCTCGCTCGCTGCAACTGTTGAGCGCAGCACATCGCCGAGATAGACGATCTCTCGGTCGGTATTTGGAATTTCGATACCAACCGCTGACTTACCCGGGATGGGTGAAAGAATTCGAACATCGCTGCTTGCTACCGCGTAAGAAATATTTTTAGAGAGAGCGGTGATCGCCTCTACTTTAACCGCTGATCCAAGTTCTACTTCGTAACGCGTCACGGTTGGGCCACGCATAAAACCAGTCACTTGAGCATCAACGCTAAATTGATCAAATACTTGGGTGAGTGAAGCGACCACAGTTTCGTTCGCCTTCGACTTAGCCTTCGATGGCGCTCCAGTCTTCAGTAGATCGATTGGTGGCAACTGATAAGGAGCATCTGAAGCCAAGATCATCTGATGCGCAGGGGTAGTCGGGGCTGGGCGTTGAGGTAAAACCGGACTCATCGGTTTAGCTGGTTTTGAAACCTCTAGTTCAGTGGTGAATTCTTCCTCAAACTCACCTTCATCAATTAACTCTTCTTCTGGCGCAAACTCTTGAATCAGCGGGGAATCAAAGGCGGGAGTTTCGCTGAGTTCGAACTCTTCTCGCTCTAATTCTGCAGCCGCTCTAGCCTGACGTGAATCATTTATTCGGCCGGCACCCCAAGCGAAGATCGATTTAACTCGGTCAAGAATTCGAGAGAAAGGCGTGGCTGTGACGATAAGAAGACCGAAGAAAAATATTAAGAGAAGAATTGGAATCGCAAGGATGGTCGTGGTGAGCGCTACCAGTGGCGTTGAGATGCCATAGCCGACCCAACCACCGCCACCTTGCATTGAAGTTTTACCGGTATCACCCAGTGAGCCGTTGACTATATGTAATAGCCCAGTCGAAGTAAGAAGCAGAATAAATGCACCAATGCCAATGCGGCCGGTGGCCTTTCCCTCATCTGGGGATTTAAAGAGCCGAAGTGCAAAGTAGATCAAAATGATGGGGGAAAGGTATGCCACTTTGCCAACGCCACCAAAAAGTACTGCGCGAATTGCATGACCAACAGCATTGTTCAAGTGGAACCAGGTTCCTGCGGCTGATATTAAAGCGATGATGAGAACCAGAAAGGCGAAGCCATCTCGCTGATGAGATGGGTCTAATTCCTTGGCGCCACGCAAAAGAAAACGAACGACGCTACCTAGGGCTCTAGCTGCCAGCCGCCAGGCACCCAACAAAAGTTTTGCTAACCCACCTAGAAGAGAGCCTCGCTTTTTTGAGGGCTGGCGCTTCGATTTACGCTTTGCCATATTAAACCTCAATCACCACAGGTACGATCATTGGTTTTCGACGGTGCTCCTCGCCCACCCAACTGCCAATCGTCCTGCGAACAACCTGTTGCAACTGGTGTGTGCCGTTAATACCGGCCGCAACAGCTTTTTCTAGCGCCTTCTCAATAATTGTTTTTACCTCTTCAAAGAGCGCTGGGTCCTCAGTAAAGCCTCGCGCATGAATATCTGGCCCGGCCACGATCTTGCCGCTTTGCGAATCGATCACAACAACGACTGAGATGAATCCTTCTTCACCAAGAATGCTTCTATCCTTGAGCGAGCTCTCGGTAATTTCGCCAATACTTTGCCCGTCAACATAGACAAAGCCACATGGAATTGCACCGGCAATATCCACGTCGCCATGATGCATGTCAACGACAACACCATTATCTACAACGATCGTATTTCGGCGCGGCACACCTGTTTTGATTGCGAGCTCTGCATTGGCCTTCATGTGGCGCCACTCGCCATGAATCGGCATAACGTTCTTTGGTTTCACGATGTTGTAGCAGTAGAGCAACTCTCCTGCCGCTGCGTGCCCCGAGACGTGAACCATCGCAGTCCCTTTGTGAACAACATCTGCGCCGAAGCGAGTTAACTCGTTGATCACTCGATAGACCGGATTCTCATTTCCGGGGATGAGAGATGAAGCAAGCACCACGGTGTCACCCTTGCCCACCTGAATCTGGTGGTCGCCATTTGCCATTCGTGAGAGCGCAGCAAGCGGTTCACCTTGAGAACCGGTGCAGATCAGAACAATGCTGTCACCACACTCATCAATCTGCTTTGAATCAACTACTAGCCCCTCTGGAATATGTAAGTATCCAAGCTTCTCAGCGATGCCCATGTTGCGAATCATGGAACGACCGACAAATGCGACTTTGCGGCCGTGCTCCTCGGAAATAGTAAGAATTTGTTGGATGCGGTGGACGTGTGAAGAGAAGGAGGCAACTATCACGCGACGCTTTGTCTGCCGGAAGACTCGATCAAGAGTTGGCATGATCTCGCGCTCTGATGTCGTGAATCCGGGTACATCGGCATTTGTCGAGTCAGTCATGAACAGATCAATACCTTCGGTGCCGAGCCGAGCGAAGGTAACAAGGTCTGTGATTCGCCCATCAAGTGGCAATTGATCCATTTTAAAGTCCCCAGTTGCAAGGACTGTTCCGGCATCGGTTTTAATCGCAACCGCAAGCGCATCAGGAATCGAGTGGTTTACCGCAATGAACTCGAGCGTAAACGGACCAAACTTTTGAACCATCCCCGCCCGGACTTCGACAAGCGGCGCCGTGATGCGACGTTCCTTAAGCTTTGCTTCAATAAAGGCAAGCGTTAATTTTGAACCAGCGACTGGAATATCAGATCGCTCTTTTAATAAGTATGGAAGAGCGCCAATATGGTCTTCGTGGCCATGGGTAAGAAATATTGCGATCACATCTTTCAATCGCGGCCGGATATAGGAGAAGTCTGGCAGGATTAAATCAATTCCTGGTTGCGATTCATCCGGAAAGAGAACGCCGCAGTCGACAATGAGGAGTTTTCCCTCGTACTCGAAGACAGTCATGTTGCGACCAATTTCGCCTAACCCACCGAGTGCAACTATTCGAAGAGTTTTATCAGCCAACTTCGCTGGATATGGCAGATCTGGATGCGGGTGATTCATTAATTAAGTACGACTCCGCCTTCTTGAAGATCCTTACGAAGTTGTTCGATCTGAGCTGGTGTCGCATCAACGAGTGGAAGACGAGTTGTTCCACCCGGCAAGCCCATCAAAGCCATCGCTGCTTTAGTGAGGATTGCTCCTTGAGTACGGAATGTTCCGGTATAAATTGGAAGGAGCTTCTGGTGGATCTCAAGTGCGCGCTTGGAATTTCCGGAGAACCAGGCGTCCAGCATTTCACGCAGATCGCGGCCAACGGTATGCCCGCAGACCGAGACGAAACCAACGGCGCCCACTGAAAGAAGAGGCAGATTAAGAATGTCATCACCCGAATAAACCGGTAGCCCAGTCCGCTTTATCACCCAAGACGCGGCTGCTGGATTTCCTTTAGCATCCTTAAGAGCAACGATATTTTTTACTTCAGCGAGACGACAAATCGTGTCGGTCTCTATTTCAACACCTGTTCGGCCAGGAATGTCGTACATCATGATTGGCACATCTGTGGCAGAAGCTACTGCGCGAAAGTGCGCCTCGATACCGGCTTGTGGTGGTTTGTTGTAATAAGGCGTCACGATCAGCAGGCCATCGGCACCGGCTTCGACCGAACGCTTTGCTTGTTCTACCGTGTAAGAGGTTTCATTATCTCCAGCACCACTGAGTACTTTAACTCTTGATCCCACGGTACTTTTTACAACTTTGATAATCTCAACTTTTTCAGAAGATTTTGTTGTGGGAGCTTCACCAGTTGTCCCGTTAACAGCGATTCCATCATGACCAGTGTCGGCAAGGTGCTGGGCCAGGGTGGCGACGCCATCCCAATCGATCGAGCCATCTTGCTTAAATGGCGTGATCATGGCCGTTATCAGCCGGCCGAAAGGCGGTTCAATATGCATTCCCGAACATTACTCCTTTTACGGGGCAATACGTCCAGATTTTTGGAATGCCCCATAGGTAATTGGCATTAATTTCGCAAAGTGCTCTTCCATCTTCTCGGCGACCATCTCAATTTCACGTTGCGGGTAGCTTGGGAAATGCGAACCTTCACGCGCAGTCCGAAGCGAGAGAAAATTCATCAGCGCACGTGCATTCATCGTGACATACATTGATGAATAAAGAGTGACTGGCAAAACTGCACGCGCTACTTCGCGCGCTACCCCAGCATCTAGCATCAATGTATACCGCTCATAAGAGAATTCGCAGGACTCTTTTATCGCATTGACTGTGAGTTCATGCTGCTCTTTCGTTCCTTCAACAAAGACATAAGCTCCTGGCTTTCCCTCTTGGACGAGGCGGCGCTCTGGGCTTGGAACATAAAAAACTGGACGCAACTCGCGATAACGGCCACTCTCTTCGTTATAGGAGGCGATTCGATGGCGCATAAATTCGCGAAAAACAAAGATTGGGGCTGAGATGAAGAAAGTCATTGACGTGTGCTCGAATGGTGAACCATGGCGCTCTCGCGCTAAATAATTGATGAGCCCTTCGGCTCTGGATGCATCTTGGCCTACTGCATCGAGTGAAGTTTCACCTGCTGTTGAGACTCGAGCTGCCCAAATAACATCCGAGTCGCTCGCGCTCGATTTTACGAGTTCAACGGTCATGTCATCACGAAAGGTTACGGGGAAATGCGCTTGGACCGTCTCGGTCGATTCTTCATTAGTGGCAGCCATGTGGCGGACTTTATCTATCTGCCCCACGAGAGTGCGGGATTAGGGCAGAATAACGGCGTGTCAGTAAAGCGAGATTCTTTTAGCGTCGCATTTACCGTGGGGGCATATGGAGCGGCATTTGGAGCGGCATCAATCTCTGCTCATTTCTCAATCCTCCAGACCTGCTTACTCTCACTCCTTGCCTTCTCTGGTGGTTCACAATTTGCCGTCGTTGGTGTAATTGGTGCGGGTGGCAGCGCACTCAGTGGAATCGCTACAGCTGGGTTACTCGGTTCTAGAAACGCTCTCTATGCAATTCGGATGGCACCGATACTCAACATTCGCGGGCTGAAGCGAATTGTTGGCGCACAACTGACTATCGATGAATCAACTGGGGTTGCACTGGCTCAGCAGGATCTTCTCGAAATGAGAAAGGGGTTTTGGTATACCGGTCTTGGCGTCTTTATTTTTTGGAACCTCTTTACCGTCGCTGGCGCCTTCGGAGCCCAGGCACTTGGCGATCCCGCCAAGTGGGGGCTAGATGCCGCGGTGCCAGCAGCATTTATTGGTTTAATTTGGCCCAATCTAAAGTCACGATCTCTTTATGCAATCGCTGCGCTAGCTGCTGTTCTGGCTCTATCACTTGCACCGCTTGTACCCGCTGGAGTTCCAATTCTTAGTACTTCAGTTCTTGCGCTTATCTTCGGTTGGCGCAAGAAACTTGAAGATCAATCCCCGCAGGTACACAGTTGAGCACCACCTGGATAGCAGTCCTAGGGACTTGCGTGGCGGTTTTTGGATTGAAATATCTCGGCCATACCGTTCCGGCGAAGTACTTAGAAAACCCTCGCATCATTCGCATCAATCAGTTGATGCCAATTGTGCTTTTGACTGCGATGGTTGCAATCCAAAGTTTTAGTACAAAAACTAAGGTAATGATCGATCACCGTGCCGCTGGCTTGGTCGTTGCGATCATCGCAGTTTCCTTAAAAGCGCCTTACCCAGTGATCGTACTCGGCGCAGCAATTACTTCAGCGTTGGTCTATCGCTACAAAATCTAAGAGGTGGGCTGACCTAAAGTATTGCGCGCGCCTCTCATTTAGCTTTGAGGTCATTATCTGAACTCTTTTTAATTGAGATCCATGAAATGTTCTAAGCCAAATGTGAGGCCAGGATGGGCCAGAACTTTTCGCACTCCTAGAAGCACGCCCGGCATAAACCCGGTGCGATCAATTGAGTCATGGCGAATAGTAAGCGTTTCACCGAGATCACCAAGAATAACTTCTTGGTGCGCAACTAATCCACGCAACCGAACTGAATGAACGGGTACATCACCGACTTTTGCACCACGTGCGCCTGGCAAAGCCGACGACGTTGCATCTGGCATCACTGACTTGCTCACCGAGTGTCTCGCCTCGGTAATCAACTCTGCAGTACGAGAAGCCGTGCCAGAGGGCGCATCTGCTTTGTTTGGGTGGTGCAATTCAATAATTTCTACCGAGTCAAAGTATTTAGCTGCTTGCGCTGCAAATTGCATCATTAAGACTGCGCCTAATCCGAAGTTTGGTGCAATCAAGGCGCCTACCTTTGGTGCCGCTGCTAGCCAACCTTTAATCTGAGTGAGCTTCTGATCATCAAACCCTGTTGTTCCCACAACTACCGAGATTCCATGAGTGATCGAAAATTCTAGATTCGCCATCACTGAATCTGGATGTGTAAAGTCAACAACTACTTGGGCTCCACTTGCCGTTAGTAGTTCGAGAGAATCTCCAAGATCAATCTGCGCAACGAGTTCGAGATCTGCTTGCTCTGAAATAGCCTTGCAGGCTTCTATGCCCATTCGCCCTTTGGCGCCAAGGACTGCCACTTTGATACTCATGCGATGACCTTTTCAAATTTAGTAGCGCTCTTAAATGGACCGACGATGGCAAGCGTAGAAGGTTTTGGCAGTAATTCGCTAGCAATTTGCTTGATCTCATCAGGTGTCACCCGAGAAATTCGGTTCAGAATCTCGTCAAAGCTCATAATCTCACCGTACACGAGTTCGCTCTTGCCAATTCTGCTCATTCGAGAGGCGGTATCTTCTTGGCTTAAGACGAGGGAGCCAGATACCGCTCCCTTGGCGCGTGAAATTTCTTCATCGGTGAGGCCATGATCTGCGACTTTGTGGGTGATATCCCGAATAATTTTGCAGACCTCTTCAGCCTTATTTGGCTGGCAACCTGCATAGAAAGCGAGTGAACCGGAGCCAGCAAATTGCTGAACGTAGGCATATGTGGAGTATGCGAGTCCGCGCTCTTCACGAATCTCTTGGAAGAGCCGAGATGACATTCCGCCACCTAAAGCGGAGGCAAGAATGCTGAGTGCAAATCGGCGATCGTCACTGCGAGAAACTCCTTCTACTCCGAGGAGTAAGTGAGCTTGTTCTGTCTTGCGTTCGTAAATTCCAACTTTTCCTCTACCTAAAACTTTTGCCGGAGCTGCAATTCGAATATTTGGCTCTGATCTCGCAACATCAAGGAAATTGTCACGTGAGAGCGATTCCTCGACCAGTTTCACAACTTTCTTATGCTTCACATTTCCGGCTACTGCCACAACCATGTCACGAGGTTGGTACTTCTTCTTATAATAATTGAAGACCGAAGAGCGGGACATGGATTTGATGGACTCAGAAGTTCCAAGAACTGACCGACCAAGCTGTGAGTCGCCATAGTAGGTTTCGAGATAGGTATCGTGAACGAGATCTGAAGGATCGTCATCTCTCATAGCAATCTCTTCTAAAACGACATTTGCCTCTTGCTTAACATCTGCCTCACTCACAATAGAAGAAGTAATCAAGTCAGAGACCACATCCACCGCTAACGGGAGGTCCTGATCAATTACTCGCGCATAGAAGCAGGTGTACTCCTTGGAGGTAAATGCATTCATCTCACCGCCAACAGCTTCAACGGCTGCCGAGATCTCCATTGCATTACGACGCTTCGTGCCTTTGAAGAGGAGATGTTCCAGAAAATGTGAAGCTCCCGCGACAGTTGGTGTCTCGTCGCGAGAGCCTACATTTACCCAAATTCCAACAGCAGCGGAACGAACCGTGCTTACCTCTTCCGTAACGATCCGAAGACCGCTGGGTAATACTGTTTTACTCAAAAGGTGGTCAATTACTTATCTGAACCAGAGACTGCCGAAGAGAGTGATCCATCAGGCATCACAGCGACCAGAGAGAATTTACCCTTTGGATCAATCTCTGCGATCTCTACTTCGATCTTATCTCCGACCTTCATGACCTCTTCTAGATCTTCAATTCGCTTTCCGCCATGCATCTTTCGGATCTGCGAAATGTGAAGCAAGCCATCTTTTCCTGGGAGAAGTGCGATGAATGCACCGAAGGTTGCAAGCTTTACAACGCTACCGTTGAAACGCTCCCCGACCTTTGGTACTACTGGATTTGCGATCGCATTGATCATGTCTTTAGCAGCTTCGGCTTGTGAGCCTTCAGTTGCACCAATGTAGATCGTGCCATCATCTTCAATAGTGATATCTGCGCCTGTTTCATCTTGAATCTGATTGATCATCTTGCCCTTAGGCCCGATGACTGCACCAATCTGATCAACTGGAACCTTGATTGAGATGATGCGAGGAGCAAGCATGCTCATCTCATCTGGCTCATCGATTGCAGAGTTCATAATGTCCAGAATTGAGAGACGGGCTTCTTTCGCTTGGAGCAGTGCGCTTGCAAGCACAGCTGCTGGAATTCCATCTAGCTTTGTATCTAGCTGGAGCGCAGTGACAAAATCCTTCGTTCCGGCGACCTTAAAGTCCATATCGCCAAAGGCATCTTCTGCGCCGAGAATATCTGTAATGGCGACGTATTCAGTTTTGCCATCAACCTGATCAGAGATCAGACCCATTGCGATACCGGCAACTGGTGCCTTAAGTGGAACACCAGCATTGAGAAGTGAGAGCGTTGAGGCACATACTGAACCCATTGATGTTGAACCATTTGACCCAAGCGCCTCTGAGACCTGACGGATTGCGTAAGGGAACTCTTCCCGAGTTGGAAGCACAGGGACAAGTGCGCGTTCTGCGAGCGCTCCATGGCCGATTTCGCGGCGCTTTGGAGTTCCGACGCGACCAGTTTCACCAGTTGAGTACGGTGGGAAGTTGTAGTTGTGCATGTAACGCTTTGTGGTCTCTGGGCTCAATGTGTCGAGCTTGAGTTCCATCTTCAGCATGTTGAGAGTAGTTACTCCAAGAATCTGAGTCTCGCCACGTTCAAAGATTGCTGATCCGTGAACGCGAGGGATAACTTCGACCTCACAAGTAATTGCACGGATATCGCGAGGTCCGCGACCATCGATACGGATCTTCTCGCGAAGCACGCGCTGACGCACTAACTTCTTGGTGACAGAGCGAAGCGCCGCTGAAACTTCTTTCTCGCGGCCTTCAAAGTTTGCGTTGACTGTTGATTTTGCAGCGTCACCAGCAGCGTCAAGAGCGGTTTCGCGCTCTTGCTTGCCTGCAATTGTGAGCGCCTTGGCGAGTGAATCCTTGGCGGCAACTTCTACCGCTGCATAGACATCATCTTGGTAATCAAGGAAGACCGGGAAATCACCAGTTGGCTTTGCTGCAACCTTTGCAAGTTCCATCTGAGCTTCACAGAGGATCTTGATAAATGGCTTAGCGGCATCGAGGCCTTGGCCCACAACTTCTTCAGTTGGCGCAATTCCACCTTGCTTGATCAATTCAAGCGTCTCACTCGTTGCTTCCGCTTCAACCATCATGACTGCAACGTCACCATCAGAAATTCGACCAGCAACAACCATATCGAAGGTGGCGCGATCTAAATCTGAGTGGTTAGGGAATGCAACCCACTGGCCATCAATCAATGCAACGCGAACGCCACCGATTGGACCAGAGAATGGCAAGCCAGCAAGCTGGGTAGACATCGATGCAGCGTTAATCGCGATCACGTCATACATATGATCTGGGTGCAATGACATCACTGTCACGACAACCTGCACTTCATTACGAAGACCCTTAACGAATGATGGACGCAATGGGCGATCAATCAGACGACAGGTCAGAATTGCATCTTCAGTTGGGCGCCCTTCGCGACGGAAAAATGATCCAGGGATCTTTCCGGCTGCGTACATACGCTCTTCAACATCTACGGTGAGTGGGAAGAAATCGAACTGATCTTTTGGTGTCTTCGAGGCAGTTGTTGCAGAGAGCAACATGGTCTCGTCATCAAGGTAAACAGCGGCAGTTCCGCCTGCTTGCGCAGCTAACCGGCCTGTCTCAAATCGAATCTCACGCTTACCGAATTTACCGTTATCAATTTTTGCAACGGCAAACTTAACATTTGGACCCTCCATGGGTCACTCCTTTTCTCACACATCCCCCGCGGCGGTAATGGATCACCGATGGAAGCACACGCGTTTCATGAACGCGGGAACCACTACCGAAGACCAATTCCCAGCAATCGGGGGAAGGTGGTTACTTAATTAACGGCGAATACCGAGCTTTTCGATAATCGCTCTATAGCGGGTGATATCTGTCTTCGCGAGGTACTGCAAAATGCGACGACGCTTACCAACTAAGAGAAGCAAACCACGACGGTTGTGATGGTCGTTCTTGTTGGTCTTGAGGTGTTCAGTGATCTCATCGATGCGCTTTGAAAGGAGCGCGATCTGAGTCTCTGGTGATCCTGTGTCAGTGGCTGAAGCGCCAAACTTTGCAATGATCTCTTTTTTCTCTGCTGGCTGTAGCGCCATGTTTGGACCTCTTCCACTTCATTGATCTCACGAGGGCCTCGGTGGAAATCACGAAGGCGCAGTTACTCGCTTTAACCGAATCCTACCTTTGGGCTCCTCTTAGGAGAAATCGGGTCCGCCGCTGCGAGCGCGCTTAAGTTCGAAGAATCCTGGCGTTTTTACACAGAGTACGAAGCCATCCCAAAGATCGGCTGCTGCCTCACCTTTAGGCCCGGGACTGATGACTGGACCGAAGAAGGCGGCATCACCAATCGCAATAACTGGAGTTCCGACATCGTTTCCAACCATCGACATCGCCTGATTGTGAGAAGTGAAGACAATCTCATCCATCGCCTCGTTATCGAGATCGGCGATGAGCTCGGCCGGCAATCCTGCCGCCGCAAGTGCTTCGGTCGCCAACGTTGTGCCGTACTTCTGCTTATTATTGTGAATGCGTTCGCCAAGTGCATTGTAAAGAGCGAGCACCGCATCATTGCCATGCTTCTGCCCAACAGATGCAACCAAACGCACTAAGCGACGTGATTGAACATATCCAGCGGTGTGAGCTGCGTCCATCTCGCGATCCTTGTTGAGATAAGCCAGGCTCATAATTTTCCAGGTTGGTTCAATATCGCGCAGCTTTGCCGCCTCAAGCACCCAGCGTGAAGTAATCCATGCAAATGGACAGACTGGATCGAACCACACATCTACTTTTTGCGATACTTGTTGCGATACTTGTTGTGACATTTTTCTCTCCCTGATTTTCTATTCGGATTTTGAATCATTGGGGGCCGTTAACAGAAGAAGTTAAACGCGCTGCCTCTGTGCAATCTTTTTTCATTTGCACAAGCAGTGGCTCGAGACCATCAAATTTTAGAGTGTCCCGTAGACGCCAACCAAAATCTACCTTTGCTTCTTGATCGTAAAGATCTAGTCCGCTCTGGTCGAGGGCGTAGGCCTCAACTTGCCTGCCGCGAACTCCGGGGAAAGTCGGATTGGTTCCGATCGAGATTGCGGCCGGCCAACTGTTGCCGGCAACGCTGAGCCAACCAGCGTAGACACCATCGGCTGGAATTGTCGCAAGATCGACTAACCCAATATTCGCAGTGGGGTATCCGATTTCTCGGCCACGCTTCTCGCCATGAACAACTAGCCCTTTTAGGTAGAAACGACGTGTGAGTAGTTCGGCAGCACGCTCAACATCGCCATCGGTTACCAAGGTGCGAATTCTTGAAGATGAAATTGGCGAGCCACGGTTTTCAGATAACTTCACCGCCGAGGTTTTAAATTCACTTCTGGCTTGCAGGGTAGCGATCGTGCCAGCGGCTTTATGGCCAAAAGTGAAGTTCTCCCCGACGCTGATATGGGTTGCACCGAGCTCGGCCAACAGGATTTCATCGATAAATTCCTGAGCACTTTTCATCGAAAATTCTTCGGTGAATGACAGAACCACAACCTCTTTAGCACCGTGAGCTTTGAGCAGGTCGATTCGATCAGTAATACTCATGAGCTGTGAAGGTGTTCGCTCTGGCGCAAAAATAGAGGTTGGATGCGGGTCAAAGGTAAGCACGGTAACTTCTCCATGCTCTCCATGCTCTCCATGCTCTCCATGCTCGCCATTCTCTCTAGCTTGCGCAATGATCGATTGGTGCCCAGCATGCACACCATCGAAAATTCCAATCGCAACCGAACTCATGGGCTTATTCTGCCACGGCGACAAGAGTTGGGGTGGCCAGAATTTTTTCGGCAAACTCTCGATTTTCAAGGAGCGCTGCAAACTTTACGTCCTTAGTGATCGCGACAACCGGACCGCTCTCTTCACTCGCTGCAATCGTCCGCCCAAATCTAACTTCGATTAACTCCTCATAACTCAAAGTGCGGGCGGGCAGAATTCGGGTGATTCCTTCGACTGTATCCATGAGTTCTACATCCTCAATTGATTTACATTCAGAGAGATCAAAGGGGGAAACCGCGGTTCGGCGAAGTTCTGTCAGGTGGCCACCGACGCCGAGTGCGCTGCCCAAGTCACGTGCAATCGCTCGAATGTAAGTGCCGGCAGAACACGTGATATCAATATCTATTTCGGCACCGCGAATACCAGTGACCTCAATCTCGTAAATTGTGACTTCTCGGGCCGGGATTTCTACTGACTCGCCAGCTCTCACTCGCTCGTGTGCACGCTTGCCATCGATTTTTATTGCTGAGACTGAGCTTGGACGTTGCAAGATGGTTCCTAGATAAAGTGCGAGGCCTTCTCGAATCGCACTCTCGGTTATCCCTGATACGTCGGCCTCAAAGATGATCTCGCCTTCGCGATCATCGGTATGGGTCGCTGCGCCTAATTTAATTGTGGCTTGATAAGCCTTCTTGCCATCAACCACATATTGCAAAAGCTTGGTTGCGTTTCCGACTCCCAGAACAAGTACACCAGTCGCCATTGGATCCAGCGTCCCAGCATGGCCAACTTTTTTGGTACCAAGTTTTTTTCGAGCGATTGCAACAACGTCATGAGAGGTCATTCCGCTCTCTTTATTTACAAGGAGAAAGCCATTCATGGTTATTTATTATTCAGCGCTCTTATAGGGACTTATAGGGACTTATAGGGACTTGTAGGGATTAGCATCACCAATTGGATTCGCATTCTCACGAAGCTTTGCCAAAGCTGCATCTGATTCACGTACGGCAGACATCAAGTCATTCATCGCACTTGCCTGCTCTTGCAGACCATCAGCGAAGAATTCAATGCTTGGCACAATACGTAGCCCAAGTCCTTTGCCAACTTCGCCTCGAATCAAACCCCGGGCAGAAGCGAGCGCAGCAGCGGTTGCAGATTGAGCATCGGCATCCCCGAGAACTGTATAAAAAATCGAGGCTTGCTGAAGATCACCGGTTACTCGCACATCAGTAATCGTCACAAACCCTAGACGTGGATCTTTTACTCTCAGTTCTAGGGTCTGTGCGATCACCTCTTTAATGCGATCTGCAACTTTTAGAGCTCGATTGGAAGCCATGGTGGGTTACTTAATCCCGCTTCTTTTCACGAATCTCAAAGGTCTGGATGACATCTCCGACTTCAAGTTCCTTGAATGATCCGAGGCCGATACCGCACTCGAAGCCTTCGCGAACTTCTGAGGCATCATCTTTGAATCGACGTAGTGAGTCGATCACCAGATTTTCGGTATGGACTTCGCCACCGCGCAACGTTCTTGCCTTTGCATTGCGACGAATCGTTCCATCGAGCACCATTGAGCCAGCGATATTTCCAACCTTTGACGATTTGAAGATATCCCGAACTTCGGCATTACCAAGAATAACTTCTTCGTATTCGGGCTTAAGGAGTCCCTTAAGCGAAGCTTCGATCTCTTCGATTGCCTGGTAGATCACGGTGTAGAACTTAACTTCAACACCTTCTTGATCGGCGAACTGTGCAGTCTGGGGTTCTGGCTTAACGTTGAAGCCAATAATGACTGCGGTCGATGCTGAAGCAAGAGTGACATCGTTCTTTGTAATTGCTCCGACGCCGCGGTGGATAACTCGTAGGTCAACTTCTGCGCCGACATCAAGTTGGAGCAGCGCATCTTCGAGTGCTTCAACCGAACCAGAAACGTCACCCTTAAGGATGAGGTTGAGGGTGCTGACCTTGGATTGCTCCATAAAGTCTTCGAGCGAGACCTTCTTGCGCGTCTTAGCCAGAAGTGCGTTTCGAGAGGCGAGCTGGCGCTTCTCTGCGATCTGGCGAGCAGTGCGATCATCTTCGGCGACGATAAAGGTATCGCCGGCTCCAGGAACACTGGTGAATCCAAGAACCTGTACTGGCCGAGATGGGCCAGCCTCTGTGAGGGAATTACCATTCTCATCCAACATTGCGCGCACGCGACCGTAGGCACCGCCGGCAACAATTGCATCGCCAACTCGCAGAGTTCCGCGCTGTACCAACACTGTTGCTACGGGTCCGCGACCCTTATCGAGATTAGCTTCAATCGCTACTCCTCTGGCAACATCATCAGCTACTGCACGCAGATCAAGCGCAGCATCTGCGGTGAGCAGTACTGAGTCGATCAAAGAGTCAATACCCTCGCCAGATTTAGCAGAGACGTTCACGAAGATCGTAGTTCCGCCATACTCTTCAGCTATCAAGTTGTATTCGGTCAATTGCTGGCGGACCTTATCCGGGTTCGCGCCTTCTTTATCGACCTTGTTAACGGCGACAACAATCGGAACATCGGCAGCTTGTGCGTGATTGAGCGCTTCAATTGTTTGAGGCATAACACCATCGTCAGCTGCAACAACCAGAATCGCAATATCTGTGACCCTTGCACCACGCGCACGCATCGCTGTAAACGCTTCGTGACCCGGTGTATCAATGAAAGTGATTGCTCGCTCGACGCTATCGTGAAGGTGATGGATTTGATAAGCACCGATGTGCTGTGTGATTCCACCAGCTTCACTCTTCACTACTTCGGTCTGCCTAATTGCATCAAGCAGCCGCGTCTTACCGTGGTCAACGTGACCCATGACCGTAATGATTGGATTACGGACCACAAGGTCTGCATCATCAATATCTTCAATCTCTTGCTCGAGATTAATATCGAATTCTTCAAGTAGCTCACGATCTTCATCTTCTGGGCTAACAACTTGGATGATGAATCCAAGTTCATTGGCAAGAATTGTGAAGGTATCTTCATCAACAGATTGAGTTGCGGTCACCATCTCACCAAGGTGGAAGAGGGCTGAAACTAGCGCTGCTGGATCTGCGTTGATCTTCTCTGCAAAATCCATGAGTGATGAGCCGCGACGCAAGCGAATAACGCTCTTGCCATCACCGCGTGGAAGAACTGCTCCACCCAATGATGGTGCTGGTAATGAATCAAACTCTTCGCGAAGTGCCTTCTTTGATTTACGAGCAGACTTTCCGCGACCGCCATTTTTACCAAAGGCACCTGCAGTTCCGCCGCGTTGGAAGCGACCTCCGCCGCCCTTATTTCCAAATGGTGGAGGTGGAGTTCCAGTTGCTCCCGGTGCGCTTGTGCCACCCCCGCCACCAGGTCGTTGTGCACCTGCTGATCCAGTTGAGCCAGTTGATCCAGTTGATCCAGGGCGATAAGCACTTGGCCCACCGGTAGATATCGGCCCACCGGTTCCACTTGTTGGTGGACGAGCGGCAAATCCTGGACGAACTGATCCTGGTCTCGATCCAGCCATTCCTGGACGCGGTGCTCCAGCTCCACCTGGACCACTCGTTGGTGGACGCTGGCCGGGACGAAGCGGACGCTGCGCAGGAGGACGCTGCGCAGGAGGACGTGGCATCGAACCAAGGGTTGTAGAAAATGGATTGTTACCGGCGCGAGGTGGCCGTGGCACATTAGAGAGAGGAGGTGAGAGAGAAGGTGGTGTGACGGTTGCTGAGGGAGTGGAAGGTGCCTGCGGAGTCGGTGAAGTGGGAGTTATGGTGGGAGTTATGGTGGGAGTTATGGTGGGAGCTGATTGCCCGGCTTGAATTCCCAACTGGTTGCGAGTGCTCTCATCTAATTGGGCGATTGCGGCGTCGATCTCAGCTTGAGTAGGAGCATCTTTTTTAGCTGCACTCTTCTTAGCTGCAGTCTTGGCTGCACTCTTGGCTGCAGCCTTTTTGACCGGCTTGGCTGCTTCGCCAGCGCCTGCCTTCATCTCCGGGAACTTCTCCATCAACTTTCGCACCACTGGTGCCTCAACTGTTGAGGATGCAGATCGGACAAACTCGCCGACTTCTTGAAGCTTTGCGAGCAAATCTTTGCTCTCTAAGCCTAAATCTTTTGCTAACTCGTAAACGCGGACCTTAGCCACAGATACCTTCCTGTTCGTTGGCCCCGCGGATTCTGCGAAGCCTAAATAAATGCCTTACTCATGAGCGTTCGGTGCTCATACGTGTGTCTTAAACATTTCTTGGGCTCCTCATTTTTTGATATTTGCTGATATTTGCTGATATTTGTTGATATTTGCTGACATTTGTTGATCAGGGTTCTTACGAACTCGTATCATTTTTTGATTCTTTGATAAATCTTTTTACCTCAGCCAGATCGAGTTCACCCTCGCTTTTAAAGGCTCGGCTAAATGCGCTGCGGTTAATGGCCAGGTCGAGACAATCTCGGTGTAGCCATGCTCCGCGTCCAGGAAGTCTCTTCTCGGGGTCTGGTTTTACCTGACCATTTAAAGCTACTACATGAAGTAATTCTTTCCAGGAATCTCGCTTTCGGCAGGCAATACAACTCCTGATCGGAATCACATCTACCCCTTAAAGCTCATTACTAGAGAGCGGAGTCTACCTGCTCGGTTGGCTCAGAAGGTAATTCGCCAGCCAGCGCTGCTGGATCTGGC
This sequence comes from Candidatus Nanopelagicaceae bacterium, assembly GCA_965658705.1. Taxonomy (GTDB): domain Bacteria; phylum Actinomycetota; class Actinomycetes; order Nanopelagicales; family Nanopelagicaceae; genus PALSA-747. The sequence continues at coordinate 35,158 of CBFHTP010000002.1, forward strand.
TCCTCGGTCTGCGGTTTCTGGATGCGGGCGACCGGGTTATCTGGGTGAATATCGATTCGCCAACCCGTCAACCGAGCAGCCAATCGCGCATTTTGACCGTTGGCGCCAATCGCTAACGAAAGTTGATAGTCAGGCACGATCACCTTCGCTGATTTACTCTCAAGATCTACGACCTCAACGCTGGTGACTTTTGCAGGTGCCAGCGCATTTGCCACATAAACGGCGGGGTCATCGGAGTAATCGACGATATCAATTTTCTCACCTTGCAGTTCGTCTTGGACTGCACGAGAACGCGCGCCCATAGGACCAATCAGCGCGCCTTTTGGCGAGACGCCGGCGCGATGGGTGCGAACAGAAATTTTAGTTCGAGCACCAGGTTCGCGTGAAATTCCAATTATTTCTACAGTACGATCTTTTACTTCTGGTACTTCCAACGAGAAGAGCGCCTTCACAAGAGCAGGATGAGTTCGAGATAGGACTACTTCTGGGCCTTTCTCCCCTTGACGTACATCAACGACGTAAGCCTTGATGCGGTCACCGTGTTTAAAAATCTCAGTTGGAACCTGTTCGTTGGGAGGAATCTTGCCCTCAACTTTTCCTAGGTCCACATAAATCAAATCTTTATCTCTACCTTGCTGAACAATCCCAGAGATCACATCTCCAACAGTGGTTGCATACTCACCCACGATGACGGCGTCATTCGCATCTCGCATCGCCTGTTTGATGGTTTTACGAGCTTCTTTTTCAGCAAGTAGATTAAAGCCATCGATTTCATGAATGACGCTCTCTACAAAGATTCCCTCGTCATCAAAGACCCCGACCCACATGACGATCTGCCCACTCTGGCGATTGAGCACCGCGCGAGCTCCAGGCTTTGCCTCTGGTTGCTCTGCGTAAAGCGCTGCGACCGCATTTTCAATCTGATTGATCAATTTTTCAATGGGCATCTTCTTCTCAGCGGTAATTGCTAAAAGTGCTGACATTTCAACTGGCATTACTCTTCGCCCTCATCACTAGAACCAGCATCAGGCTCGGGTTTAATTGATTTGAACTCGATCTCAATCATTGCTTTCGAGATAGCTTCAAAAGCGATTTCCTTCTCACCGATCTCTACTGAAGTCTCGGACGAACTTCCAATACGACCGGTGAAGAGTTCGCCATTTTCAAGAGTGACTTTTACTAACCGGCCTTTATTTTTTCGCCAGTGACGCGGGACCGTGAGTGGGCGGTCAACACCGGGTGATGTGACTTCGAGGGTGAAGGGAAGGTCGCCTAAGGCAGGAAGGTTCTCAACGATCTCAGAGACATCCTTCGATACTGCAGTGACTTGATCCAGCGATAGGTGAGATTCACTATCGACAATGACCGTCATGATGCGTCTTTTTCCGGCTGGGGTAAGGGTTACTTCTTCTAGGAAGCACTCGTGCGAAGTGATGGCAGGAGTAATCGCCACTGCAATTTCCTCTAGTAGCGACATTTTTTAAGGCCTTCCTATTGAGTTGTGAGCCAATCATAACCGACTTTAGAGATCAGCAAGAACGTCATCAGGAGAAAGAACTTGCGAACTAGTGGCGATCCGCCACGAATCGCTACCCGCGCGCCAATGGTTGATCCGGTGATATTTGCAATTGCCAGGACAAGTCCGACTCGCCACCAAATATGGCCAGTGAATTGAAAAGAGAGAATTGCGCCAAAGTTCGTTGAAATATTTACTAATTTTGCTGTTGCAGATGCTTTTAAAAATGCATAACCAACAACACTTACCAAGATGAAGAGCAGGAATGTTCCGGTTCCTGGGCCAAAAATTCCGTCATAAAATCCGATCGAAAGGCCCGCACCAGCGACGACAATTTTCCTAGTGCGTGGTGAAAATTTGAGATTTTCATCCATTCCTAGCTCGGGTTTTTTCCAGGTATAGAGCGCAACAGCTGCAAGAAGGAGAACTATGAGTGGCTGGAAGATGCTCTTCGGAAAATGAGAAGCCAAAGTCGCGCCAAGAATGGATCCGCAGAGCGCAGGAATCGCCATTGAAAGTGTCAGGTGCAGATCTGGTTTAACTCTTTTAAAATAAGTTGCAGCAGACGAACTAGTTCCGAAGATTGAAGGGATCTTATTAGTCCCAAGAATCATTGGAATCGGTTTATCACTGATACCGATGAGGAGCGCTGGAAGTTGAATTAATCCGCCACCACCTGCGATTGCATCGATAAATCCAGCCATCCCCGCAGCCACTGCCAGAAAGAGCCAGTTCGCTAAGGACATTAAGCGGTTACTACCGCAACGATCTCTTGCAGCGCCGTGGCGATTTCTAGATCTTGCTTCTCACCAGAGTGGCGGATACGCAATTCGATCTTTCCATCAGCCAAACCTTTGCCGACGATAACTATGAAGGGGTTGCCGATCAGTTCTGCATCTTTAAACTTAACGCCAGCGCTTGGATCGCGCCGATCATCAAACATCACTCGGATTCCGTGCGTCTCAAGATCTTTTGCCAACTGCTCGGCAGTAGCAAAGATTGAATCTTCTTTGCCGGTCGCAACGAGATGGACATCAGCTGGAGCGATTTCGCGAGGCCAGCAAAGCCCAATCTCATCATGGGTCTGTTCAGCGAGCGCGGCTACAGCGCGCGAAACACCAATTCCATACGACCCCATTGTGACAACTTGAGACTTGCCATCTTTATCTAAGACCGTGAGATCAAGTGCTTCTGCATATTTACGGCCTAGTTGGAAGATATGACCAATTTCAATTGCCCGATCAATAATTACTGGCGTTTGGCAAGATGGGCACAAATCACCAGCACGAACTTCTGCCGATTCAATGTAGGCATCTACTTCGAAATCGCGACCATGTGTGACGAAGCGAGCATGTTTATCTCTGGCATTTGCACCGGTAACCCAATGTGAACCTGGTGTAATTCTTGGATCTGCATAGATCGTGATGCCAAATTTCTTCGCATCTTGTGGCCCTATATAACCTTTGACGAGGCCAGCGAACTTTTCAAAGTCTGCATCCTCAAACATACGTATCTCTTTTACGCCAGCAAGGTTCGCCTCTAATCTCTTAAGATCCACCTCTCGATCACCTGGAACGAGAACTGAGATTGCCTTGCCATCAGCCATCATCATGACATTTTTTAAAGTATCTGCACCAGTATGGCTCCCGCCGAACTTCTGATTGAGTAGCTCAACTAAAGTATCGATGGTTGGAGTATTTGGAGAGTCAAAGATTTCTAAGGCAGCGGGGGTGGATCCTGAATATGGCGCCACCTTTGTGACCATCGCTTCAACGTTTGCTGAGTAGCCACACTTTTCACAGAGAACGTAGGTATCTTCACCGGTTGGACAAGGTGCGAGGAATTCCTCAGATTTAGAGCCGCCCATTGCACCAGCCATGGCCGCCACGATATTAAAGTTCAATCCGAGTCGATTAAAGGTCCGGATATAGGCATCGCGGTGCTTCTGATAAGAAACTTCTAAGCCGGCATCATCAATATCGAATGAGTAAGAATCCTTCATCACAAATTCTCGGCCACGGATAATTCCTGAACGAGGTCTCGTCTCATCACGGAACTTATTTTGAATTTGATAGATCGAAAGAGGTAGATCTTTATAAGAGGAGTACTCCCCTTTGACCATTAAGGTAAACATCTCTTCATGGGTTGGTCCAAGCAGAAAATCATTGCCTCTGCGATCTTGCAGACGAAAGAGATCGGCGCCGTATTCGTCCCAGCGATTGGTAGATTCGTAGGGTTCTTTAGGCAGTAGCGCAGGAAAGTGCACCTCTTGAAAGCCCGCTGCATCCATCTCTTCCCGGACCACTCGCTCAACATTACGAAAAGTCAGGTAGCCAAGTGGCAACCACGAATAAATACCGGCAGAGATCCTGCGGACGTAGCCGGCACGGACTAAGAGGCGATGACTCGCAACTTCAGCATCGGCTGGGTCCTCTCGAAGTGTGCGAAGAAGCAGGGTCGACATACGAAGCATGGTCGAACCTTACCGAATGAAGTGATTAACTCACGCTTACTTCTGGCGCGCCTGAAGCGACTCCGGCCGCCTCCATCTCATCAGCAAGACGCATCGCCTCTTCGATAAGAGTTTCGACGATCTGTGACTCGGGCACAGTTTTGATGACTTCGCCCTTAACAAAAATCTGACCCTTACCATTGCCTGAGGCAACTCCAAGGTCTGCTTCTCTCGCTTCACCAGGTCCATTCACCACGCAACCCATAACAGCGACTCGGAGTGGGACTGTCATACCTTGGAGACCAGCTTGAACCTTCTCGGCGAGAGAGTAGACATCAACTTGAGCGCGACCACATGATGGACAGGAGACGATCTCGAGTTTGCGTTGGCGTAAATTGAGGGACTCTAAGATTGAAATTCCAACCTTTACCTCTTCAACTGGCGGGGCAGAGAGTGAGACTCGGATCGTGTCGCCGATTCCTTCAGCGAGCAGAATTGCAAAGGCAGTTGAAGATTTAATAGTTCCCTGGAAGATCGGGCCAGCTTCAGTTACGCCCAGATGTAGCGGGTAATCGCACTGTGCGGCGAGCAAACGATAAGCCTTCACCATCGTGACCGGATCATGATGCTTCACCGAAATTTTAATATCTGAAAATCCATGCTCTTCAAAGAGCGAGGCTTCCCAGAGTGCTGATTCGGCCAGAGCCTCGGGAGTTGCTTTGCCATATTTTGCTAGGAGCCTTGGATCGAGTGAGCCGGCATTAACACCAATGCGAATTGGAATTCCAGCATCACCGGCTGCCTTGGCAACTTCTTTTACCTTGTCATCAAATTGCTTGATGTTTCCTGGATTTACTCGAACCGCAGCGCAGCCAGCATCAATCGCTGCAAATATATATTTAGGTTGGAAGTGAATATCTGCGATCACTGGAATCTGAGATTTTTTAGCGATCTGTGCCAGCGCATCAGCGTCATCTTGGCTTGGCACAGCTACACGAACGATCTGGCAACCAGAGGCTGTGAGCTCGGCGATCTGTTGAAGTGTTGCGTTCACATCGGAAGTGAGCGTTGTACACATTGATTGAACGCTTACTGGCGCATCGCCACCAACTAGAACTGAGCCAACTTTTAACTGCCGGCTCTTTCGACGAGGCGCTAAAACAGGAGGTGGCGCTGATGGAATTCCAAGATCGACCATGCTCTCTATTCTGCCTTATTAAAGATTAAAATGCACAGGGTTGAAGATATCCGCAGCCAGTAGCAGCACCGAGAGCGCGGCCAGGAGAATAAAGACAACAACGGTGATGGGTGTGAGCGACTCAACATCGATTGGTAAAGGGGCAGCCTTGCGAGTAAATCTTGCCCAAGCGGTGCGAACTCCGTCTGCTATTGCTACCGCCATATGTCCACCATCTAGCGGAAGTAGTGGCAGAAGATTAAATATGCCAACGAAAATATTGAGGCTGGCGATAATCATGATGAAGGTCGCAAAGCGTTCGCGCCATGAGAGTGTGTTGTTGCTAACCGTCTGAGCCGAAGCCTGGGCAACGCCAACGACTCCAACTAACCCTTGTGGGTCGCGAGCCTTGCCGCCAAAAGTTTCGCTGATAAGCGTCGGGATTTTTGAAGGAAGCGCACCGAGAGATGAGAAGGAATTTGCAAAGAGTTCTCTAGTAAGCACCGCTGAGCGCTTGGCAGAAGCAACTGGCCCCTGTGTGACCATTCCAATTTTATTGATGACGCCTAGCATTCCAATTCGCTTGCCATTGACAAGATGCGCCTGCGGAATTACTTGAATATCAATTTCTTCACCGGATCTACCAATTGTGAGGGTGATAGAAGTATCCGGGCTATTTCTTATTGCGAGAACATCAACCGGCCAATTCGATACCTGCTTGCCATTGATTGCCAAGATCTGATCACCTGATTTTAAACCAGCCGAGAATGCAGGAGATGGCGGAGTCCCAGCAGGGCAAGAAGCAGTTGTCGTACTGATGCATGGAATAACTTCTTGAATCGTTGATGAGAGCGAAGCAACGCCAACGCCAGCAAAGAGTGTGAAGAGCAGGATGTATCCAAGAATAAAATGAAATGTTGAACCTGCTCCGAGGACAATCAACCGCTTGGGTACCGATGCCTTATAAAAAGCGCGAGGTGAATCTAACGGGGTGAGCTCTTCTCGAGCGGACATACCAACAATTCGGCAATATCCCCCAGCCGGAATAGCCTTTAATCCAAACTCAGTTTCACCGCGAGTAAATGACCAGATTCGTTTGCCAAAGCCCAGAAAGAATTCGGTAACCTTCATGCCAAATTTTTTGGCAAAGATAAAGTGGCCGAACTCGTGCAGCATCACCGAGAGCAGAAGGGCAACGACGAAGGCAAGAACTCCGATAATTGATAACAATTTAATTAATCTCCTGGCTCAACGTAGTGGTGATTCTACGAGCATCCTCTTCGAGAGCGCTGACATCTGCCAGATCTCGCAGGGTTTTCCCAGAGTCAACCTTTTCTAGCGCGCTAGCAACTAGTGGCACAATATTTTCAAAATCGATTGTGCCATCGATAAATGCCTGAACAGCCACCTCATTGGCGGCATTTAAAGTCGCAGTTGCGGCGTCGCCGCGGAGTCCGGCATCTATAGCCAGTGCAATTGTCGGGTATTTATTTTGATCAATCGGTAAGAATTGCCAGGCGTGCGATTTCGTCCAATCAACCGGTGTAGTGACGCCAGAAACTCGATCGGGATAAGAAAGTGCGTACCCGATAGGGCCTTTCATGTTTGGCGGACTGAGTTGAGCAAGAGTTGATCCATCGATGTACTCCACCATCGAGTGCACGACCGATTGCGGGTGGATCACGGCAGTTATCTGTTGGTAGGACAGATTAAAGAGGTGGTGGGCTTCGATGATTTCAAGGCCCTTATTCATTAGTGTTGCTGAATTAATCGTGACAACTGGCCCCATTGACCACGTTGGATGAGTCAAAGCCTCTGCAAGCGTCACACCATTTAAGTTTTTGCGATCTCTAAATGCGCCCCCGCTAGCAGTAAGAATTAATTGCTTCACTTCACTGCGTTTTCCGGCGAGGAGTGCCTGAAATATTGCCGAATGCTCTGAATCCACTGGTGTTATTCGATCAGCTCCAAATGCCATGACGAGTTCACCACCAGCAACTAGCGACTCTTTATTTGCGAGTGCGATGTGGTTGCCGGATTTGAGCGCTGCCAAAGTTGGCCCCAAACCAATCGAGCCAGTTATTGCATTTAGGACAATATCGCAGTCAAGAGATGCAATAACTGAAGAAGCTTTTTCACCATCTACGACTTCAACTCCGGGCGAGTACTTCTGATACTCGTCGGGTGATGCCGTCGTTCCAACTATCGGTACCTTGAATTGTTTTGCCTGGGCAAAGAGGAGCTCAAGATTTGCCCGTCCTGCCGAGAGCCCAACCACCTTAAATTTATCGGGGTGCGCCGCAATTACTTCGAGGGCTTGTACGCCAATCGACCCGGTTGAACCGAGAATGACGATGTTGCGCATAGGGCAATGATACCCAGACCAATCAGAGAGCTCGTGGCGAGAATCTCTTGAGCAAGATATTCAAATGAGTTGAAATGAGTTGAAATGAGTTGAAATGAGTTGAGATTAGGCGTTCAGGTTTGTCATGACGTGCTTAATTCGGGTGTAATCCTCGAAGCCATAACTCGAGAGATCTTTGCCATATCCCGAATGCTTGAAGCCACCATGAGGCATTTCGGCCACAAGCGGAATATGTGTGTTGATCCACACGCAACCAAAATCAAATGCTTTTGCCATTCTCATAGCGCGGGCGTGATTGGTAGTCCACACACTCGATGCCAGGCCGTATGCAACACCATTTGCAAATTTCACCGCCTCTTTCTCGTCAGCAAACTTTTGGACAGTGATCACGGGACCGAATATCTCACTCTGAACCATCTCATCGCTTTGTATCACATCCGCAACAACGGTCGGCTGCCAAAAATAGCCAGGACGATCTACTTGCTTTCCACCCGCAACAATTTTTGCATGTGCCGGAGCTCGTTCAATGAAACCGGCGATCCGCGCAAGCTGAGCAGCGTTGTTGATTGCTCCATAAAGAACGTCTTCGGTCGGCCCGCCAGTTGCAATATTGTCGCGGGCTTGCGCTCCAAGTAGTTCAACAAATTGATCATAAACAGATTCCTCAACCATGACGCGAGTGGCTGCAGTACAGTCTTGGCCGGCATTAAAGAATCCAGCGATTGCAATTGCTTCGGCGGCAGCGGCAAGGTCGGCGTCAGCAAAGATAACAACTGGTGCCTTGCCACCTAGTTCTAAATGCACCTTCTTTAAATCTTTTGACGCACTCGTTGCAACTTCCATACCTGCACGAACTGATCCAGTGATTGAGACCATTTGAGGTATCTTGTGATCGACCAAAGCGCGTCCAGTATCGCGATCGCCAGTAACAACGTTAAATACTCCGGCTGGAAGAAATTGCGACATGAGTTCGGCCATAAAGAGAGTTGAGGCAGGCGTGGTGTCACTTGGCTTTAGGACGACTGTGTTTCCGGCAGCGATCGCTGGCGCCCATTTCCAGACAGCCATCATCATTGGATAATTCCACGGTGTTACCTGCGCGCAAACGCCAATTGGTTCACGTCTGATAAATGAGGTCATACCCTTCATATATTCACCAGCAGATTTACCTTCGAGGTTACGTGCGGCGCCAGCAAAGAAGCGAATCTGATCGATCATTGGTGGAACTTCTTCAGAGGCCGTCAGCGCAATCGGCTTACCGCAATTCTCTGATTCGATTGCAACAAATTCATCTGCGTGAGATTCAAAGGCGTCGGCAATTTTTAAGAGAGCCCGTTGACGCTCAGATGGCGTGGACTCACGCCAGAGTTCAAAGGCGCGAGCAGCAGCGCTCATGGCAGCATCCACGTCAGCAGCACCCGAGATTGGGGCGGTCGCATAAGCAACACCTAGCGCAGGGTTAATAATCTCTGAGGTTAAACCAGATTGTGCTGGCACTGATGTGCCATCAATAAAATTCTGGAGGGTTTTCATGCCTCAGAGGCTATCTCGCTCGCGGCAAGTTGGCCACAGGCGCCGTCGATCTCTCGGCCCCTGGTATCTCGAACCGTCACAGGTACGCCATAACTTTCTAGAACCCGAACAAACTCTGCCTCATCTTCGGGCCTTGAAGCGGTCCACTTTGATCCAGGAGTTGGGTTGAGGGGAATCAAATTTACGTGGGCATTTCTATTTTTTAGTAGACGACCCAAAAGGTCAGAGCGCCAGGCCTGATCATTAATATCTTTGATCATTGCGTATTCGATGGAGTAGCGGCGGCCGGTCTTATCTGCGTACTTGTCTGCAGCCTCTAGAACTTCGCGCACCTTCCATCTGGAGTTGATCGGAACGAGCGAATCTCGTAATTCGTCATCTGGGGTATGAAGTGAGATCGCAAGAGTGACCGGAATATTTTCATCGACTAACTTTTCAATTCCATTGACTAGGCCAACTGTTGAAAGAGTGACAGATCTTGCGCCAATTCCAAGTCCATCAGGTTGTGGGGCGGTAATGTTTCGAATTGATCTCATCACTGGGTTGTAGTTGGCCATGGGTTCGCCCATGCCCATGAAAACAACATTTGAAAGTCTAGTTGGCCCGCCTGGAAGTTCACCTGCTGCGCATACTCGCGCGGCTGCAACAACTTGCGCGGTGATCTCGCCAGCGGTGAGGTTGCGTGTAAGTCCGCTTTGGCCGGTTGCGCAGAATGGGCAATTCATTCCGCAGCCAGCTTGCGATGAGATACACACAGTCGTGCGCTCGGTATATCGCATGAGCACACTCTCAACGAGCACACCATCATGGAGCTTCCATAAATCTTTCCGAGTCTTGCCGTTATCTGTCGTCAGCGATCGAACCAAGGTGATTAATTTTGGAGTAAAAGAAGTGGACATGGTTTCGCGCAAATCTTTTGGAATATCTGACCACTCTTGTGGATCATCGTTGAAGTGAGTGAAGAAGTGGACCGCTGCTTGGTTTGCTCGGAATGCTGGAATTCCTAGCTCAAGAGCGAGTGCCTTTCGGCCATCTGGATCTAGATCTGCAAAATGCTGAGGCGGCTTGACTCGCTGTTTTGGTTCATCAAAGACGAGTTTTAACTCGGGTGGCTGATTAGGTTGATTAGGTTGATTATTCATAAGTTGAAGTGGTTGATCAGTTCGAGCACGAACCACACAGCGGGTGCTGTGTAGAGGACTGAATCCAGCCGATCCAAAATTCCGCCGTGGCCAGGCAACATATGGCCCATATCTTTAATCTGCAGATCACGCTTCATTGCAGACTCGATGAGATCACCAGTCGTTGCGGTGGCGACAGCCATCAGGCCAATCAACAGTCCGAGCCACCAATGTTTATGAAGTGCAAAGTGGAAAACGAACGAGGCGCCGATTGTCGTAGCGAGAACTGAACCAATCAGGCCTTCCCAGGTCTTCTTGGGACTGATCTCTGGTGCCAATAGATGCTTACCGAAGAGAACGCCAAATACATAGGCGAAGGTGTCGTTGCAACTGGTCAAGACAACAAGGGTGAAGATTCGAGCCAATGCATGATCATGGTGTGCCAATAAGACTAAGAAACTACCCAAGAATGGAATATAAAAAATTGCGAAGACTGCCGCAGTTGAACGCTTCACATAATCTTTAGGATCGGTGATCAATAGGTAAACCATCAAATTTGTTACTGCCAGTGCTAAGCCAACTGCAAGGCCAGAGGCTCCGCCATACCAAGCGGCCGGAACAATAATTGCGCCAGCTAGATAGAGCGCCCAATCTGAAATGATGATTCCCGAGCTTCGATAGGCCCGATTCATTTCGCGAATACCGAGTACAAGCACCGTCCCTACTAAAGTCGTGAAGACGAGTGAATGCAAGGCAAGGGTTCCAAAAACCAATCCTGCAATTGTGAGTGAGACCAAGATTGAAGAGCCTAAATTACGACCGGCCTTCTTGTTAATCGCCTCGTTAATTGAGTGCAGGTCATCCATGAGAAGAAGTTTCGAGCGGAAGCAGAGGAATTACACCTCTAGCAGCTCGGTCTCCTTTGCTTTGAGTAACTTATCAATCTCGTTGACATAATCTGAGGTGCTCTTCTCTAGATCCTTTTCATAACGAGCGATCTCATCTTTACCGGCATCGCCATCCTTCTCCATTTTAGACATAGTCTCCATGGCGGTACGACGAATATTTCTGATGGCAATCTTTGTATCTTCAGCCTTGCCCCGTGCAACCTTAATGTAATCCTTACGGCGCTCTTCAGTGAGCTGTGGGAATCCAACGCGAATTACTGCGCCATCAGTGGCTGGATTAACACCTAGATCTGAGTCGCGGATAGCGCGCTCAATCAGCCCAATTGCGCCTTTGTCATAGGGTGTCACAAGCGCCATGCGTGCTTCGGGGACTTGAAAAGATGCAAGCTGCGAGAGCGGAGTCATCGTGCCGTAGTAGTCCACCATGATCTTAGAGAACATACCTGGATGAGCGCGTCCCGTGCGAATTGCTGAAAAATCTTCCTTTGCAACTTCAATGGCCTTTGCCATTTTGGTGCTGGCATCTAGTGACAGCTCGTCAAGAGTTGGCATTTAGTTTCCCTTTTTATTCACAAGAGTTCCGATGGAATCACCTTGAACAGCTAGCCCAATATTTCCTTTATTTTTAAGATCAAAGACGATAATTGGAAGGTCATTTTCGCGGCAGAGGCTAAATGCCGCTGCATCTGCTACCGCTAATGACTTAGCAATTACTTCATCAAAACTAATTGTCTCGTACTTAGAAGCAGATGGATCCTTCTTTGGATCAGCTGTATAAATCCCATCGACTCCACTCTTCGCAAGAAGCAGCGCCTCGGCATGGATTTCTAGTGCGCGTTGGGCGGCGACAGTATCCGTGGTGAAGAACGGCATTCCAGCACCTGCACCAAAAATTACGACGCGGCCTTTCTCGAGATGCCTAATTGCACGCAGTGGAATATATGGCTCTGAAACTTGGCCCATGGTAATCGCGGTTTGTACTCGAGTTGCGATGCCAGCTTTTTCAAGAAAATCTTGCAGTGCTAAACAGTTCATCACTGTTCCGAGCATGCCCATGTAGTCAGCCCGAGCCCGATCCATTCCGCGTTGCTGCAATTCGGCGCCGCGGAAATAGTTGCCGCCACCGACGACGATCGCAATCTGAATGCCGGCTTTAACTACATCTGCAATCTGGGCTGCAATATCTGCAACGACATCTGGGTCAACTCCGATGCCCTTCTCGCCACCAAATACTTCACCAGAAAGTTTAAGGAGCACTCTCTTATAACCACTTCGGGCCATCGAGGGGTGCTCCTAACTTCTAGATCGTAAGTATTTTAATGAGGATTTATAGTGCTGAGATTACTGTCCAACCTTGAAACGATGAAACGCCGACACGGCGGTCTTTGCTTCATCGAGGATCTGTTGAACTGTCTTCTTGGCATCTTTCGCAAAGGCCTGCTCAAGCAAGCTCACTTCCTTCACGAATCCAGTCAAGCGGCCTTCAACGATTTTGGAGATTGAGCCCTCTGGCTTTCCTTCTTCACGAGCAGTCGCTTCAGCAACTCGGCGCTCATTCTCAATAGAGTCAGCAGGAATATCTTCACGTTTAACGAATGCTGGGGCGTAGGCCGCGATGTGCTGTGCAACATCTTTACCAACTTCAAGGGCACTGGTTGCGAGCTGCACGAGCACGCCAATCTGCGGTGGAAGGTCTGGGCTGGTGCGGTGCATGTAAACAGCGACCGGTGAACCTAGAAGAACCACTGCGCGTCGAATTTCGATCTTCTCACCGAGGGTTGCGTTTCCCTCATCAATACGAGCCTGAACGGTCATTCCGGTTGGCAGGGTCGATGCGAGGAATGCATCGAGCTCACCAATCTTTGAACTTTCAAGCGCGGCGATAAGTTCCTCTGCAAGTTCGATGAAGCGCTCACCCTTTGCCACGAAATCGGTTTCGCAAGCAAGTTCGAGCATGACGCCATAATCAGCGCCGGTGCGTGCAACGACTAATCCGTTTGATGTTGAACGACCTTCGCGCTTTGTGACGCCTTTTAGACCTTTAACACGAATGATCTCGACCGCCTTTGCGTAATCGCCATCGGTCTCATCAAGAGCCTTCTTGCAATCAAGCATTCCGGCAGCGGTTGCTTCGCGTAATCTCTTTACATCTTCTGCTGTGTAATTAGCCAAGTACTTACTCTCCTTGAGTTTCGGTTGCTGGAGTTTCGGTTGCTGGAGTTTCGGTTGCGCCGAGGACTGCTACCTCTTCGGTAACTGCTGCTGCGGCCGCGAGCTCTTCGGTGACTTTCTCATCCGCTGTTGCTGTCTTATCCGCAACTGCTGCGCCAGCAGCTGAACGTGCTGCAAGACCTGCAACTGCTGCGTCAGCAATCACGCGAGTAAGTAATCCAATTGAACGAATTGCATCGTCGTTACCTGGAATCTTGTAATCAACTTCATCTGGATCGCAGTTGGTATCAAGAATCGCTACCACTGGAATACCGAGCTTACGCGCTTCTGCTACTGCCAAATGCTCCTTCTTAGTATCAACAACCCAAATTGCTGAAGGCAACTTGGTCATGTTACGGATGCCCTCGAGGTTCTTGGTCAACTTCTCGCGCTCGCGGCGCAGAACAAGAAGTTCTTTCTTTGTAAGAACTTGATCATTCTTTGTTTCGAGCTGCTCTAATTCTTTGAGGCGCAAGATGCGCTTGTAAACAGTTGGGAAGTTAGTAAGCATTCCGCCGAGCCAACGCTCTGTTACGTAAGGCATTCCTACGCGAGCTGCTTGTTCGATGATTGGCTGATGTGCCTGCTTCTTCGTTCCAACAAAGAGGATGTGTCCACCCTTTGCAACTGTGTCCTTGATAAAGTCATAGGCGCTATCAATCAGGGCCAATGACTGCTGGATGTCGATGATGTAGATGCCATTACGCTCTGCAAAGATAAAGCGCTTCATCTTTGGATTCCATCGACGAGTTTGGTGTCCGAAGTGGACTCCACTGTCGAGAAGTTCTCGCATTGTTACAACTGCCATGACGGCATACTCCTTTACTGCGCAATTATCCTTAAAACTCATATAGCTAGTTGAACTAGTTGAGCTCGTTGAACTAGTTGAGGTAAGGCACTTGCACACTCGGTTGATGATCTAACAATTTGCTAGATCCCTAGCGACTTAACACCGACCGATGCATGAGTATCGGACCGAAGAGGTTCCTGCCCACTTTTTCATCTAATAAAGAACTAATGCAGAACTAATGAAGAAGCAGAGCAGGTAAATCGCGTGAAGTCAGGAATTGCTCCCTGCTGAGGCAAATCTTAACTGACGCGAGGCGAGCCAAAAACCACGGGCTGGTAGTGAAATTAAGCCCGGGGATGGGCCTGCTCGTAAGCCCGTTGGAGGCGATCTGGTGAAACGTGGGTATAAATCTGAGTCGTTGCCAGTGAGGAGTGGCCAAGGATTTCTTGGACCGTTCGAAGATCTGCTCCGCCTTCGAGAAGATGAGTAGCAGCGGTGTGGCGAAGACCGTGCGGGCCCATCGTTGATCCCACTGCCGCCATTGCGCCGTACACGACTTCCCGCACTGTCCGCTGATCGATGCGTTTTCCGCGGGATCCCAGAAAAACGGCGCTGCCAGAGCCTTCGTGAGCAATTTCTCTGCGACCTAGATTGAGGTAATTTTGAAGAGCTTTCATCGCAGGAATTCCGATTGGGACGACCCGCTCTTTATTGCCCTTACCAAGTACCTGAAGCGTGTTTCGCGATGTATCGATAGAGAGCAGATCGAGTCCACATATCTCTGAAACGCGAATACCTGATGCATACAAGACTTCAATCATAGCCAGATCGCGCAGATTGATCGGAGTTGGATCCTCACTCGCTCTTGTCACCATTGAGGCAATCACAATTTCAGTGTCAGCGATATCTAAGACTTCTGGCAGTGTTCGATGGGCCTTTGGAATAGCGAGGGATTGACCAATATCTTCCTTAATCCATCCTTGGCTTGCGGCCCAGTAAGTAAAGGCTCTGATGGAGACAATTCTGCGAGCAATTGTTGAGCGGACTGCGCCATTGTTCTGAAGCTCTGCTAGCCAGGATCTGATGTGAGTCAATTTCAAATCACTAAACTCAGAAATTGCGAGCGAATCACTATTTTTAAGATCTTTAAGATGTTTAAGAAAGGATTCAAGATCGCTGACATAACCCTTGATCGAGTTATCGGCGAGGTTTCGCACAAGTGCTAGGTGCTCCTCATATTGGGCGATCAACTCGTTAGACACAGGCTAGAGATTACTCCGGTTATTCTGGAATTCGACCCTGTCTCAGGAGTCCAAAGGTCACCGCGTCTTCAAGTGCCATAGCGGAAGCGGCGATCACATTCTCGTGCACTCCGATTGTGCTCCACTCCCCTGTGCCATCGCTTGTCTCAACAAGTACACGAGTGATCGCGCTGGTTCCGAGGCGACCTTCCAGAATACGAACTTTGTAATCAGTGAGCTCTAGCTTCTCGAGCTCTGGATAAAACTTGGCTAAACCAGATCGAAGCGCATTATCAATGGCATTGACGGGGCCGTTTCCAGCACCTGTTGCAACGATCTTTTCACCGTTAGAGGTGATGGTCACGGTTGCGCTAGAGCTCACTTCATCTTGCGCATTTCGATCAACGGTGGTCTGCCAATCCTCGATTGTGAAGAAATGTGCGCGCTTGCCATCAAGCTCTTCGCGAAGTAACAGTTCAAAAGATGCGTCAGCAGCTTCGAATGTGAAGCCACGAGACTCCATCTCCTTGACCCGTTCAACTACCCGAGCTACAACCTCTTTATTCGCAGAAAGATCAATTCCTAGTTCGCGAGATTTCAGTTCAATTGAAGCGCGGCCAGCCATCTCTGAAACCAGCATTCTCATATCGTTGCCAACCGCTTCTGGGTCTTCGTGCTGGTACATTGCTGGATCGACTTTAATGGCAGAAGCGTGAAGTCCTGCCTTGTGTGCAAAGGCCGAAATACCCACATAAGGCTGTCTCGCTGACGGTGCAACATTGGTTATTTCAGTAACCGCATGTGAAATTCTAAATGATTCTTGGAGCGAGCCTTCGGGTAATACTTTCTGCGCTTTCTTCAACTCTAAATTGGCAATGATCGAAACCAGGTCAGCATTTCCAGTTCGCTCGCCATAGCCATTGAGAGTTCCTTGCACGTGGGTAACGCCGGCACTAATTGCCGCGAGTGAATTCGCTACTGCGCACCCGGTGTCGTTGTGGCAATGAATACCTAATCTGGCAGCTGATGCACCAAGGACTTCGTGCACTACATCACTGAGTTCATCTGGCAACATTCCACCGTTGGTATCGCAGAGTGCAACGACATCTGCTCCGGCTTCGGCGGCAGTTCGGATCACTTCTAGTGCATAAGCCTTATTTGACTTATAGCCATCGAAGAAATGTTCCGCATCTAGAAAAACTCGCTGACCGCCAGCTCGCAGAAACGCAATTGAATCCTTGATCATCGCCAAGTTCTCATCAAGGTTAGTCTTTAAAGCTAGGTCAACATGCCGGTCGTGGCTCTTTGCAACAAGAGTGACAACAGGTGCTAGCGAATCTTGCAAAGCCCGAAGAAGTGGATCATCGGCTGCCTTGACACCGGGCCTGCGAGTCGCGCCGAAAGCTACAAAGGTTGAGTTCTTGAATCTCACTTCTTTCGCTATCCGCGCAAAAAACTCAGTATCTTTTGGATTTGCGCCCGGCCAACCACCTTCAATAAACCCAACACCTAAGTCATCTAGATGGCGCGCAATCGCCAACTTGTCGTGGACCGAGAGATTTAGGCCCTCTTGCTGTGCGCCATCTCGAAGGGTCGTGTCGTAGATGTGAAACTTGTCAGATATCGGCATTAGCAGACTCGCTTGTTCCAGCCATGCTGATCTTCGATTGTTCCGTGCTGAATTCCAAGAAGCGTCTGGCGAATTTGATCGGTAATGGGACCCGGATTTCCATCACCAGTCTGCCAGGTACCCATTGAACTCTTCGCTGCGCCAATGGCAGAAACTACTGCTGCAGTTCCACAAGCGAAAATTTCAGAAATTTCACCGCTCTCAATTCCGGTGCGCCAGTCATCGACTGAGATCATCCGCTCTTCAACCTGGTAGCCAAGATCTTTTGCCACAGTCAAAATCGAATCACGAGTGATTCCTGGAAGTAGTGTCCCAGTGAGTTTTGGCGTAATAATTGTTGCGCTCTTACCTGAACCCATAACAAAGTAAAGATTCATTCCACCCATCTCTTCAACCCATTTGCGTTCAATTGCATCCAACCAGACAACCTGGTCGCAACCTTGTGTTGCCGCCTGCTTTTGGGCCACAAGAGATGCTGCGTAATTTCCGCCACACTTGGCTTCACCTGTTCCGCCTGGGGAAGCCCGAACATATTCGGTTGAGATCCAGACAGTGACAGCCTTAGCAGCATTGAAGTAAGCCGAAGCTGGTGTTGAGATCAATAAATACATCGCCTTATTGGTAGGACGTACTCCTAATCCAACTTCAGTTGCGATCATAAACGGACGAATATAAAGTGATTCACCAATATTTTTAGGAACCCAATTTCGATCTTGCTTTACAAGTTCTTCAACTGTTTTAACGAAGAAATCAATTGGCATCTCGGGTAGCGCAAGGCGCGCTGCGCTTCGTGCAAAACGTTTTGCATTCTCTTCCGGGCGGAATAGGCTGATTGATCTATCAGGTTGGGTGTAGGCCTTCATGCCTTCAAAGATCTCTTGGCCATAGTGAAACACCGCAGTTGCGGGATCGAGCGAGAGCGGACCATATGCTTTGAGCTCGGCGTCATTCCACCCTGTTCCTTCGTTCCACTCGGCTACGACCATATTGTCGGTATAAAACTTGCCGAAGCCGCCTGCTGCAAGTTGATCAGCGCGAACTGAGTCGGCAACAGGGTTGGAATTTGGATTGAGGTTTATTTTCATTTACTTGAGCGCCTCCGCTAAGGCTGAACCAATTTCTGCTGTGCTGCGTGTGATGGCACCACGAACTTCGAGGTCATGGGTCACAGCGCTTGCGATTTCATTTGCCGCCGCTTCGTGTCCAAGGTGTTTCAACATCATTGCAATACACGAGATAGTTGCAGTGGGATCAGCTAATCCCTTGCCGGCAATATCAGGGGCGGAGCCGTGAATGGGTTCAAACATTGATGGGAATTTTCCGGTTGGATTGATATTGCCTGATGGGGCCAGGCCTATTCCACCACTAATTGCAGCTGCAATATCTGTGATGATGTCACCAAAGAGATTGTCGGTGACTACGACATCAAACCGATGAGGCTGGGTGACAAAGAACATCGCCGCAGCGTCGACGTGAATGTAGTCAGTCGTGATTTCTGGATACTCTTTTGCGACATCGTTGAACGCTCGGGTCCAAAGACTCCCTGCGCGAGTAAGGACATTGTTCTTATGGACCAGGGTGACTTTTTTGCGCGGACGAGCCATCGCCTGCTCAAAGGCGTAACGAATTGTTCGCTCTGCGCCGCGGCGAGTATTGATGCTCTCTTCGGTCGCAATCTCATTCTCGGTTCCAAGAGCCAAAACGCCGCCAGCCCCTATGTAGGGACCCTCAGTACCTTCACGCACAACGATGAAGTCAACTTCACCTGGATTCGCAAGTGGAGAAGCAACACCTGGGTACAACTTTGTTGGACGAAGATTGATGTAGTGATCAAATGCAAAGCGAAGTTTGAGAAGCAGGCCTCGCTCTAATATGCCACTAGGCACCGATGGATCGCCGACAGCGCCGAGCAGAATGACATCATTTTTTGCAATATCTGCCATTACTTCATCGGTGAGGGTTTCACCTGTCGCATGCCAGTGCTTTGCACCCAACTCGTAGTGCCTCTTCTCGAAAGAGAGTCCGTGCTTAGCAGCAACAACATCAAGGACTTTGAGGCCTTCGGCTACAACTTCTGGACCTATGCCATCTCCGGGAATGATCGCCAATTTATAAGATGAGTGAGCGCTCATTTATGACACCAATGTTACGGAGCGCGCAAGCTTCGCCCCGGCTTCTTTCTTCACTTGTGCAAGTACAGAATCTGAAAGTGCAGAGTCGACAGTGATTGCCATCAGCGCTTCTCCGCCGGCTTCGTTTCGAGCAACTTGCATTCCACCTATATTGATTCCATCATGTCCAAGAACGCTGCCAACTGCGCCAACCACACCTGGGCGATCGTCATATTGCAGGAAGAGCAAGTTCTGAGTTGGTGGAAGATCGAGATCAAAACCATTGATCGCAATAATTTTCTCAACGTGGCGAATCCCCATAAGGGTTCCATCAATTGTCATCTGCTTGCCATCAGCAAAAGCTGCATGAAGTGAGATCATGCTTCGGTAGCCAGGGGCTTCGGCAGTTGTTGTTACTGAAGAAGACATTCCCTTGTCAGCTGAGAGCGCAGGGGCGTTAACGTAAGTGACATCTTCCGACCCTGCTGCGATAAGTGCACCTTTTAGGGCACTCGTAGCAAGAATCGATGCATCATGAACTGAAATATCACCCATCACATTAACCGCGATTGTGGTCGGGCATTCACCAGCAAGGGCAGTGGCAATCTGAGCCATCTTCTCAACGAGCGGCAAACTTGGCTTAATCTCTTCATGGATTAAGCCGCCTTTTACGTTTACCGCGTCTGGAACAAGTTCACCGGCAAGCGCCTTACGAACTGATACCGCTACTGCGATACCGGCACGTTCTTGTGCTTCATCAGTCGATGCACCTAAGTGAGGTGTTGCTACGACGTTATCTAGCTGGAAGAGAGGCGAGTCAGTGCATGGCTCTGTTGAAAATACATCGAGTCCAGCGCCTCCGACACGTCCCTCTGTAAGAGCTGTGTAGAGCGCGGCTTCATCAAGGACGCCGCCGCGAGCTGCATTAATAATTCGAACGGTTGGCTTAACCTGCTTGAGCGCCGCTTCACCAATCAGGTTTGCGGTCTCTTTGGTCTTAGGCAGATGAATCGTGATGAAATCTGAAATCTTAAGTAACTCATCGAGTTCAACGAGGCGAACATTGAGTTGAGCAGCGCGTGCCGGCTGAAGGTAGGGATCGTAAGCAACTACATCCATTCCAAAAGCTTGCATGCGAGCTGCTACGAGTTGACCGATTCGACCAAATCCAACGACTCCGAGAGTCTTCTCAAAGATTTCGGCACCGGTGTATTTAGAACGTGCCCACTTGCCCGCACGGAGCGCCGCATGGGCCGGTGAAACAAATCTGGCAGATGCGAGCAGCAAGGTAATCGCTAGCTCTGCAGCAGAAACGATATTTGACGTTGGAGCATTTACTACCATTACACCAGCGGCTGTTGCTGCTGGAATGTCAACGTTATCTAAACCAACGCCGGCACGGGCAATTACTTTTAAGCCCTTCGCTGCAGCGATCGCTTCGGCATCCATCTTCGTTGCAGAGCGAATCAGCACTGCATCTACCCCAGCAGCAAGTGCCGGAAGTAGCGCTGCTCGATCGGCACCATCAACATAGCGCACCTCAAAATCTGGGCCAAGCGCATCCATTGTGGCAGGGCTTAACTCTTCTGCAATCAGGACAATCGGTTTGGCGTTAGCCACGGGATGCGTGACCTTCCTGATAATCATCCTTATTGTCGCCCTTGACCCAAGACATCATTTTGCGAAGTTCACGGCCAACCGCTTCGATTGGATGTGTCTCTCCCTTCTGACGAAGTGACTTAAATTCAGGTGCGCCAGCATCTTGATCGTCAATAAAACGCTTTGCAAATGTTCCATTTTGGATGTCGTTAAGGACAGCCTTCATGTTCGCCTTGACACTTGCATCAATGACGCGTGGGCCCGATACGTAATCTCCGTATTCAGCTGTATCTGAGACCGACCAACGCTGTTTCGCAATTCCGCCCTCGTACATCAAATCCACAATCAGCTTTAATTCATGGAGACACTCGAAGTATGCAACCTCTGGCTGATAACCAGCTTCGATCAGTGTCTCAAAACCATACTGAACGAGCTGTGATGCGCCGCCGCAGAGAACTGCTTGCTCACCAAACAAATCTGTTTCGCACTCTTCAGTAAATGTTGTGAGCAGACCACCGGCGCGAAGTCCGCCAAGTGCTTTGGCATAAGAGAGTGTGAGCGGCCATGCGTTTCCAGTTGAGTCTTGTTCGACTGCAACGAGAACTGGAACTCCGCGACCTGCTGAATACTCACGGCGTACTAAGTGTCCTGGTCCTTTTGGTGCAACCATCGCAACATCGATATTTGCTTCTGGCTTGATATATCCAAAACGGATATTAAATCCATGGCCAAAGAAGAGAGCTGACCCTGGTTTGAGATTTGGCTTGATTGAATTTTCATAAATGTGGCGCTGAACGTGGTCCGGGGCGAGCAGCATGATGACATCTGCCTCTTTCACCGCATCCACTACCGAAAGGACGCGCAAGCCCTCTGATTCAGCTTTTACCTTAGAGGCAGAACCTTCGGCAAGACCAACGCGAACATCAACTCCGCTATCTCGAAGGGAGAGTGCATGTGCGTGACCTTGTGAGCCATACCCAATTACTGCAACTTTCTTGCTCTGAATGATCGATAGGTCAGCATCTGCATCATGATATTTCGTGGCCACTTGGTTTTGCCTTTCAGTTGGTGTGAGTGAGGTTAGTAATTCTTAATCCGCGCTCCATTGCTACGAGACCAGATTGAACTAATTCTTTGATTCCATAAGGCTCTAGGACGCGTAATAACGCCTGAATCTTCTCGGCATTTCCGGTTGCTTCGATAGTTACAGCATCTTGGGCAACATCTACGACTTTGGCTCGGAAAAGTTGGACTGTTTCCAATACCTGTGAACGATTTTCAGGGGTAGTCGTCACCTTAACAAGTAGGAGTTCACGTTGAACAGAGGTAACCGGATCTAGCAGTGAGATCGAAATGACGTTGATCAACTTATCGAGTTGGGCGATAACTTGTTCGAGCGCATGGCCCTCAACGTCAATCACAATTGTCATCCGCGAAATATCTGGATTCTCGGTTGGTCCAACCGCGAGCGACTCAATGTTGTAAGCACGACGCGAGAAGAGTGAAGCGATGCGCGCGAGAACGCCAGGGTTGTTTTCAACCTGAACTGAAAGGGTATGTTTCATTACAACTCCTGTGAATCCCAAACAGGGGCTAATGATTTAGCAACTGTGATGAGATCATTTGATGCACCCGCTGCGACCATTGGCCAGACCATCGCATCACGATGAACCGAGAAGTCAATGACAACTGGGCGATCGTTAATTTCAAGGGCTTCCTTAATGACACGATCAACATCTTCCTTGCGCTCCGCCCGAAGCCCAACGCAACCCATTGCTTCACCGAGTTTTGCAAAATCAGGAATACGTTTTGACTCCAAGCTGGTATTTGAATAACGCTCGTTATAGAAGAGGGTCTGCCACTGGCGAACCATGCCAAGTGACTCATTATTGATAACCGCTACTTTGATCGGAATATTATTTAGGGCACACGTTGCAAGCTCTTGATTTGTCATCTGGAAGCAGCCATCGCCATCAATCGCCCAAACAACCTTATCTGGAGCGCCAACTTTTGCACCCATCGCTGCCGGCACTGCGTAACCCATTGTTCCGAGGCCACCTGAATTCAACCAAGTCCGTGGGTTTTCGTAATTAATAAATTGCGAGGCCCACATTTGATGCTGGCCAACGCCCGCACAATAAATTCCATCTGGTCCAGTGAGGGCGCCAATACGTTCAATCACGTATTGCGGTGAGAGTGAGCCATCACTTGGCTCGTCAAAACCGAGTGGATAATCACTTCGCCACTGATTCACTGTCGCCCACCAAGCCCCTAGATCCGGTTGGCTCTTCTTAAATTGGGCAGTGAGTTCAGGAATAAGAGCGTTAATCGTGATCTTAAGATCGCCAAGGAGCGCGACATCAACTTTGCGATTTTTGCCGATCTCTGCCGGATCAATATCGGCATGGAGAATCTTTGCATGTGGCGCAAATGTTGAAAGTTTTCCAGTAACTCGATCATCAAACCTAGCTCCCAGGGTGATCAGAAGATCAGCTTTTTGCAAGGCGGTTACGGCGGCAACAGTTCCGTGCATGCCAGGCATTCCAAGATGCTGCTTATGACTATCCGGGAAAGATCCAAGTGCCATCAAAGTTGTCACAACTGGGGCGCCGGTCAGTTCAGCCAACTTCATCAATTCACGAGAGGCATCTGCTTTCATGACGCCGCCACCGACATAGAGAACTGGCTGCTTTGACTGTGCGATTAATTGTGCGGCATCTCGAATCGCTTCACTCGTCGGAGTCAGAACAGGTTTGTAGCCAGGTAGATTCAGAGTGGTTGGATACTCAAAATTTGTCATCTTCTGGAGAGCGTCTTTTGCGATATCGACAAGTACTGCTCCCGGGCGACCAGTCTGCGCAATATGGAAAGCTTCTGCTATTGCACGAGCAATATCTTTTGGGTCGGTAACGAGGAAATTATGTTTTGTTATGGGCATTGAGATTCCGCGAATATCAGCTTCTTGAAAGGCATCAGTTCCGATTGCAGCTGAGGATACTTGTCCAGTAATTGCGACAATTGGGACAGAGTCCATCTGCGCATCAGCCAGTGGGGTTACTAGATTTGTGGCACCAGGCCCCGATGTTGCGATACAAACGCCGACACGTCCAGTTACTTGGGCATAACCAGTGGCTGCATGACCGGCCCCTTGTTCGTGCCTTACTAAAATGTGGCGGATCTTAGAATCAAAGATTGGATCATAGGCTGGCAAGATTGCACCGCCTGGGATACCGAACATGACATCAACGCCAGCCGCTTCAAGGCTATTCACCAAGCTTTGGGCTCCACTTACTTCGCTCATCAGTTCTTCTCCCTTCCCGCCTCATTACTTCCTCGTTGCGATCGATCCGATCACATTGGTGGTTAAATAAAAAATCCCCCAGTTTTTCCACTGAGGGTTAGCGCACTTTCCAGTTGAACTAGTTGGACTAGTCGAACTAAATAGCGCGCTCTCGAATCACCACCGATGTGCTCATTCCTTAATTCTCGCCGACCCGTGGCGATAAATCAACCCCTGAGATACAGATCTCACATTTTGAGCCGTTCAGGCTAATGAGCGGGATCAGCCCGATCAACTAGTGACGGCGCCCTTCGAGGCAGAGCCAACAACCTTGGCATATTTAGCCAATACTCCGCGCTTATATTTATGAGGGATCGGAGCGAATTGCTTGCACCGCTCGGCCATTTCAGTTTCATCAACTAATAGATCAAGGGTTCGGTGAGCGATATCAACTCGAATAATGTCGCCATCTTTCACAAATGCGATTGGGCCACCATCAACTGCCTCGGGAGCAACGTGACCCACACATAATCCAGTTGAACCACCAGAGAAGCGGCCATCAGTAAGCAGCAAAGTTGATTTACCCAAACCGGCGCCTTTAATTGCACCAGTGATCATCAACATCTCGCGCATTCCTGGACCACCCTTTGGTCCCTCATAGCGAATCACAATGACATCGCCGGCCGTGATGATTCCATCTTCAAGTGCCTGCATTGCTGCCTGCTCGCGTTCAAAGACTCGCGCCGGTCCTTCAAAGTGTTGGACTCCTACTCCAGCAGTTTTGCAGACTGCACCTTCTGGAGCGAGTGATCCACCAAGAATGGTGATTCCGCCACCAGCCGAAAGTGGACTTGTAATCGCATGAAGTACCTCGCCATCTGGATCGAGTGGAGTGAGCTCTGCCAAATTTTCGGCCATAGTTTTTCCGGTGACCGTGAGGCAATCGCCATGTAAGAAGCCAGCATCAAGGAGCGCTCGTAGCACAACCGGTATGCCGCCAACTCGGTCGATATCTGTCATTACGTATTTTCCAAATGGCTTGAGATCACCTAGCAATGGAGTCTTTGAACTAATTCGTTGGAAGTCCTCAAGTGTGAGTTCTACTTCTGCTTCATTTGCAATAGCGAGCAAGTGAAGAACTGCGTTGGTTGAGCCACCAAGAGCCATCACTACTGTGATTGCATTCTCAAATGCCTTCTTGGTTAAAATATCTCGGGTGGTGATTCCTTTGCGAATAAGTTCTACCACCGCTGCGCCTGATGCAACCGCATAGTCATCTCGCCTGCGATCTACTGCTGCTGGGGATGCAGATCCCGGCAACGAAAGTCCGATTGCTTCACCAACGGCTGCCATCGTATTTGCGGTATACATTCCGCCACAGGCGCCTTCACCTGGGCAGATGGCACGTTCAATTTCGTCAACTTTTTCTTGTGTAATCAGACCACGAGCACAAGCTCCGACTGCTTCAAAGGCATCAATGATCGTGACGTCGCGGCCATCTACCTGACCTGCAAGAGTTGTGCCGGCATAGACAAAGACACTTGCCACATCGATTCGAGCTGCCGCCATCATCATTCCAGGAAGTGATTTATCGCAACCTGCAAATGTCACCATGCCATCGAGTCGCTCTGCCTGCATCACGGTTTCAACAGAATCTGCGATAACCTCTCTGGAAACTAATGAGAAGTGCATGCCTTCGTGGCCCATCGAAATTCCATCTGAAACTGAAATTGTGCCGAATTGCATCGGGAATCCGCCCGCCTCGATGACACCTTTACGTGAAGCCTTGGCCAGGCGATCGAGCGAGAGGTTGCATGGTGTGATTTCGTTCCAAGATGAAGCGATGCCGATTTGGGGCTTTTCAAAATCTGCATCTTTAAAACCAACTGCGCGCAGCATCCCGCGAGCGGGAGCTCTTTCTAAACCATCAGTGACTAAGCCTGACCGTGGCTTCATTGGGTTCCTAGGCTCACTCATCTGCGTAACCTATCCCTGACCTAGATGTTTCAGAAGTAATTCACGAACCTTTGCGGCATCAGCTTGGCCACCAGTCGTCTTCATTACAGCCCCAATTATCGCACCAGCCGCCGGGATGTTGCCACTTCGAATTCGATCAGCCGTTTCAGGCTGTTCCAATATTGCCTTTTCGATAGCAGCCATCAACGCGCCATCATCGGAGACAACTTTGAGGCCGCGTTTATCAATAACTTCACGTGGTGATCCTTCTCCCCCAATAACTCCTTCAACGACCTGGCGTGCCAATTTATCCGTCAGCTCCCCGCTCATGATCAGCGCAATGACTTCAGAGATTTGTGATGGTGTAATCAGCGTTGTTGGAGCAACTTCACGTTCATTTGCTACACGTGAAATTTCACCCATCCACCAACTACGCGCGCGCGCAGGGTCGGCACCAAGCGCGACGGTCTCCTGGATTGTTTCTAAGAGATCGGCATTGATCATTGCTGCCATCTCTTTATCCGGTACGCCCCAAGCTTCTTGCAATTTTTTGCGCAGCACTGATGGTTTTTCTGGCAGAGCCAAGCGAAGTTCTTCAATCCACGATGCGTCAGGAACTACTGGCACTAGATCTGGTTCTGGGAAGTATCGGTAATCCTCGGCATCTGATTTTTCACGGCCAGACCTGGTCTCACCGGTATCTTCCTGGAAATGCCGCGTCTCTTGCACAATCTTTCCGCCAGCATCTAGAACCCCTGCGTGACGAATCATTTCGGAGGTAACTGCGCGTTCTACTGAACGAAGAGAATTTACATTTTTGGTCTCAGAGCGAGTTCCAAGTTTTCCGGAGCCAATTTCTGCAATAGAAAGGTTGACATCACAACGCATTGACCCTTGTTCCATCTTTACATCAGAGACGTCGAGTGAACGTAAGACATCACGAAGTTCTGATACATAAGCCCGGGCGACCTGCGGTGCATATTTGCCAGTTCCCGGAATAATTTTTGTCACAATCTCAACCAATGGAATTCCGGCGCGGTTGTAATCCAAGAGTGAATGCTCTGCGCCATGAATACGCCCGGTCGCTCCACCTACGTGAAGAGACTTGCCGGTATCTTCTTCCATGTGAACGCGTTCGATTTCAACTCGGAAAGTTTGTGGACCCTCATCAGTGTCGATTGTCACATCAAGATAACCATTTGAGCAGAGTGGCTCGTCATACTGTGAGGTTTGGAAATTCTTTGGCATATCTGGATAAAAGTAATTTTTGCGGGCAAAGCGCGAGAACGGTCTAATTGAACAGTTAAGCGCGAGCCCAATGCGAATTGATGACTCAATTGCTTTCTCATTAACAACCGGCAGCGAGCCAGGAAGCCCCAAACAAACGGGGCAAGTTTGGGTGTTTGGCTCTGCTCCAAATTCAGTTGCGCAACCGCAGAACATTTTGGAGTAAGTACCTAGTTCTACGTGTACTTCCAACCCAAGAGTCGGTTCATACTTCTGATTCACATCATCAAATGTCAGAGCCATTAATTGGCCCCCAATACTGGAGCTTGTGATATCAGCGTCTTTCCCCATGTGGCTTCTAGCGCCGCTTCGAGCGTGCCGCCCACTTGGTACATCAATTCATCTTTCATCGCGGGAGACATAATTTGGAATCCAACGGGTAAGCCATCTTCGGGGGCTAAACCAGAGGGAAGGCTCATGCTGCCGATACCCGCAAGATTGGTTGGAATAGTTGCGACGTCATTGAGATACATGGCAAGTGGGTCATCTGACTTTTCACCGATTTTGAATGCTGTGGTCGGACAAGTTGGTGAAACGAGCACATCAACTTTTGCAAAAGCATCTGCAAAATCTTGCATAATCAGAGTTCTGACCTTTTGAGCCGATCCGTAGTAAGCATCGTAATAGCCAGATGAGAGAGCGTAGGTTCCCAAAATAATACGCCGCTTTACCTCTTTCCCGAAACCAACTTCGCGCGTCATATTCATTACTGCTTCAGCACTTTTTGAACCATCATCACCGATTCGAATTCCGTAACGCATCGAATCAAATCGAGCGAGGTTTGATGATGCTTCACTTGGCGCGATGAGGTAGTAAGCCGCAAGTGCATATTGGAAATTTGGTGCGGATACTTCCACGATTTCGGCGCCAGCAGAAACGAGAGCTTCTAGCGCCTCATTAAAACGAAGTGAGACGCCGGCCTGATACCCGTCACCACTTAACTCTTTAACAACACCAATTTTCAAACCTTTTACAGAGAGTTTTTTAGCAGCTTCGACCATCTTGCCAACTGGAGCGCTAATCGAAGTCGAGTCTTTTGGATCATGTCCGGCAATGACTTCGTGCAACATTGCGGTATCTAAAACGGTTCGGGCACATGGGCCGGCCTGATCCAGAGAGGAAGAGAATGCAATCAGGCCATAGCGAGAGACAGCGCCGTAGGTTGGCTTAACACCGACAGTGCCTGTTACGGCAGCAGGCTGTCGAATCGATCCGCCGGTATCAGTACCAATAGCGAGAGGCGCCTCAAATGCTGCAAGAGCTGCCGAGGATCCGCCGCCAGAGCCACCAGGGATGCGCGTTAAATCCCACGGATTATGCGTCGTTCCGTAAGCAGAATTCTCGGTCGATGATCCCATCGCAAATTCATCCATATTTGTCTTACCTAATATGACAACGCCAGCCTCTTTTAATTTGGTGACGACGGTTGAGTCATATGGCGGGCGCCAGCCTTCGAGCATCTTCGAGCCACAGGTGGTTGGAACTCCCTTTTGCGTAAGAACATCTTTGAGTGCAAGCGGAACACCTGCAAGTGGATGTAGCTTCTCACCAGCAGCGCGCTTTGCATCGACTCCTGCAGCTTGAGCTAGCGCACCTTCTCTATCAAGGTGAAGGAATGCATGAACATCTGAATCCACATCAGCAATGCGATCGAAATGTTCGTTAGCAAGCTCAACGGCTGATATTTCATTTGCGCTCAGCGCAGCGGACATCTTGGCTGCAGAACTTTTTATAAAACTCATTCTTCGCCCAGGATCTGTGGAACTTTAAAACGATTTTCTTCTCGCGCAGGCGCACCGCTCAGCGCTTCTTCTGGCGTCAGGCTTCTGTGAACTTCATCAGGGCGAGTGACATTCTGCAACGGCAGCGGATGAGAAGTAGGGGCAACATCGGCGCCAGCAACTTCTTGCACTCTGGCAACTGAACCGAGAATAAGGTCAAGTTCTGTAGCTAGGTGGTCAAGTTCAACCTCGGTCATTTCGATCCGAGCTAGTTGCGCTAAGTGCGCTACTTCATCGCGAGAGATTGCGGCCATTCGTGAATCTTATCGGATCTGACCGTTGCCTCGAACAATCCAGGTTGTGGTCGTCATCTGCTCCAACCCCATCGGGCCGCGGGCGTGAAGCTTCTGATTCGAAATTCCAATCTCGGCACCAAAGCCCATCTGTTCGCCATCGGTAAATCGTGTGGATGCATTAATCATGACTGCTGCTGCATCAACTTGAGCAACGAATAGATCAGCGCTCGCATTGTTCTCTGTAACTATCGCCTCGGTGTGGTTCGTTCCATATTTAATGATGTGGTCGATTGCTGCAGTTAGATCTGGGACCACTGCCACATTGATTTCTAGCGCGTTGTACTCAGTGCTCCAGTCCGCTTCACTTGCTAACTGGTACTGAATTGAAAGGTCACCTGCAACAGATGCTGTTGCTGCGTCGGCATGGATTTTTACTTTGTGATCACTCAACGCCTTGAGTGCGACTGGCAAAAATATCTCTGCTACATCTTGATGAACAAGAAGCGTCTCGGCTGCATTGCAAACACTTGGATGGTTTGTCTTAGAGTTTATAAGGATTGGAAGTGCGATCGAAAGATCTGCTGCCGCGTCAACATAGACGTGACAGACGCCAGCGCCAGTTTCGATTGTTGGAACCGTCGCCTCATCAACCACCATTCGTATGAGAGAGGCACTACCCCTAGGTATCACCAAATCCACTTCACCGCGGGCATGTAAGAGTGCAGTGACGGTCGAACGATCAGCTGAAGGAACGTTTTGAATGACATCAGGAGATATCACCGAGCCCACTAAGACTTCATGCATAATCTCTACCAGAATTGCATTTGATGAATGTGCAGAAGATGAGCCGCGAAGTAGTGCGGCATTACCGGACTTGATCAGAATTGCAGCGGCGTCAATCGTGACATTTGGCCTCGCTTCATAGACCATACCGACGACGCCAAATGGAACACTTCGCTGAGTAAGTTGTAATCCGTTTGCAAGCGTTCGTTCGGCAATCACCCGTCCAAGGGGATCTGGTAAATCTGCTACTTGATGTGCGCCATTAGCCATCGCTGCGATTCGCTCTTTAGTCAGCAGAAGTCGATCCTGCATTGACTGCGCCATCTCTGACGACCGAGCGCGCTCCATATCTTGCGCATTCGCAGCCAGGATCCGATCGGTATTGGAAATCAGAGCCTCGGCTAAACGATGCAATACATCAGAGCGAGCCTGGCCATCAGCGACGATCAGCGAACGCGTAGCTCTCTTCGCCTTAGCTGCCAACTCTGAAATAATTGCGGAGGAATCCATCTTCTAAGCCTAGAGGCAATTATCCTTTGCTCATGCGCATTTTATTTAAGTTGATCCGTGGAATTGTAGTTCTTTTGGTCGTTATCGCCCTTGGCCTCACGCTCCTCTTTAAAGTCGTGCACTACCCAAATCCGATCGCCGCAATCAAACTCGGTCTTGCCCCCGCATCAAAGACACCGACCCTCTTGCCTTGGCACACGATTGCCCCAGCCACGTCCCCCATCGCTTGGCCAACGGCTCACGAGGAAATACCAAAGACCGTCATGTGGCAAGGGCAGGAAGTGTCCTGGCAACAATTCTTGGACCTCAGCAATACTCGCGCTTTCTTAATCATTCGAAATGGCGTCTTGACTTACGAGTATTACGACGGGCTCCATAACATCACAGCAAGCACTTTGCTGCCGTCGTATTCGATCGGAAAAACTATGACCTCGATTATGGCTGGCCAACTGATATCTGCCGGGAAGCTAAAAGAGAGCGACAAGTTTGTGGATTATTTCCCACAATATAAAAATGGCACAGCTTTTGATCGCATCACAGTTGGACAACTCCTTGATATGCGAAGCGGTGTTGGGGTCTCGGATAATTATCCATCAGGTCCAAGTGGATGGGGTGTCGCTATCGCCCAGATGTATGCCACGACAGACATGAATTGGTTTATTCAACACAACCGAAAGATGGCATTTGAACCTGGCTCAAAAGCTGATTATCGAAGTGTTGATACCCAACTTGTCGGCATGATTATAAAGAAAATTACCGGCCAGACCGTCTCTGATTATTTTAGTCAGAATATCTGGCAGCCAATTGGCGCAGCTAGCGCAGCAACCTGGAACGTAGATCACATTGGTGGAATTGAAAAAACTTTTTGTTGCTTCAATGCCACAGCTCGAGATTATGCAAAGGTTGGTTTAATGCTGATCAACAATGGCATGACCGGCGCTACCCGCGTGCAAGACACAAACTGGATCAAGCGTTTAAGTACACCAATTGAAAAGCTCGATAATAATTGGGGCTACGGAGCATTTATGTGGCATCCATATCCCGGAGTTAATTTGATGCATGGCTTGCATGGTCAGTTTATTCTGATAGATCCTGCGACGAAATCAATCCTTGTGAAATTCAGCGATAATCCGACCAACGCCGATCCAGATGTAGAGGAAGTTCGAGTGATGATGGGGCTAGCAACCCACTAACCGCTTTTAGGTGAGTTAAATCTGCGCGAGCGGGTGAAAGACGGTTCCTTTATTGGCACCCGTCATTGCCAACGGAACATCTACCAGAGTTGTTAGGAGCATCGCGATACCCGCTTCGTTGACTATCTTTGCTGCTTGAATCTTTGTGACCATTCCGCCACTACCCACACCGGATATACCGACGCCACCAATTTCAATATTAGCCATCTCGTTGACGTCAATAATTTCGGCAATTCGGTTCGCACCAGATGAAGCTGGTGGTGCATCGTAAAGGCCATCGACATCGGTAATCAGAATCAACAGATCAGCTCCGATCAAGGTTGCGACCAGCGCACCAAGGCGATCGTTATCACCGAAGCGAATTTCTTCGACTCCGACAGAATCATTCTCATTAATGATTGGTGTTACACCGAGCTCTAGTAGCTTATTGAGAGTGCGCTGCACATTGAGACTGTGTCCAGCTCGCACCATGTCGTCGCCAGTTACTAAGACTTGAGAGGCAATTAATTTATGGCGTTCGAAGGAATGGCTGTAGTGAGCGATCAGTCTGCCTTGACCAACCGAGGCCGCTGCCTGTTGAGTAACGAGATCTTCTGGGCGAGATGTAAGCCCAAGTGGAGCAAGTCCGGCTGCGATCGCACCTGAGGATACAACGATAACTTCCTTGTTCTCGGCGCGAAGGCCTGCAACTAAATCAACGATGGCATCAATATTCGAAACATTTACGCCAGAGCCGGCATCACCAGTGAGGGTGGAGGAGCCCACTTTAATAACAATTCGCTTTAACGACTCTAAATCTTTGCGCTCCATGACTACTCGCTAATCACCGGTGAGTTTGGATTCAGAACGTTGTACTCCCACTGAAGTGAAATCTCGTCGTCATTAAGTTGGTCGACAACATCATCAACATAGCGGCCAGCCCATGGTGACTCTAAGCGGCGATCAGTTCCGCGTGCACCGGCGAGAAGTTCTGCGCCAGCTTCGATCGATGGCTCCCAGTCAAAAATAACGGCATCGTCACCATAGCCAATTCGTACTTCATCTTTTGCCTTTGCACCCTTTTTGAAGAGTTCTTTTTCGACCCCAAGTGCAGCCAGTCGATCAGCTAAGTAACCAACTGCTTCGGGATTTGAAAAATCAGTCTGGCGCACGAATCGCAGCGGCTTATCCCCATGGACACTGAATGAGCCATCTTCATTTTTGAAAACCTTGAAGCCAGAATCATTCACAGCAACTGGGCGCAAGACGATTCGAGTCTTCTCCTCCTTCTTCGCGCTCTTTCTGGCATCTTGAATGATTCGACTCATCCCATAGAGAAATTCGGTCAAGCCAATGTGGGAAGCGGCAGATACCTGGTAGACCTCGTAACCCTTCTCTACAAAGTAAGGTGTGACCATATCTGCCATTGCTTTTCCATCAGGTAGGTCAACTTTGTTGAGCGCAATGATGCGCGGACGCTCTGAAAGTCCTTCACCGTACAAGGCAAGTTCGGCTTCAATAATTTCGAAATCTTTGATGGGATCACGATCGATTTCTAGTGTGGCGCAATCAAGAACCTGGACTAGAGCTGCGCATCTTTCTACATGGCGCAAAAATTCGAGACCAAGTCCTTTGCCTTCAGATGCTCCGGGAATCAAGCCAGGTACATCAGCAACGGTAAATCGAGTGTCTGCAACGTGGACCACGCCAAGATTGGGGACCAAGGTGGTGAATGGGTAATCTGCAATTTTCGGGCGAGCAGCAGAGATTGCCGCAATCAGTGATGATTTACCTGCACTGGGATAACCAATGAGACCAATATCTGCAACGGTTTTTAGCTCCAAAGTTAAGGTGCGCTCTTCTCCTGGCTCACCCTTTAAAGCAAAACCAGGTGCACGGCGCTTTGATGATGCGAGTGCATCATTACCAAGTCCACCAGAGCCACCTTGAGCAGCGATAAAGCGAGTG
This sequence comes from Candidatus Nanopelagicaceae bacterium, assembly GCA_965658705.1. Classification (GTDB taxonomy): domain Bacteria; phylum Actinomycetota; class Actinomycetes; order Nanopelagicales; family Nanopelagicaceae; genus PALSA-747. The sequence continues at coordinate 68,785 of CBFHTP010000002.1, forward strand.
CCATCGCCGACCAGATCAGCGAGCACCGTTCCTTGCAAATCTTTTACTACGGTGCCATTTGGAACTTTAAGAATTAAATCAGCACCTGATGCACCGTTATCCCAATCGCCTTTACCTGGACGACCATTTGTCGCAGTCCGATGCGGAGAATGGTGATAGTCGAGCAGAGTGGTGACATCAGTATCAACAATTAAAAGAATGTCGCCACCGCGTCCACCGCGGCCACCATCTGGACCACCAAGTGGTACAAATTTTTCACGGTGGACAGAGACGCAACCGTCCCCGCCGCTACCAGCCGAAGCGTGCAGTGTTACGCGATCTACAAATGATGCCACTGCCTGCTCCCTTCAGAACCTTTTAAAACCTTTTAAAACCTTATAAAACTTATACGTAGGCAAAGAATAAAAAAGCGGGCCCGCAGTGCGCGGACCCGCTAAAGAGAATCCGCTAGTTAGGCGATAGGAGCTTCGGCAGACACGTTTACAATACTGACAACCTTGCGGCCGCGAGCCTTACCGAACTGAACTACGCCTGCAGTGAGCGCAAAGAGGGTGTCATCTTTTCCGATGCCAACCTGTGCTCCTGGGTGAAAGACAGTTCCGCGCTGGCGAACAAGGATCTCGCCGGCCTTCACTACCTGTCCACCAAAACGCTTAATTCCGAGGTACTGAGCATTTGAGTCGCGACCATTTCGCGTGGACGAGACTCCCTTCTTACTTGCCATTTATTTAGCTCCTTCGCTCGTAATTACAGTTAAAGTTTCTTGGTTTATTTAGAGATCGCGGTGATCTTCACGCGCGTAAGTTGTGAACGGAATCCCTGACGACGGCGATAGCCGGTCTTGTTCTTGTAACGAAGGATGTCGATCTTTGGACCCTTGCTCTCTTCAAGAACTTCGCCAGCAACCTTGACTCCAGCGAGCGCCTTAGGATCTGAAGTCACGCTTGCGCCTTCGACCAAGAGGATCGCTGGGAATGAAACGGATGCGCCAATCTTTGCGTTGATTCGATCAACGGTAATTGTGTCGCCAACAGCAACCTTCTCTTGACGGCCGCCTGCTTTTACAATCGCGTACACAGTGACACCTTCCTACATTCTTTAGACATTCAAGGCTCGCAACCGAGTTCGGCTCCAAGATTAGAGGGATTTAGAGGGTAAGGGTACGGAGAACCGTGCCCTTGGGTCAAACTGGCTCAAACCGGCCAGAACTGGCTCAATGTGGCAAGAACTAGCCAGAACCAGCACTACTCCGGGGTGATTACCCCCGTTGTAACAGCTCTACGGCCACGCCTTTTTGAGGATTTCTGGCCAGTTCCTTTGGCATCTGCTGGCTCGGATTCCTTATCCTGCCCGGATCGAGGTGAGTCTTCCTCGTCGTCGCTCGAAGGCACATAACGCTGATCCATATCCTTATCGAGTGCAATCTTTTTTACTGGCTCCGAATGGATATGGATTCCACGACCACCGCAGGATTCGCATGTAGTCGAGAATGCTTCGATCAGCCCTTGCCCAACGCGTTTTCGGGTCATCTGGACCAAACCAAGAGAGGTAACTTCTGCAACTTGGTGCTTTGTGCGATCTCTACCAAGGCACTCAACAAGGCGACGCAGCACCTGGTCGCGGTTTGATTCAAGAATCATGTCGATGAAGTCGATCACAATAATTCCACCCATATCGCGCAGACGAAGTTGGCGGGCAATTTCCTCTGCAGCTTCAAGATTATTTTTCGTGACTGTCTCTTCGAGATTTCCACCTTTACCAATAAATTTACCAGTGTTGACATCGATGACAATCATTGCTTCAGTGCGGTCAATCACGAGTGATCCACCAGATGGTAGATACACCTTGCGATCAAAGGCCTTTGCAAGTTGCTCTTCAATGCGATGCTCAGAGAACATGTCGCGTGAGCCGGTCCACTTTTCAATTTTAGAGGTTAGCTCTGGCGCAATGTTGCCGAGGTAATTTTGAATATCATCCCAGGCTTCTGAACCCTGAACAGTAAGTCGTCTAAAATCTTCATTGAAAATATCACGAATGACTCGAACTGTTAAGTCAGGTTCGCTGTGGAGAAGTGATGGGGCAGAAGTACTTGGGTTTTCGGCCTGCTCTTGAATGTCATCCCAATGAGCCTTGAGCCTTAATACATCCTGGCCGAGTTCTTCTTCTGATGCGCCCTCTGAAGCGGTACGGACAATGACACCTGCTTCTTCAGGAATAAGATCCTTCAGAATTGTCTTTAGACGATTTCGTTCTACATCAGGTAAACGACGACTAATTCCACTCATGCCGCCGCCAGGAACGTAAACTAAATAACGACCAGGAAGTGAAATTTGTGAGGTTAAACGAGCGCCTTTTTGCCCGATCGGATCTTTTGTTACCTGAACGAGAACCGATTGCCCAGTCTTTAGAACATTTTCAATTTTGCGTTCAGTTGAGTCACTAAGGCCTGCTGCATCCCAGTTCACTTCACCTGCATAGAGCACTGCATTTCGACCTTTGCCGATATCCACAAACGCCGCTTCCATAGATGGAAGCACGTTTTGAACTCGACCAAGGTAAACGTTTCCGACATAAGAAATATTTGAGTTACGGTTCACATAATGCTCCACCATAATTTTATCCTCGAGGACCGCAATTTGAGTACGGTCACCGACCTGTCGAACTAACATCTCACGATCTACATTTTCACGGCGCGCAAGAAATTCTGACTCGGTAATAATCGTTCCACGGCGACGGGTGAAATCACGTGGCTCTCTGGAATCAAATCGATCTCTTCCACCTCTGTCGTTTCTATCACCGCGATCTCGGCGATTGCTGCTTCGCTCGCGACGAGTACTACGATCAGGACGTGCTGGACGATCATCTGCTGGACGTGGTTCGCGAACCTTGACGACGGTAACTACGCCATCTTCGTCAACAGTCTCACCGGGCGTTACATCCCCGCCGCGAGATCTACGTCTGCGACGGCGACGGCTGGTGCCACCGACTTCGCTGCTCTCATCCTCATTGGCAATATTCCCAGCATTTTTCGAATCTGAATCTGAATCTGAATCGTCAATCTCAATCTTCTTTGACGCGGCCTTTTGAGTTTGGCCGGCTTTAGCTGGCTTCTTTCCTCTTTTAGAAGTGTTGCCACTCTTAGCAGTGGGCTTCGCTTCTTCTGCAACTGGCTCTTCGCTTACGGCAGCAGCCTTCTTTGCACGCTTTGGCGTAACAGCTGTTTCGGGAGCTGCTTGAAAGAGTGGCACTGGAATAGTTGCCGCCTTTTTGACCCGCTTCGACGGCGCTTCAGTTATATCTGGGGCAACTGCTACAACGGGATCAGCTACTGCTTCAGGCGATTTAGCACTGATCTTTTTAACTGCGCGCTTACGCGCTTTCTTTGGCTCAGGAGCCATAACGGTAAATCCTTAATCCTCATAATTAATTCCTACAAAGAGCGAACTCTTTCAAGTGCTCTTTTGAACCCAATGGTGAGCTCTATTTACTAAAATCTTCGAGTTTCGCGGGCTTCTCGGAATCGATATCAATCTGTGGACATCAGATCAGAGGCGCAAACGCTCTGCCGTAAGTATGGCAGATGGTTATCGGCTTCTCAAATGGACGTTCTGGAGCAGGCCAAGGCCGACCAGGTTGGCAAACATGCTCGATCCACCATAGGACATAAAGGGTAATGGCACGCCAGTCATTGGCATCAGCCCCATAGCCATTCCGATGTTCTCAAAGGTTTGGAATGCAAACCAGGCTATGACTCCGATACAGACAAGTCGGCCGAACATGTCATTGGTCCGCCGGGCGATCAAAAAGGCTCGAGCAAAGAAGAGCCCAAAACAGCCAAGGATGAAGCCAGAGCCAATAAACCCGAGCTCCTCCCCAGCAACCGTGAAGATAAAGTCTGTCTGTTGCTCTGGTACGAAACGGCCATTTGTTTGCGGACCATTAAATAATCCTCTTCCGATAATTCCCCCGGAACCAATTGTGATTCTTGATTGCCGTAACTGATAGCCAGATTGTTGCGGATCTGCTGTCGGGTCGACAAATGATTGCAATCGCTTTACTTGGTAATCATGAATGACGCCAGCTTTCACCGCCACAAAGCTGCCAAGAACGCCAACTAATAACAGGCCGATAACCCAACGACTTTGCGCACCGCTCACGCCGATTATCGCAATGAGCGCCGCTGAAATAATCAGCACTTCACCCAAGTCTGGTTCCAAAATAATAAGCAGCATTGGAATAGCTGCAACCATTAGTGCCTTCAATACATCACTTGTACTTGGAGCTGAATCTCGATCCTTAGTTTCCGTGAGGAGCATTGAGACCCCGATGATGACCGAGATTTTGGCTAACTCAGCCGGCTGAATAGTGAAGCCACCGGGCAGTGAAATCCAACTGCGCGCACCATTAATCGTGCTACCAACTCCAGGGATAAGAACTGCTACTAAGCCGAGCACTCCGATCCCCCATACGATCGGGGTATATGCACGGAGTAGGCGGTAATCAATCAGCGTTGTTGCATAACCCAGGAAAGAACCGATCGCAATATTTATCAGATGGCGCTTCAGGTAATACTGTGGATCTAGATGCTGCGCAGCAAACCACGATCTCGTTGCTGCCCAAACGAGCAAGGTACCCACAACGAGAAGTGCCAGAACGGATAAAGTGAGCCACCGGTCATATCCAGCAATATTTTCACGGATCGCTTTGGTGCGTGAGCGACGATAATCAAAGTTCTTCATGGTTTCCTCGTACCCGGTAAAGCAGCGTTTTTAGGATCAATCTTCTTAGGTAGCTGCGAAGGTGGTCCACTAGCTGGAAAAATTGCCTGCGCTGGATCAACTGTATTACCTACGACTCCGAAGAGCGCGCTGTAGATGTCTTTCACGCCAACCGCAGAGACGGATGCACCAAAACCGCCTTGGCTCACCATCATTACCGTGGCATAACGGGGTGCGTTGCTCGGAGCAAACGAGGCAAACCAGGAGGTGTCATCTTTAGCAGAGCCATTCTTATTTCGCCCCAATACTTGAGCGGTTCCAGTTTTGCCAGCAACTTGAATGGGAAAATTTGCAAAGACTCCGGCTGCTGTTCCAGCTGTTGCCACCTGTCGTAGCGCTTTGTGAAGAAAAGAGATATCGGCAGTAGTCGTTGGGGCGGATCCAGACTTTACTGGTGAGAAAGTTTTAAGAACTTTTCCAGTGGGTGAAATAATTGCCTTCGCAATCTGCGGGGTCCAAAGCGTTCCACCGTTAGCAATTGCCGCGTATATCTGTGTGAGTTGAAGTGGCGTCACGAGCGTATCGCCTTGACCAATCGAAAAATTCACGGCATCTCCTGCCCGAAGTTTATTTCCATCTAGGCAGTTTTCATGCGCAATCGCGATTAAGTAGGGGGTGAGGTCACTCTTCTTCGCCCTCGTCATGTAGTTGCAGAAAAAGGCTTTGTTTGACTCCCAGAAACTTTGCTTCCATTGTCGATCCGGTAGTCGTCCAGCTAGCTCGTCTGGCAGATCAATTCCAGTCTTTTTTCCTACCCCAAAATCCTTAGCATTTTTAAAGAAATAATCATTGAGGTCTGAGTGTGGGCTTAAACCACCATCTTTGAGCCACTGATCAAATGCGATTTGATACCAGATTGTGTCGCACGAAACCGCAATTGCTGTTTGCATGTTGATACTACCTTGTGACTTAGCCTCAAAATTCTTAAATATTTGAGTGCCAACTTTTACGGAAGCTGGGCATGAGTAACGTGCATTCATGTCATACCCGGCCTTGGTCGCGGCAACTACTGATAGCGCTTTAAATGTAGAAGCCGGGGCATAGCCGCCTTGGATTGCTCGAGAGAGCGCTGGGACACCGGTTGCTTCGCTAAACAAATCCTTTGCCTGCTGGGGAGTCAAGCCCTTCTGCCATATATTTGGGTCATAAGTCGGATAAGAGGCCATCGCAAGGATTGCGCCAGTTTTAATATCCATCACAATCGCTGCACCTGAGTCTGCTTTATAACCAAGCCCCCGGGATCTCTTCACTGCATTTGCCAACGCAGTTTCGGTCGCTGCCTGAAGTCTTACATCGAGATTAGTCACAAGATTATTTCCGGGAATCGATTTCGTGTTCTGTGAGGTGGATGTCACCGCCTCTTTGCGATCGACAATCAAAGTTTTAATCCCAGGAGTACCTCTCAGGTAATTGTCGTACACCAGCTCCAGCCCTGATTTACCAACAACTTCGTTTCGGTACAATCTCGTTGCGGGTTGAGCAAGATCACTCTCCGTGACGACACCGGTGTAACCCAAGACGTGGGCTGCGTTTTCTCCGGCAAGAGTTGGATAACTTCGTACCGGAACCGCCATGGCATCCACTCCTGTGAAGAGGTCTGGGTTTTCAATAATCTTCAGTGCTTGTTGCTGCGTTGCAATTTTTGAAATTGGAATGGGTTGTTGCCGAGTTCCGTTCCAACAACCAGTACGACTCCCAATGGGCAGCTCCCCACACAGTCGAGTACGAGTGAAGACATCAGGCGCTGATAGCTTGAGCAATCGTGCTACACGACCAAATACTGCTGCACCTTTATCAGGGAGTCCATCTGTGATTCCACGGTTGACCGTGATTTGAATACCAGGGCGATCCATCGCTAGTGGTAATCCACTGCTGTCGACGATTGCTCCACGAACGGCTGCATTCACAATATCGCGACTTTGAATGCCAATCGCAGCATCGTGATATTTTCCGCTATTTGCAACTTGAAGATAGAAGAGGCGGCCAAAGAGTGCGAATAACAATGAGATGACGAGTGCTTGGGTAATGACCAAACTCATTCTGGAGCGCTGGTTCATCAGCGTTCTCTAAGGGACATGGTGCTCTCACGAATCATTTCTAATACTGGTGAGAAGAGCGGAACAAACATGGCGGTGTAGAGGCAGTTGCCAAAAATGACAATAAAGTCTTGATTGAACGAGCCGTTTGACTCACCCAGAAGAATTCCCACAAGCAAATATGCTGCAAGTGCAACTCCGGAACCTAGACTCACAAAGAGGCCGAGTCCAAGTGGGCGACTAGCGGCTTCTTCAAAGATGTCGCTGTTAGCCGAAATGAGGTATGCGACCACCGTCAAGATGAGCGCCCATTGACCAAATGGTCCGTTGGACGAAGGTGAGAGATCCAAGATCACTCCAGCAATGAAGCCAAGGATAAGTGAGTTCGACGCAGCTTCCAGGAGCAACATAGAAATAACGACCGCTAGATAGAGCGAGAATCCCGAAATCGGAAAATGAATTCGGGAAATGATCGCTTCTTGAATAATAAATACAAAAAAGTAAAAAGATGTGAGCGCTGCAGTACGAACTGGTCTCACTTAGTTGCCTTCGGTGTTGGCGAACTCGATGGGTCGGTCGTGGAGTTCACACTCGGTGAAGGAGTAGTTGTAGGAGCGGGAGTTACATAAACAATGACGGTTCGCTCGGGCGTCGGTGAGAGTGGCACCTTTGGCTGGCTGGTTGGCGCGCTGATCACTACCGAGACAACGCCAAGCGCACCAAGATTGGAATAACTTTTCGCTGCGCCGGTCTGCGTCAAGACGGCAGATGTTTGGTCGGTAGAAGTCACGTATCCCACGGGAACGCCAGGGATGAATGGTCGATTGCCATCACTTCCATTTGAAATGAGCACATCGCCTTTAGTTATTGTTCCGGCTGGATCTAACAGCTCTACCTTGTAGGTGTTTCCACCTTGGCCAGTAAGAACTCCAACGCTCTGGTTGCGCGCGATTCGCACGCCCATTTTGAATGATGGGTCGCTCATCAAAAGCACTAAAGCCGAATGATCTGTAACGCTCTTCACTACTCCAACAAAACCACTCTCGGAAATAACCGTTTGGTTTAAAGATATGGCATCTCTTGTTCCAACATCGATCGAGATCGTTTGTGAAAAAGATGAAGATGAGCTTCGGCCGATAACTCGAGCAGCAATGACCTTGTAGCCACCCCGTCCAGCAAGATCTAAGACAGCCTTTAATTGGTTGAGCTGGCTGGTGACATCTTTATTCAGAACGATTCCAGCCTTCAACTCTGCATTCTGCTTCTGAAGATCTTTCAGTTCTGCTTGAACTTTTCCAAAATTCTTAATGTCGCTGAAGAAGCGACCAACTGGCGCGAAGAAATCAGTTGAAGCTTTTTGAAGTGGGGCAAGGAGCGATTGAGTTGAAGAGCGCGATATTGCCGTAATTCCTATGCCACGCAGATCTAGAGTGATAAAAAATAGAGAGGTGACGACTAAAATAATAAGTAGCAGTCTCGAGTTTTTCGGACCCCTAAATCGTCCGCTCCCGCCACGTGCCACAGAAGGTCTCCGCTTCTACTTTAAATTTATCGGCGTGGTTCGGAAATCAAAACCTTTTCCAAGGCTTCAAACTCTTCAACACACTTTCCAGAACCTTCGGCTACTGCTTGGAGTGGGCGTTCACAAATATGAATCGGCATTCCAGTTTCATGTCGAAGGCGTTCATCAAGTCCACGCAGAAGTGCGCCGCCACCAGTTAAGACGATCCCTCTATCCATAAGATCAGAGGCGAGCTCTGGCGGTGTCTTGTCCAGTGTGCTCTTCACTGCATTAACAATTTGATTAACTGGCTCTTCTAGCGCCTTGCGGATATCTTCAGCTGATACCAGGATTGTTTTTGGTAATCCAGTTGCCAGGTCGCGGCCACGAATTTCGGCATCAGGCTCACCGGGTAGCTTGTAGGCAGAGCCAATCGCCATCTTTATCTCTTCGGCAGTTCGCTCTCCGAGAAGGAGTGAGTATTCGCGCTTGACCCAGTCGATGATTGCCTGATCGAGTTCATCTCCGCCAACTCGAATCGATAGCGCAGTGACGATTCCACCGAGTGAGATCACCGCAACTTCGGTCGTACCGCCACCAATATCAACCACCATATTGCCGGTTGGCTCATGAATCGGCAGACCTGCACCAATCGCAGCAGCCATTGGCTCTTCAATAATGTAAACCTTGCGAGCACCGGCCGCATAGCCTGCATCTTTAACTGCGCGCTGTTCAACCCCGGTGATTCCTGATGGAACACAGACCACAATTCTAGGTTTTGCAAGATAACGACGGCGATGAACTTTTTGAATAAAGTAGCGAAGCATCCGCTCTGTTGTGTCAAAGTCTGCAATCACGCCATCTTTAAGGGGGCGAATTGCCACGATATTTCCAGGAGTACGGCCAATCATGCGTTTGGCTTCAAGACCAACAGCAAGAATTGCACCTGTGTCTTGATTGATTGCAACCACTGAAGGCTCATTAAGGACGATCCCGCGACCTCGAACGTACACAAGAGTATTTGCTGTGCCTAGGTCTACTGCCATATCTCGGCCGATGAAAGACATCCGGCTCTGCTTCTGTGGCTTATCTTTACTCATGCGAACCCCTTCACTTCTGGTGAAAACCATATTGCAATTTCACGAACTGCTGATTCTGGTGAATCTGAACCGTGAACAATGTTCTGTACCACTTTGGTCCCTTGATCACGAGCAAGGTCTCCGCGGATGGTGCCAGGTTCGGCAACTGTCGGATCCGTCTCTCCTGCCAATTTTCTAAAGCCTTCAATTACTCGATTACCTTCAGCGATAATTGCAACCAGTGGACCTGAGAGCATAAATTCAACAAGCGGCTCATAAAACGGTTTGCCTTCATGCTCGGCATAATGCGCTGAGAGAATATTTCGATCTGCTTGAACCATTTTTAATCCAACAATGTTGTAGCCCTTATTTTCGATACGACGAATTACTTCACCGACGAGTTGGCGTTTTACGCCATCAGGCTTTACAAGGACGAGGGTTCTTTCAACAGTCACTTGCTCAGTCTACTTAATTATTGGCTAAGCCCTAAACGGCTCAATCCTCCGCTTTTTGTGGGCTCTGGCTAGAAAAGCTAGCCCTGATCGCCTCACCCTTTCGACCGATCAGGTAGGCGGCGATCCAGAGCCCAGCAAATAGTGCGCCCATGAAAAACATCACTGGCAGCACGAAGCCATAGCAAATCACTGCAACTTGCAAGAGTGAGCCAAAATACCAACCACTCTTGCGCTTCATCATTCCTGCGGTGAGTAAACAGAGGAGAGCAATTGCTCCCCCAATCCAAAGCGCTAACGAACCATGGTTATCCATGGCGATCAGAAGCGCAAAAGCCATGAGCAACGATTCCATCGTGATTACGGCAGATCCAAGAACTCTCATTCGCCAGTAATCCTTCGCAAGATTGCTCGAGTCTCACCAGCTGTGACAACGGATCCACATATAACAACGGCACTGACGCCTTCACTGACTTGATTGACCAAAGTACATTGCTCAACTGCATAAGTGATCGCGGCTCGCAGTTCGCTCTCTTTAAAGGTTCGCTCAGATCCAAAGACCTTTACTGCCTCTTCAAAGAGCTGTTCGACTGGTAGTGCTCTGCTCGAACTATTTTGCGTAACGATCAATCGATCAATGACAGGTTCTAACTCCTGTAAAACTCCGCGGACATCTTTTTCGCTGAGAATTGCTAGCACCCCAAAGATAGATTCAAAATCGAATTCACTTTTTAACGTTGTGGCCAACGAATGGGCGCCATGAGGGTTATGAGCTGCGTCGACAATCACAGTTGGATCTCGGTGCAAGATCTCAATTCGCCCTGGCGAATCAACAGCGGCAAATCCTTGGCGGACTAGATCGTCATCGAGTTTCACCCCAGCAAAAGCTTCTACGGCAGCTAGCGCAACTGCTGCATTCGAAGCTTGGTGCGCCCCATGAAGAGGTAAGAAAATATCACTGTATTCACCATACAAGCCAGCAATCGTCAGCAGCTGCCCACCCACTGCAAGGTCGCGCCGTTTCACTGAGAATTCAACCCCTTCTCTATGCGGGATTGCTGACTTCGCCAAAACTTTTGCCGTCAACACCCTTGCCACTTCAACCGATTGCGCTGCAAGGACCACGTGGGATTCTGGTTTGATGATTCCAGATTTACTCTCTGCAATCTCTTCTACGGTGTCCCCGAGATATTCAGTGTGGTCTAAGCCGATCGGGGTAATTACTGAGACCTGGCTTGCGACTACGTTGGTTGCATCCCATTCGCCACCCATACCAACTTCGATGACTCCAACATCAACTGGAAATTCTGCAAAGGCAACAAAACCGAGCGCAGTCATGGCCTCAAAGAACGAAATCGGGTGGGGCTGACGAGCATCGATTAAGTCGAGATAAAGAGCGATGTCGTTATACGCCGTGATCATTCCTTCGGCAGAGATCGGCTCACCGTTTATTGCAATTCGTTCAGTAAAGCTTTCAAGGTGAGGGCTGGTGAAGCGGCCAGTTCGATAACCAAGAGACCGAAGCAGAGCATCGATCATTCGAGAAGTTGTGGTCTTGCCATTCGTTCCGCCCACGTGAATTGTGGGATACGTGAGCTGAGGATCGCCCAGCGCAAAGCAGAGCGCCGCAATTCGATCCATTGATGGCTCGAGTCGAGTCTCTGGCCAGCGTTTTAAAAGATTTCGCTCAATCAAAGCAAGCGCTTCAAAGTCCTCTGCCGAACTCATTACTCATCCGGCATTGAAGCAAGAGCTGCACTCATGCGTTCAATATCTGCAGAAGTCTGCCCTAAACGTTCGCGAATCTCTTTCACCACTTCAAGTGGTGCCTTTGCCATGAAGCCTTCGTTGTCGAGCTTAACCTTGGCGGTAGCGCGATCCTTCTCGGCTTGCGCTAAATCTCTGGTCAAGCGAGCACGTTCAGCTTTAATATCAATTGCACCAGCGAGATCAAACTCAATAAGTACTTCGCCTACTGATATCTTTGAATTGAAGTTACCTTCGCCAGCATCTGCTCGAACGGTGTGGCGGATTGCAGATTCAGATGAAGATAGCGATCCAAGGTTAGTGAAACGAGCAAGAATTTTTACTGATCCCTTAATCCCCTGATCGGTACGGAAGCGACGAATCTCCGTAATAATTTCTTGGATTGCACTCACATCTCGTAGCGCAGCGTCGTCGCGATGTGCCGGCGTTGGCTTAGGCCAGCTAGCAGTGACAAGTGTTTCGGCGCCGGTCAGATTGCACCAGAGCGCTTCAGTGATGAATGGCATCGATGGATGCATCAAGCGCAAAAGTTGGTCAAGCACATGGCCCAAAACCCGAGCCGAGGTGGCCGCCGACTCTCCCCCTGCTGCGAACGAAGACTTTGAAAGCTCGAGATACCAGTCGCAAAGCTCATCCCAAGCAAAGTGATAAATCGCTTCAGATGCCTTTGAAAACTCATATTTTTCATAGAGCGCATCTACTTCAGTAACCGTTTCATCCAGACGAGTGAGAATCCATTTATTAATAATGTCCAGAGAATCGAATGAAGGAAGTGGGCCATCAACATTCGCGCCATTCATCGTTGCAAAACGAGTTGCATTCCAGAGTTTGGTTGCAAAGTTTCGGGCTCCGCCGATCCATTCTTCGGCAAGTGCCTGATCGCTACCGGGGTTAGCGCCGCGAGCAAGTGTGAAGCGAAGTGCATCAGATCCGTAAGTGTCCATGAACTCGATTGGATCAACGGAATTGCCTCGTGACTTGGACATCTTCTTGCCGAATCGATCACGGACTAGTCCATGCAGCGCGATCGTATGGAACGGCTGAACACCGTCCATAGCGAAGAGACCGAATAGCATCATGCGGGCAACCCAAAAGAAGAGAATGTCATAACCGGTAATGAGAACGCTCGTTGGATAGAACTTCTTGAGATCATCCGACTCGTTCGGCCAACCTAAAGTTGAAAATGGCCAGAGCGCTGAAGAGAACCAAGTATCTAACACATCAGAGTCTTGTACATATCCTGCAGGAGGGGTTTCACCTGGGCCGCATACAACTACTTCATCGTTCGGACCGTAATAAACGGGGATGCGATGTCCCCACCACAACTGCCGAGAGATACACCAGTCGTGCATATTGTCTACCCAGTCAAAGTAGCGCGGCTCTAACTCCTTAGGTTCAATCTTTACTCGTCCATCTCGAACGGCATCTCCCGCAGCCTTCGCAAGTGGTCCAACATTGACAAACCATTGCTTAGATAGCCGTGGCTCGATTGTTGTTTCACATCGAGAGCAATGTCCAACTGAGTGGATATATGGCCGTTTCTCTGATGGAACTCGGCCCATCTCTTTAAGCCTCTTGACGACCGCAACTCTGGCAGCAAAGCGATCCATGCCATCAAACTCGGTTCCAGTTCCAGCCATTACGCCGGTCTCATCCATGATGATAATGAAAGGAATGTTGTGTCTAACTGCCATTTCGAAGTCGTTAGGATCATGCGCAGCGGTCACTTTCACAGCGCCGGTACCAAATTCAGGATCAACTAACTCATCCGCAATAATTGGAATCATTCGATCAACGAGTGGTAACCAAACTTCTTTGCCAATCATGTGTTGATATCTCGGGTCGTCTGGGTGAACTGCAACCGCGCCATCTCCGAGCATTGTTTCGGCACGAGTTGTGGCGATCGTGATCTGCATATCACCTTCGCCATAAGTAACTTGAACAAATTCACCTGCATCATCTTGATGCTCAACTTCAATATCTGAAAGAGCGGTGAGGCATCTTGGACACCAGTTGATAATTCGCTCAGCGCGATAGATCAAGCCAGCATCATAAAGTTTCTTGAAAATTGTGAGCACCGAGTGCGATAGCGTTTCATCCATTGTGAATCGCTCGCGCGACCAATCAACAGAATCTCCAAGTCGCTTCATCTGAGCCAAGATGGCGCCACCAGACTCGGCCTTCCAGTTCCAGACCTTCTCAACAAACTTCTCGCGCCCAAGATCGTGGCGCGATAGACCTTGCGCGGCCAATTGCTTCTCGACCACATTTTGAGTTGCGATTCCGGCGTGATCCATTCCAGGTAACCACAACGCCTCGAAGCCCTTCATACGCTTCATCCGAATCAAAATATCCTGAAGCGTGTGGTCCAGCGCATGGCCAATGTGAAGCACACCGGTCACATTTGGAGGTGGAATAACGATTGTGTAAGGCGGTTTATCTGATTGTGGATCAGCGGTGAAGTAACCGGCATCTAGCCATTTTTGGTAGAGCGGAGCTTCAATCTCACTTGGAGTGAAGGCTGCGGCCAGTTCTGGACGTTGCGTCATAAGGAGTCGCAGTCTAGATGAAGTTACGCGCTCTTATCTTCGACGTGCTTCTCTTCCTTCGCCTTGGATACGCGCTTTGGACCGCTACCGCGCAGAACATAGGTGGGCTCTGATTCCTTAAGGACGCACCCTGGCGTAACAATGACTCGCTCAACATCTTTGCGAGAGGGGACGTCATACATCACGGCAAGCAGAGTCTCTTCCATGATTGCCCGCAGGCCACGAGCGCCGGTACCACGTTTGATCGCCAGGTCGGCAATCAGCTCTAACGCAGGCATAGAAAATTCGAGATCGACGCCATCTAAGTCAAAGAGCTTTTCATACTGCTTGATCAGAGCATTTTTTGGCTCGGTAAGAATCTGCATGAGGGATGGGCGATCGAGTTGTTCGACCGAGGTCAAGATTGGCAAGCGACCGATGAACTCAGGGATCATTCCAAATTTAATGAGATCTTCTGGCATGACATCACCATAAATATCATTGCCAACTTTTTCTTCAGCTGACTGCAAAGTTGCATTAAAACCAACGCCAGCTTTTCCGCTACGACCTTCAATAATCTTCTCAAGACCTGCAAAAGCGCCACCTAAGATGAAGAGGATGTTCGTTGTGTCAATCTGTAAGAACTCTTGATGTGGATGTTTGCGACCACCTTGAGGTGGGACCGATGCGGTAGTTCCTTCGAGTATTTTGAGGAGTGCTTGTTGAACACCTTCACCAGAGACATCGCGAGTGATCGACGGGTTCTCGGCCTTGCGAGCGACCTTGTCAATCTCATCAATATAAATAATGCCAGTCTCGGCCTTCTTCACATCGTAATCAGCCGCCTGAATCAACTTAAGCAAAATGTTCTCAACATCTTCTCCGACATAACCAGCCTCGGTCAAGGCAGTTGCATCAGCGATTGCAAATGGCACGTTGAGCATGCGGGCGAGTGTTTGAGCGAGCAAAGTTTTTCCGCAGCCAGTAGGACCAAGGATTAAAATGTTTGACTTAGCAAGTTCTACGGAGTCTTCACGGTGTCCATCACCGGATTGAACTCGCTTGTAATGATTGTAGACAGCGACTGAAAGAGATTTCTTGGCACGATCTTGACCAACGACATATTGGTCAAGGAAAGAGTAGATCTCCTGCGGCTTTGGAACTTCAGTCAGACCGAGGGTATTTGTCTCATTGAGCTCTTCGATAATGATTTCATTACAGAGATCAATACATTCATCACAAATGTACACGCCGGGACCAGCGATCAACTTTTTAACCTGCTTCTGAGTCTTTCCGCAGAAAGAACACTTGAGCAGGTCGCCCGATTCCCCAATGCGCGTATTCATAGGAAAAGATTAAGGCCCCCCAACCCCCTGCGGGGGCCGAAAGGCCACTCTCTCTGTTCGCTTATAGGCGAATTACTTCTTTGATTTACGTGACTCCAAGACTTGATCAATGATTCCGTACTCGACCGCTTCAACAGCAGTAAGGATTTTGTCGCGTTCAATATCTTTTGCGATCTCTGCCGCGCTCTTCGATGAGTGCTTTGCCAGCATCTCTTCAAGGAGTGAGCGCATCCGCAAAATCTCTGCAGCTTGGATTTCAATATCTGAACCCTGGCCACCGCCTTCAGAGGATGGCTGGTGAATCAAAATGCGTGCGTGCTCTAGTGCGAAGCGCTTTCCCTTAGCTCCGCCTGCCAGCAAGATCGCCGCTGCTGAAGCGGCTTGGCCCAAGCAAACAGTCATCACATCTGGACGAACAAATTGCATCGTGTCATAAATAGCAGTCAACGCAGTGAATGAGCCACCTGGTGAGTTGATGTACATCATGATGTCGCGATCTGGATCCATGGACTCCAAGGTCAAGAGCTGGGCCATAACATCGTTTGCAACTGTGTCATCGATCCCTTGACCGACGAAGATGATGCGCTCTTCAAAGAGTTTTGTGTATGGATCAAGGCGCTTGTATCCGTACGAAGTCTTCTCTTCGATGGTTGGGAGAACGTAGCGAGATTGAATATCTCTGATTGGATTGAAATCACTCATGCTGTTCCACCGCTTCCTGAAACTTGTCCTGCCGATGTGACGACGTGATCAACGAGTCCATACTTTTTTGCTTCTTCAGCGTCAAACCAGCGATCGCGATCCGAGTCTTCCGTGATGGTCTCCATCTTCTGGCCTGTGTGATGAGCAATCAGTGAAGCAAGACGCTCTTTTGTGAACTTCATCTGCTCAGCTTGAATCTTGATATCAGTAGATGTTCCACCAATGCCACCAGAAGGTTGGTGCATCATGATGCGAGCATTTGGAAGTGCATAGCGTTTTCCAGGTGCACCTGCGCAGAGCAGGAACTGACCCATCGAGGCAGCAAGTCCCATGGCAACGGTCGCAACATCATTCTTTATGTATTGCATCGTGTCATAGATCGCCATTCCAGCAGATACTGATCCGCCAGGAGAGTTGATGTAAAGGTAGATATCTTTTTCGGAATCTTCGGCGGCAAGCAAGAGCATCTGTGCTGCAATTGCATTTGCCATGGAGTCTTCAACTTGAGATCCAAGAAAAATAATGCGTTCTTTGAGGAGGCGCTGATAGACCTGGTCATCTAGACCGCCCATCCCGCTACCTGACGAACGTGAGGTAATAATCTCCACGGAAGACCCCTTCTCTAAACTCTCTGATCTCTTTAATCTCTAAAGTGAACTGTATTGACCTTAACAATCTTTTCCGCCAAATGCTTCCTAGAAGGGGGCCAGATAAGCGTGGGGATGTTCGCCCTTAGCGGAAGTGCTACACACTGAAGTTATATGCCTTAAATCCTTAAATAATGTCGGCGAGATCCGTTGGCTCAGTAATCTCGGGAATCTCGGTAGCTTTTGGTGCGAGAGCTTCGAGATCCACTTTCTTGCCAGACTTGGTAACGACTTTTACGCGAGATAGTGCACCAGCGAGAGCCTTTGCGCGACCGACTTCGGCGACCATCGTGTTGATCTGACCGGCATCTCCGATCTCTTTGATGAATTGCTCTGTGGTCATTCCATAACGCTGGGATGCACGCACCAGGTATTCGGTGAGTTCGGCCTCGTTGACCGAGACGTTTTCGGCCCGAACAATTGAGTCCAACAAAATCTCTTGGGTCAAGGTGACGGTGACTTCTTCGGTCACTTCAGCGCGATGAGTCTCATCTTCCAAGCGACCCTCTTTTTCAAGGTGGTCATTAACCTCATCTTGGATGATGTTTTGAGGAAGTGGAATTGTCACATCGGCATTGAGTTTCTCCATCAGAAGATCACGTGCCTGTGCGCCTTGTTCCATCTCTTTCACGCGCTGCAAACGCGTAGCAATATCTGCGCGAAGTTCGGCAAGAGTTTCAAACTCAGATGAGAGCTTTGCGAAGTCGTCATTAGCATCTGGAAGTTCACGGGTCTTGACCGCCTTAACCGTGACTGCGATATCCCCGGTTTGGCCTTCGGCCATTCCAACGAGTTTTGATGCGAAGTTATTTGAATCCCCCGCTTTAAGCCCAGCAAGGGCTTCGTCAAGGCCATCGATCATCTTGTTTGAGCCAACTTCGTAAGAAATATCATTCGCGGTTCCACCATCAAGTGCAACGCCATCAACGGTTGCAATCAAATCGATGGCGACAAAGTCCCCGTTCTCGACCGCTTTTTCAACATTTGTGAGTGTTCCAAAGCGAGCGCGAAGGGCATCAACTTGCTCAGTGATATCTGCATCCGTAACCTCAACATCATCAACAGTGATTGTCATTTCTGAGAAGTTTGGTAGATCGATTTCTGGGCGAACATCGACTTCAACATCAAATGAAAGCGACTCTTTATCCTTCAACTCTTTGATATCAACTTGTGGTCGGCCAATTGCCTGAACTTTGTTCTCGCGAGCAGCTTCTGCATAAAACGTAGGTAGCGCTGCATTGATCGCTTCATCTAGAACTGCTGCACGACCAACCCGTTGTTCAAGCATTGCAGTTGGGATCTTGCCCTTACGGAAACCTGGAATGTTTACTGTGTGAGAGATTGATTGATACGCGTTCTTGATGTGTGGTTCGAGCTCTTCAAATGTGACTTCGACGCTGATCTTGACGCGGGTTTCATTGAGTTTCTCGACCGAGCTCTTCACGTATCTCCTAGATAGCTATAGATGATGTTTTTTGCGATGGATAAATAGAACTTTTTGTCGGGGCGGGGAGATTCGAACTCCCGGTCTCCTGCTCCCAAAGCAGGCGCGCTAGCCACTACGCTACGCCCCGTAGGCGTAAGATCGGAGTCTAAGGGTTCAAATTCCCTTCTCCTAACCGAGTCGCTAACCTATCCCTGTTGGAGCAGGTACCCAAATCGGGCACCCACTCCCACAGTCGCACTCATCACGCGGGTGTAGCTCAATGGTAGAGCCCCAGCCTTCCAAGCTGGCCATGCCGGTTCGATCCCGGTCACCCGCTCCAGGGTTTAAGCATTACCCAAAGTCAAAATCTGGACGGATTGAAGAAAATAGTCTCCACTGAATGTGAATGGCCTTGTCACTGTGTTCTCCAAAACTGTCACGGAAACGGTCATTGTTGTGGTTGAAGTACAGGATGTCGCATCAATCACTGCTTTGCCCGACAACCCCGATTCAATGGCTCCACCTGATCCGCTTCGAAGTGAGCCGCCACTGCTTAACACCCAGGAAAATTTCGATGACGGAGAAATGCAACTTGAACCAAAGGCCAGTTCCGCTTTCATCGTGGGAGTGAATGAATACGAATTCGGGGCGTGTAGAAATAAATCTAAAGTAAAGCGTTTTCCTGCTGGCACGATTATCGCCGTAGCGTTACTACCGACTCCGCTTGCAGATGCCGCAATTGTTCCAAGAGTCAAAGTTCCATAAATTGCGTCTGTTGAACCAGCGGCTCCTTGAGCACCTGTCGCCCCTGTTGAACCAGCGGCTCCTTGAGCACCTGTTGCTCCAGTTAACCCAGTAGCACCTATGCTTCCTGCGGCGCCGGTTAATCCTGTTGTACCTTGCGCGCCGGTTGCTCCAGCAGCACCAGTTAATCCAGTTGCACCCGTAGTGCCTGCAGCACCAGCGGCACCGGTTAATCCTGTTGTACCTGCTGATCCAGCAGCACCAGTTAATCCAGTTGCACCCGTAGTGCCTGCAACTCCGGCTGATCCGGCTACTCCGGCTACTCCGGCTACTCCGGCAGCACCGGTTAATCCAGTTGAACCTGTGGTTCCGGTTAAGCCAGTTGCGCCAGTTGCGCCAGAGTCACCTACGGCACCCTGAGCTCCAGTATCACCAGCAGCTCCCGTTGTACCCGTCGCGCCTGCTGTTCCTGCAACACCAGTGCGACCATTTAGCCCTGAATCTCCTGCAGTGGTTTTTCCATCTGTACCGCGAAGTGAGACACCAACAGGCCATTTACCTTTTGCTTTCGGTCCATACATATTCATCACGGCGATGTCGATGTAGAAGTCACCATTATTTCCAAGTGCACTCGATGGCTTACCTGCGCCACTCAAGATTGTATTGATGATTGGCTTTACTGGTCCTGCTGCAATTGCTTGAGCATTTAACGAAGGCACTGCAGTCAGTAATAAGAGGCCAACGGATATGGCCATAAGGGATCGGTTGCGAATTGGATATGGACGGTAAATCTTCATGATGTCCCCATTCGGGGTATGTGACCTATGCAAGATTGCGTCGGTAGTGCACGTTACTCGGGTTTTGCGCTCACTCCGACCAAAAATTCATCCAAACTCTGACCTGTTTCTCAGGTTAATCGGCTACCTTTTTCAGGTGGCCAGGGTTATCTAGGCTTATCCAGATGTGAGGGCATCTGGAACTAAAAAAGGGAGTTCGATGAATAAGAAGATTCTGGCTAGCGCCGTAGTTCTAGGTGTTGCCGTAGGTTCATTTGGAGTAGCAAATGCTGCTTCTTCAAAGCCAACTGCAAAGTTTGCAACCCCTACAACCACTTCAGCACAGCCAACTGTTGCGGGCGAAAATCACGTTGATGGATTTAAGACTGTTCTTGACGGTCTTGTCACGGCAAAGACAATTACTCAGGCGCAAGAAGATGCAATCCTTGCAGCGTTTGCCGCTGCTCGCCCAGCTGGTGGACCAGACTCTGATGGTCCAAACGGCCACATGGGTGGCAAGGGCGGACCTGGATTTGCTGCTGAACAGAACACGATTCTGACAACACTTGGAATCACTGCAGCAGATCTTGATGCAGCGCGCGTTGCTGGCAAGTCACTTGCAACTCTTGCAGGCGCAAAGACCACAGCACTGATCAATGCTCTTGTTGCTCTAGAGAACTCAGAGATTGATGCCCACGTTACCGCTGGAACAATGACTGCAGCTCAAGCAACAACCGCCAAGGCAAATGTTGTTGCTCAGGTAACTGCACAGGTTAACGGTGTGCCAGGTATGGGTATGGGAATGGGTCGTCACGGCCATTAATTAGCTGATAGCAAAAAACCTTCGAGGGGTTATCGGAGCGTTCGCCTTTAAAAAGGTGGACGCTCCGATTTTTTTTGAGAGGATAGGTCCGTGAGAATCCATATCGGTAGCGACCATGCTGGGCTTGAATTTAAAGGCGTCATTGTTAAGCACCTCGAGTCTCAGGGACATAACGTCGTTGATCATGGACCACATCAATACGACGCCCTCGATGATTACCCGGTCTTCTGTATTCCGGCAGCAGAGGCCGTTGTTGCAGATCCTGGCTCACTCGGCATTGTTCTTGGTGGTTCAGGAAACGGTGAACAGATTGCGGCAAATAAAGTTAGAGGAATCCGCGCTGCTCTCGCTTGGTCGGTTGAGACTGCAAAATTAGCCCGCGAACATAACAATGCAAATGTCCTTGCGATTGGTGGACGAATGCACTCACCCGAAGTTTGCCTAGAAATTGTCGATACTTTTCTAGCAGAGCCATTCCCTGGGGATGCACGCCATCTGCGCCGCATTGAAATGATCAGCAACTATGAAGTTAATGGAAAAATATAACTTTTAAAGTACTTCATATCCGTCACGATGTGACCCTTTCGAATTCCTTGTCCTTCAAACTTGGAAATTGGTCGCCAGTCCGGTCGCTCAATTACTCCCCCGGCAAATAGATCACTCGCCGCAAAGGTTGCCTGAATCCACTGGGCATATTGAATCCAGTCAGTAGCGATGTGAATGTAGCCACCGGCTTTTAATTTAGGATGGATTAACGCTAAGAATGCCGGGTTAACAATTCGACGCTTGTGATGGCGATTTTTTGGCCATGGATCTGGAAAGTAGAGATGAATCGCATCAAGTGAATTATCTGGAAGCGAGTTACTCAGCACCAGGTGAACATCTTCTTCGACGATCTTGATATTTGTTGAGCCCTGCTTGTTACAGGTGTTCATCAGCGCGCCAATACCTGGCTTATGAACTTCGACAACCAGGAAGCCAATTTCAGGAAAGGTCATCGCAATCTGGGCAGTTGCTTCGCCCATGCCGCTGCCAATTTCAAGAATTTTGATTGCTAGATCTGGAAATAATTTCGCTGGGTCAATCTCACCAGTGGGGCCGACGCCAAACTGTGGCCAAAGTTCTTCGTAGGCAACTTCTTGGGCACCAGTGGCCCTTGCTCCTCGTAAGCTATAGCTTCGATTTGCCGGGCGTTCCATGAGAGGTAGATTACCGCCCATGCCTGGACTAAATCTAAATCGCGATGAAGCACAAATCCGCTCTGCAAACCTACAAATTGAAAGTTATAACGTAACTCTCGATGTCTCGAAGGGGCGTGAAACGTTCCTTTCGACATCAGTCGTGAAGTTCACTTCAACGCCGGGGTTTGATACCTTCATTGATGCCGCGGCAGTACGTATCATTTCGGCAACGCTAAATGGCACAATTCTTGACGTAAGCAACTATGACGGTGAATCAATATTTGTCAAGAGCCTTGCAGCGCAGAATGAATTGACGATTGAATCAGAAGTTGCATACTCAAAGGTCGGCGAAGGACTCCAGCTCTCAGTCGATCCAGTTGATGACGAGGTCTATCTCTACTCACAGGGTGAAACTGCGCACATCCGCAAAATGTATGCCTGCTTCGACCAACCCGATCTAAAAGCTACCTTTACCTTCACGGCAATCGCACCTAGCCATTGGGAAGTAATCTCAAATAACCCAGTCGCCTCAAAGATTGAAAACGGGGATTCCACAACCTGGAACTTCACAACGACTCCTCGAATCTCTACCTACATCACCGCTCTCGTCGCCGGGCCATATGCCCACGTTCACGATGAGTACAAAGGCAAAGATAAAACGGTTCCGCTAGGTATTTACTGCCGCAAATCACTAATCCAGTCTCTTGACCCCGAAGAGATTTTCTTGATCACCAAGCAGGGCTTTGAATACTTTGAAAATGTCTTTGGCCTGGCTTATCCATTTGATAAGTACGACCAAATCGCAGTCGTGGATTACAACTGGGGCGCGATGGAGAACGCTGGTTGCGTTACTTTTCGTGAATCCGGCTTTGTCTTCCGCTCTAAAGTGACCGCCGTTAGCTATGAGTGGCGTGCAAACACGATTCTGCACGAGATGGCACATATGTGGTTTGGCAATCTGGTCACGATGCAATGGTGGGATGACTTGTGGCTGAACGAATCATTTGCCGAATGGGCAT
>CBFHTP010000003.1:0-1858 GCA_965658705.1 Candidatus Nanopelagicaceae bacterium
AGCGCTCAACAGGAATCGATGCGCTAGCGTGGATTGAAGATGCAAGCAGTCGCGGCATCGGAGAGATCCTTTTAAATTCGATGGATGCAGATGGCACGACTACAGGTTATGACGTGGAGATGATCCGAGCGGTCAAAGAAATCAGTGGCGTGCCGGTTATCGCTAGCGGTGGCGCCGGCAAGTTGTCAGATTTTGCGGATGCACTCGAGGCAGGCGCAGATGCACTGCTTGCAGCCACCCTGTTCCATTATGGAACATTGACGATTCCGCAAGTAAAGGCATTTCTCACCGAGCAGGGGTATTCGATCCGCGCTTAGTCGCCGGTAGGGCAGAATGTCCCAGTGGCCAGCGAATTCCAGAGTGAGATTCCAGCAGAGATTTCTGCAATCTTTGCACGAGGTGAATTAGTGGCTGCGATCGCTGCGGATGCACAGAGCAACGAAGTTTTGATGCTGGCATGGATGAATGAACAGGCACTTCTGCAAACGCTCTCAACTTCTTCAGTCACTTATTGGAGCCGCAGCCGTAATGAATTGTGGGTAAAGGGCGAAACTTCGGGCAATTCCCAGCGTCTGGTCTCAATTTCCTACGACTGTGATGGTGATGCAATTTTGATGAAGGTTGAACAAACTGGCGCCGCCTGTCATACAGGCGCTCGATCCTGTTTTTCCAGAGAGATTGATCGCACGCCATGATGAATCTCGAAGAGTTTCGGGAGCACGCAAAGACTCACAACGTGATTCCAGTCTGGCGAAAATTTCTCGCTGATAGCGAAACTCCGCTCAGTCTCTATCGAAAACTTGCTGGAAACCGTACCGGAACTTTTTTACTCGAATCAGCCGAACATGGCGGAGCTTGGTCGCGCTACTCATTCATTGGCGTGAACAGTGTTGCAACTCTTACTGAGAAAAATGGGTTGGCAATCTGGGAGGGCAAAGCGCCAGCGGGTGCCCCCAGTGGAATCGATCCACTTCTTGCCTTGAAAATTACGACCGAACACCTCCGATCTCCGAAAATTGAAGGGCTTCCCCCATTGACTGGAGGATTAGTCGGCTATGCCGGTTATGAAATTGTGCGCCGGCTTGAGAAATTAAATACTGAATCTATTGCGGATGTAGCAATTCCTGAGATTGCCTACATGCTCACTTCTGATCTTGCAATCTATGACCATTTCGATGGAACGCTCACATTAATTGCAAATGCGATTAATTGGGATGGAACTGATGAGCGAATAGATGAAGCATTTACCGACGCATCCCTTCGTCTAGAACATATGATCGCTTCGCTTCTTCTGCCAAATCCGGCCCAGGTAGCCCAGTCCCTAGAACGTCAATCTCCTAGTTTTGAGCGAAACATGAGTGAAGCGGAGTACTGCAGCAAGGTTGAGGTTATCAAAGAGGCAATACGTGACGGCGAAGCTTTCCAAGTTGTGCTCTCTCAGCGTTTTTCAATGGCAGTAACGGCTGATGCTTTGGATGTATATCGAACACTTCGAATTCATAATCCAAGTCCCTATATGTACCTGTTCAGATTTGAAAGTGGTGTTGAAATCGTTGGTTCAAGCCCAGAGGCGCTGGTAAAAATTTCGGGGGACGAGGTTCTGATCCATCCGATCGCTGGGACCAGACCGAGATCGACAGATCCGGAAGTTGACCATAGAAATGGCGAAGAGTTGTTGGCCGACCCCAAAGAGCGCGCAGAGCATTTGATGTTGGTCGACCTTGGGCGAAATGATTTAGGCAGAGTTTGTACTCCGGGCAGCGTTGAAGTTGTCGAATTCATGCACTTAGAGCGCTATTCCCATGTGATGCATATCGTCTCCACGGTAATCGGAAAACTCGATCCTGCTTCATCTCCA
>CBFHTP010000003.1:1868-62571 GCA_965658705.1 Candidatus Nanopelagicaceae bacterium
CGATGCGCTGCTCGCAGTCTTTCCGGCCGGAACACTCTCTGGCGCCCCTAAGCCGCGGGCTATGCAGATCATCGAAAGCCTTGAGCCAACTCGTCGGGGAATATATGGCGGGACCATCGGCTACTTTGATTTCCGAGGCAATGTCGATTCTTGTATCGCAATTCGTACTGCCGTGTTGGTAGACGGAGTTGGATATGTGCAGGCTGGCGCCGGAATCGTCGCAGATTCAGTTGCACAAAGTGAAGAGGCAGAGTGCCGGAACAAGGCTGCGGCTGTACTCGGGGCGATTGCGACCGCTAACTCAATGGTTGAGGTCAGTGTGGGAAATTCCAAATGATCACAAAACTACTTCCTGTTCTGTTATTGATCGCCGGGCTGATTTATCTTTTGAAGAGATCTAGTTCTACATCAAAGAGAAATCCTAGAACGCAATCTCGTTATGACCGAAAGAGCGCTTCACCTTGGAATCAACTCAATGAAGAGAAGGACCCAACACTATGAGTGAGATCAGTCCAGAGGGTACGGTGCTGCAAGCAATCATTGATGGGGTTCTCCAAGATGTGAAAGAACGTGAGGTTCCGCTATCGCAGCTACGTGGTGCACTCGCCGAAGCACCAGGCTTGCGTGGCGCTCTTAATTCTCTCTCTGTACCCGGGATGAGTGTGATCGCAGAGGTGAAGCGATCTTCGCCGAGTAAAGGAGCGTTAGCAGCGATCGATGATCCTGCATCCCTGGCTGCCAAATATGAAGCAGGTGGCGCAAGTGTTGTCAGCGTTCTGACTGAGCAGCGGCGTTTCAAAGGATCTATCGCAGATTTTGTCTCGGTAAGGAGTGAAATAGCGATACCAGTACTTCGAAAAGATTTTATCGTTACTGAATTCCAGGTACTTGAGTCAAGAATTTTAGGCGCAGATCTCTTGTTGTTGATTGTGGCCGGTTTAAGTCGGGCCCAGCTCGTTGATTTTTACCAGATGAGTACCGAACTTGGTATGGACGTGCTTGTAGAAGTGCACAATCATCAAGAGCTCGAGAGCGCGCTAGATATAGGCTCGAAGATCATCGGAGTTAATTCGCGTAACCTCAAAACTCTTGAAGTGGACCCAGTGGCCTTCGAAGAGTTGATCCCGCTCATCCCTGAATCAGTGATCAAAGTGGCAGAGTCCGGAATCTCTTCACCAGGTGAAGTAGCTGCGCTGGAAGATCTGGGAGCACAAGCGATTTTGGTGGGTGAGACGCTAGTGCGCTCAGATGACCCGGCCGCAGCAATTTTCACTCTGCTCGGGCGCTAACTAGCCTGATAGATTTCGCTAATGGGAATCAAAGAGAACGCGATCGACTCAGAAGTAATTGGTCATTTCGGTCCTTACGGTGGCCGTTTCGTTCCCGAGGCACTTATCGCAGCTCTTGATGAGTTAGAGGCGGCGCATAAGAAAGCCCAGCAAGACCCGGTCTTCATCGCAGAGCTCACCGAACTTCATAAGACATATACCGGCAGGCCAAGCATCCTGACCGAAGCAAAACGTTTTGCAGAACATGCGGGTGGGGCTCGGATTCTTTTAAAGCGCGAAGATCTCAATCACACGGGTAGTCACAAAATTAATAACGTGCTTGGTCAAGCTTTACTCACAAAACGTATGGGTAAGAAGCGAATCATCGCCGAGACTGGTGCGGGCCAGCATGGTGTGGCTTCGGCGACCGCTGCTGCGTTGATGGGTCTTGAATGCGTGGTTTATATGGGCGAGGAAGATACAAAGCGACAGGCTCTCAATGTCGCTCGCATGAAATTATTGGGCGCCGAAGTTATTCCGGTGACTCAAGGATCTAAAACTCTCAAGGACGCGATCAATGAGGCGATGCGTGATTGGGTAACCAATGTTGAGACAACGCATTACATGCTTGGAACCGTCGCCGGTCCGCACCCATTCCCAACGATGGTTCGCGATTTTCATCGAATCATTGGCGTGGAATCAAGGGCCCAGGTTCTTGAATTAACAGGCAAGTTGCCTGATGCGGTCCTGGCTTGTGTGGGCGGCGGCTCAAATGCCATTGGAATTTTCCACCCATTTATAGATGACACATCCGTTCGACTCATTGGCCTAGAAGCAGGTGGGCGCGGAATTGAGACTGGATTGCATGCCGCAACAATCACAGGTGGAACTCCTGGAGTACTGCACGGCACTCGCTCCTATGTATTACAGGATGAGAACGGCCAGACCATTGAGTCTCATTCAATCTCTGCCGGATTGGATTATCCAGGTGTTGGCCCAGAGCACGCTTATCTTCACGATATTGGTCGCGCCGAGTACCGGGCAATTACTGATGAGCAAGCAATGCACGCATTCGCTCTGCTCTCAAAGACTGAGGGAATCATTCCAGCGATTGAAACTGCGCATGCGCTAGCCGGGGCACTTATTGTGGGAAATGAACTTGGTCCTGATGCAACTCTTCTACTCAACCTCTCTGGTCGAGGCGATAAAGATGTTCAAACTGCTGCGCAGTATTTTGGAATTCCGCTCTAGTGGTCGAATACCAAACATCTCTGGCCAAACTTTTTGAGCGCACGCGCGGTGAGAATCGAGCCGCGTTAATTGGATACTTGCCAGCAGGTTTTCCAGATAACGCAGCCGCTAAAGAAGTAATTGCAGCGATGGTTGCCGGTGGCGTAGATGCCATCGAAGTGGGATTTCCCTACAGCGACCCCGTCATGGATGGACCAGTTATTCAAGCAGCTGCCGAACAATCCCTTCGGGGCGGAAC
Source organism: Candidatus Nanopelagicaceae bacterium (assembly GCA_965658705.1). GTDB lineage: Bacteria > Actinomycetota > Actinomycetes > Nanopelagicales > Nanopelagicaceae > PALSA-747. The sequence goes on from CBFHTP010000003.1 coordinate 4,626, forward strand.
TGGTGCCCGCGAAGTATTCGAAACTTTGCAGTCAACAACGGCGCTCGGCGTTCCTGCGGTTGTCATGACGTATTGGAATCCGATTGAAAAATATGGTGTTCAAGAATTCGCAAAGTCGATCGCCGAAGCGGGAGGTTCGGGCGTAATTACTCCTGATCTCACCGTTGAAGAATCTAGTCGTTGGCAGAGCGCTGCCGAATCAAATGAGATCAATCGAATTTATGTTGTTGCACCAAGTACCTCAGATCAACGTATGCCAAAAGTAACTTCACAATGTTCTGGCTTTATCTATGCCGCTTCACTGATGGGAGTAACCGGTACTCGTGGTTCTGTTTCGGGTGATGCAAGGGGACTCGTTGAAAGGATTCGCGAAAGTAGCGACCTTCCGATTGCCGTAGGGCTAGGAGTGTCGACAAAGGAGCAAGCCCACGAAGTTGCGCAGTACGCCGATGGCGTCATTGTGGGCTCTGCATTTATTCGCCTCATTCAAGAGAGTGCGACCTTTGCGGAAGGCCTCTTGCGGGTGAAGGAACTAGCTATTTCACTTGCCGAAGGGGTTCGGCGCTAAATCGGCTAAAGTAAGGCCACGTTTCCAGGAGTGTAAAAGGGGAGAAAACAATGAGTGCACCGAAGAAGAAAGATAACGCCACGAGATACATTGCTATTGGCATGGTGCTCTTCGTGCTCGCTGTGGGCACTGTTTTCTCGCTCGTTTCCAGCAAAGCCAGCTCAAAGGTTTCGATCCCTGCTTCAGTGTCGAAGGCAGATGGCTATGGAATTGTTCTCAATCCAACTGCGAAGGTAAAGGTTGATTTCTGGGAAGACTTCCAATGCCCAAATTGCCGCAACTTTGAGGCAGTGGCAGGCTCGTATCTCAACGGCTTAATCACGGCTGGCAAGATTAAGGCCGTCTTCCACCCAATGACCTTTATCGGACCTGAGTCGATTCTTGCCGCAAATGCTGCGGCTTGCACCGCAGATGCGGGAAAGTTCTTGCAGATGCACGAACTTCTCTATGCAAATCAGCCTTCACCAGAGAACTCTGGCAAATGGACCAATTTGGTATTGAGCATTCTTGCTGGATCGGCCGGGGCGAAAACTGATAGCGTCACGAAGTGCATTACTGATGGAAAATATGTGAACTGGACAAAGAGCGTTGAAGCCGATGCTGCTAAGCAGAACGTGAATTCAACACCAACAGTCTTCATCAACGGCAAGCAACTTGATCAGACTCATTATTTGAATATTGCTGCCCTCAAGAAAGATTTCGCTGCAGTAGGAGTTAAGTAATCCATCTCGTAACTGACTACATTTTTACACCAGCTAGGTCAGCTTTCTCACTCGGCCCGCTGACTCTGCATTTCTACGCACTTTGCATCATCCTAGGGATTGCGATTGCAATTGGCCTTGGACGCTTTCGCTATCGAAGCGCCGAGGGAGACCCAGACGAGATCAATCAAGTGGCTCTCTTCGCGATACCCGCGGGCGTACTTGGTGGGCGCCTCTATCACCTGATCACTTCTCCGGATGCTTACTTTGGTAAAAACGGCCATCCGATTAATGCACTTAAAATTTGGAATGGCGGGCTAGGGATTTGGGGCGCTATCGCGCTCGGAACCCTCGCTGCCTATTGGGCATTTAAGCGGGCGAAACGTTCACTCCCATTCAGCGCTTTCTCTGATGCGCTGGCGCCAGGGCTCTTGATCGCACAAGGTGTCGGAAGATTTGGTAATTGGTTTAATGGCGAACTTTTTGGCCAGCCCACCAGTCTTCCTTGGGGGCTTGAGATTCCACTGGCAAAGCGCCCCCTTGGCTATGAGGGTTTTCAGACCTTTCATCCAACATTTTTATACGAGGCGCTCTGGTGTTTCGCCGGCGCAGCGCTCCTTCTCTTCCTCTCCAGAAGTGTGAGAACTGGCTCACTCTTCGTTATTTACGTGGGGTATTACTGTCTGGGACGAATGTGGATCGAAGCTCTTCGGATAGATACCGCGCACCAGATTCTTGGACTGCGGGTAAATATCTGGGTGAGTGCTCTCGGCATCCTCGTGTCGGCTGCCCTTCTTCGTAGGGTCAACCGCAGGCAGGGCAAGTAGGATGCGCCCATGATTGAAGATGTCTATCAGCGCAATGTGCATCATAAAGCTCACAAAGCAGGTTGGCTGCGCGCCGCTGTCTTGGGTGCTAACGATGGCTTAGTTGCGACCGCATCGCTGATGATTGGCATAGCCGCAGCTGCCCCAACGGCGAGCCTAACCGTCACTGGTTTAGCGGCAATTGCAGCGGGTGCAATGTCTATGGCAGTCGGTGAGTACATATCAGTTCAGTCACAAAGTGATATTGAAGAGAGTGATCGCCAGATGGAGATCGAACACCTGCGGGTTGATCCAGCGGGTGAAGAGGCAGAGCTTGCTCAAATTTATGTTGAACGTGGCCTGCCTTACGACTTAGCGACCCAAGTTGCTCGGGTTATGCATGAGAAGGACGCCTTGGAAGCTCATCTTCGAGATGAACTTGGTCAGTTTGAACACACAAAGGCGAGGCCAATCCAAGCGGCTATCGCCTCAGCAATTAGTTACACGGCAGGCGGAGTGGTGCCATTGGTAGGTGCGCTCGCTGCGCCTCATGGGCAGGCCAGTGGCAAATCGGTCGGAATCATCATCGCAACGCTGATTGGTCTAGCCGGAACCGGGGCGATTAGCTCCAAACTCGCTGGCTCAAAGCTCTCCACCACGATTTTACGAGTAACCATTGGCGGCTCAATTGGAATGGCAATTACAGCGGGAATCGGATCTCTGGTTCACCTTTTCACCAAGTAATTGGTAAACTTTTCCACCACTGAAAAGCTGGTTTTAAACGATGAACATTATCTGAATTTGTTTGGGCCACTGTTGTCCCGCTCGTAAATCCTTAGCACCGCTGAAATCAAGGAGCGATCGTGACGCTATTTAGCACACTGCCTTCCGCACATGGGCTATACAACCCTGCAGATGAACATGATGCTTGCGGAGTTGCAATGGTTGCTACTTTGCGCAAAGAGGCGACACACGAAGTTGTCTCGCAAGCGCTGACCGCACTTCGCAATATGGAGCACCGCGGTGCGACGGGTGCAGAACCAGATAGTGGTGATGGCGCCGGCATCTTGATTCGAATCCCAGATCAATTTTTTCAAGAAGTTACAGCTTTCGAACTTCCGGTGAGTGGTTCTTACGCAGCGGGTATTGCCTTTATGGATCCTTCATTCTCAGGCTTTTCCGAAGTTGAAAAAATTGCGGATGAAGAGGGGTTATTAGTTCTGGGCTGGCGCGAACTACCTATCAATTCTTCTTCGCTTGGAAAGACCGCCCTCTCAGTAATGCCAAAATTTGTGCAACTCTTTCTTGCTGGCAAGGCAAAGGAGCAAGACTTAGCGCTTGACCGATTAGCATTTGTTTTTCGTAAGCGAGTTGAGCGCTCATCTCCAATTTATTTTCCATCATTATCTTCTCGCACAATCGTCTATAAGGGAATGCTGACTACTGGCCAACTCGAAGATTTCTTCCCTGAGCTTTCTGATCCAAGAGTGCAATCACCGTTGGCGCTTGTTCACTCAAGATTTTCAACAAACACTTTTCCTTCATGGCCACTTGCTCATCCATACCGATTCATCGCACACAATGGCGAGATCAATACCGTTAAAGGGAATCGAAATTGGATGCGGGCGCGTGAAGCACTTCTAGCGAGCGACCTCATTCCCGGTGACTTAACTCGCATCTTCCCAATCATTGATTCATCTGGCTCTGACTCAGCCTCGTTCGATGAAGTACTTGAGCTGCTCTACCTTGGCGGACGTTCACTTCCTCACGCGATGCTGATGATGATTCCAGAAGCTTGGGAAAATCACGCAACCATGAGTCAAAGCAGACGTGATTTTTATGCTTTCCATGCCAGTTTGATGGAGCCATGGGATGGGCCAGCGTGTGTGACTTTTACTGATGGCAACCAGGTTGGCGCAGTTCTTGATCGCAATGGCTTGCGACCTTCACGCTACTGGGTGACGCAGGATGGACTCGTGGTCCTCGCCTCTGAGGTTGGAGTTCTAGATATCGCCCCAGAGAAGGTAATTCGTAAGGGACGGCTTCAGCCTGGTCGCATGTTCTTGGTCGATATCGCCGAAGGTCGAATCGTTGAAGATGAAGAGATTAAGGATCAATTAGCTTCGGCAGCCCCTTACGGTGAATGGGTTCAGGCAGGCCTGATCAAGCTAGCCGAGTTGCCATCACGTGAGCACATTATTTATCCGCACTCATCTGTATTGCGTAGACAGCGAGCATTTGGTTATACCGAAGAAGAGTTACGCATCATCTTGGCGCCAATGGCGCGAAATGGCGCCGAGCCTCTCGGATCGATGGGTACGGATACGCCGATCGCTGCGCTCTCAGATAAGCCGCGCTTGCTCTTTGATTACTTCGCGCAATTATTTGCCCAGGTAACAAACCCTCCACTCGACGCTATTCGCGAAGAGTTAGTGACTAGCCTTGCAGGAAGTATTGGGCCAGAGCACAACCTATTGGACCCTGGCCCACAGTCTTGTCGTCAGATCTCATTAGATTTTCCAGTCATCGATAATGATGAGCTTGCAAAGATCATTCACGTAAATGCAGATGGAGAGCATCCCGGCTTTGCCTCCCACGTTATTCGAGGACTATTCCCAGTTGCCGGCGGGGGAGAAGCACTTCGCGAACGTATCGAAGTTATTCGCGCGGAAGTTTCGCAAGCCATCAAGGACGGTGCACACATCATTGTTCTCTCTGATCGTGATGGGGACTCTGAAGATGCACCGATTCCATCATTGCTCTTAACTGCAGCGGTCCATCACCACCTTATTCGCGAGAAGACTCGCACCAAGGTCGGTCTCGTAGTTGAGTCCGGTGAGGTACGGGAAGTTCACCATGTTGCGCTTCTGATTGGTTTTGGTGCGGCTGCCGTAAATCCATATCTTGCGATGGAATCTGCTGAAGATTTAGTTCGCCAGGGCGTCATCACCGGCATCACGCCAGAGAAAGCGGTTGCAAATCTCATTAAATCTTTAGGTAAAGGTGTTCTTAAAGTCATGTCGAAGATGGGTATTTCGACAATCGCCTCATATACCGGCGCTCAGGTCTTTGAAGCTATTGGCCTTTCACGTGAAGTCGTCGATGAGTACTTCGTTGGCCTGACATCTCGTCTCGGCGGAGTTTCACTCGACACGATCGCAGAAGAGACCGTCAAGCGCCATCACTTTGCTTATCCGCCGGGGGGAGAAGTTCCCGGAACAAAGAAGTTAGCAATTGGTGGCGAGTACCAATGGCGCCGGGAGGGCGAGCCGCACCTCTTTGATCCCGAAACTGTCTTTGCATTGCAGCACTCAACCAGATCAAAGCGATATGACATTTTCAAGCGTTACACCAATCACGTAGATGATCAATCCAAGCGGCTCATGACTCTGCGTGGCCTATTTGCTTTCAATCTAGGACTACGCCCATCAATTTCAATTGATGAAGTTGAACCGATCTCCTCTATCGTCAAGCGTTTCTCAACTGGTGCTATGTCTCTAGGCTCGATCTCTAGTGAAGCGCACGAGACACTTGCGATTGCGATGAACCGTCTTGGCGGTAAATCAAATACGGGTGAAGGCGGAGAAGATCCAGCGCGCTTTACTCCTGATGCGAATGGCGACTCTCGCCGCTCTGCCGTCAAGCAGGTAGCTTCCGGAAGATTTGGCGTAACGTCTGAGTACCTCGTTAATGCTGATGATATTCAAATCAAAATGGCTCAAGGTGCAAAGCCTGGTGAAGGCGGACAACTACCTGGCAACAAGGTTTACCCCTGGATCGCACAGATACGTTACTCAACTCCTGGTGTTGGTTTAATTTCGCCTCCGCCTCACCACGACATCTACTCAATCGAAGATCTAGCCCAGTTGATTCATGACTTGAAGAACGCAAATAAGAATGCGCGTATTCACGTCAAGTTAGTTGCCGAGGTTGGAATCGGAACGGTGGCAGCAGGCGTCTCGAAGGCGCATGCAGATGTTGTGTTGGTCTCTGGTCATGATGGTGGAACTGGCGCGTCACCGCTCACCTCACTTAAGCATGCTGGTGCGCCATGGGAACTTGGTTTGGCTGAAACCCAGCAGACGTTGATGCTCAATGGTCTGCGCGATCGAATTGTTGTTCAAACAGATGGCCAGATGAAAACTGGTCGGGATGTTGTCATCGCGGCGTTGTTAGGTGCAGAAGAATATGGTTTTGCAACCGCACCGCTTGTTGTTTCAGGTTGCGTCATGATGCGCGTCTGCCATCTGGACACCTGTCCAGTTGGTGTTGCCACTCAAAATCCGGTTCTTCGCGAGCGTTACTCAGGAAAGCCAGAGTTCGTCGAGACCTTCTTTGAATATATTGCCGAAGAAGTTCGCGAATGGCTTGCCGAGCTTGGCTTCCGTTCACTCGAGGAAGCAATCGGACAAGTCGAATCCCTTGATACCCGAGTAGCAGTTGATCATTGGAAGGCGAGTGGCCTTGACCTAGCGCCTTTGCTACTTGCGCCTAGTACTCGCAATGACTCACCGCGTCGAAGCATGATCATCCAAGATCATGGTTTGGACGCCGCCCTTGATAACACTCTGATTGATCTAGCAAAGAGTGCTTTGATGGATGCTCAACCAGTGCGACTTTCGGTCAATGTGCGGAATGTCAACAGAACTGTTGGAACAATGCTCGGCTCTGAAATCACTAGAAAATTTGGTGGTAAAGGCCTACCTACAGATACCGTGGATATCACTCTTCATGGATCGGTCGGTCAGTCACTTGGTGCATTCATTCCTTCCGGTCTCACTTTGCGACTCTACGGAGATGCAAATGACTATGTCGGAAAGGGCCTTTCTGGTGGTCGAATCATTGTTCGCCCAGATGAAAAAGCTCAGTTCAAATCAGAAGCTAACGTGATCGCTGGAAACGTGATCGGCTATGGTGCAACGTCAGGTGAGATCATGGTCAGAGGTATTGCTGGTGAGCGATTCTGTGTTCGTAATTCTGGCGCAACAGCAATTGTTGAAGGCGTCGGTGATCACGCTTGTGAGTACATGACAGGTGGCACGGTGTTAGTCCTCGGTCCAACTGGTAGAAATTTTGCGGCGGGTATGTCAGGCGGCCGTGCATTTGTGCTAGATCTAGATCCGCGCTTAGTGAATCCGGATATGGTCGATGTGCTTACTTTGCCCGCCGATCAGAACCAGAGAGTAAAGGAGCTGCTTGAGAAATTTGCGGCAGAGACCGGTTCCGAAGTTGCACGTGCTTTGATTTCGAATTGGCAGAGTGAGAGCATCAGAATCTCACTCGTTATGCCAAGAGAGTATGCACGAGTCTTAGCGGCAATGGAGCGCGCAGAACGAGAAGGACTTGATGTCGACAAAGTAGTGATGGAGACTCTGTAATGGCTGATCCAAAGGGATTTTTGACGACACCGCGAGAGCTTCCAACTCGCCGGCCGGTCGATGTGCGCATTCAGGATTGGAAAGAGGTCTACCAACCTCAAGAGTTTGCTCATCTTCAAAAGCAGGCTGGAAGGTGCATGGATTGCGGTATTCCGTTCTGTCACATGGGTTGCCCACTCGGTAACTTAATCCCAGAGTGGAACGATTTGATCTGGCGCGGTGAAAAAACGGAGGCGATTGAGCGTTTGCACGCAACCAATAACTTCCCTGAATTCACTGGTCGCCTCTGCCCAGCTCCTTGCGAGACCGCCTGCGTGATCGGTATCAATGCCGAAGCAGTTACGATTAAACAAGTCGAACTTCGCACCATTGAAGAAGCCTTCGCGAATGGCGATGTCGTACCACTTCCACCCGATCGACTCTCTGGCAAGACTGTGGCAGTAATCGGTTCTGGACCAGCAGGACTTGCTGCTGCTCAGCAACTCACACGTGCTGGACATACCGTTGCGGTTTATGAACGTGCAGATCGAATTGGTGGGTTACTACGCTACGGAATCCCTGAATTCAAAATGGAGAAATCAATCGTGGATCGTCGCTTGGCCCAAATGGAGGCCGAGGGTACGAGGTTCCGCGCTTCAGTAAATGTTGGAGTTGATATCACAGGCGATCAGTTGCGTGCTAAATACAACGCTGTAGTGATTGCGGTTGGTTCAACAAACTGGCGCGATCTTGCGATCGAAGGTCGAGAACTCTCGGGTATTCATCAGGCGATGGAGTATTTGCCCTGGGGAAATAAACAAGGCCTTCAAGAATTAAGTAGCGTCCCACCAATTAATGCAACCGGTAAACATGTCGTCATCCTCGGCGGCGGTGACACTGGAGCAGATTGTCTGGGCACTGCAATCCGTCAAGGCGCAGCGAGTGTTACGCAACTTGAGATCATGCCACGTCCAACCGAAGAGCGTTCATCAGGTCAACCATGGCCTACATATCCGATGATTTACCGAGTCAGCAGCGCACACGAAGAGGCAGGGGAGCGCATATACGCGGTCTCCACCGAAAAATTTGTTGGCTCTGACGGAAAAGTGAGGGCTCTTCAACTCGTTGAGACGACCTTTGTGAATGGGAAGTTTGAGAAGCTAGAAGGCTCTGAACGAGAAATCCCAGCAGATTTGGTCCTTCTCGCAATGGGCTTTGTGGGTCCAGAAAAATCTGAGCTCTTGGCACAGCTTGAGGTTGCCTTTGATGATCGCGGAAATATCAAGCGAGATGCGAAGTATGCGACATCAACCGAAGGTGTCTTCGTCGCCGGAGATGCTGGTCGGGGTCAGTCACTGATTGTTTGGGCGATCGCCGAAGGCCGAAGCTGTGCGGCATCAGTTGATGAATTCTTGGTGGGGGAAACTCAACTGCCTTCACCAATTTTGCCTACTGAACGCCCGCTAACCGTTTAGTTACCGGTCATTTCCCGAGAAGATTTCAGTCACTTCGAAACAATAGATTAAGGTTGAGGTATGCGTAGAGCGAAAATTGTTTGCACGATGGGTCCTGCCGTTGAATCACCTGAAAAGGTGGCGGAGTTGATCGCAGCGGGCATGAATATGGCCAGACTTAATCTCTCTCACGGAGGGTACCCCGAGCATCAGCAGCGACTAGATGAAGTCCGTGCTGGCGCCGCTAAAGCGGGCAAAGCGGTCGCAATTTTGGTCGACTTGCAAGGCCCAAAGATTCGATTGGCACGCTTTGCTAATGGCCCACACGAGTTAGCGCGTGGCGATATCTTCACAATTACGACAGATGAAGTTGAAGGCACGAAAGAGCGATGCGGTACTACTTACAAAGGTCTGCCTGGAGATTGCAAACCTGGCGATCGAATCTTGATTGATGACGGCAAGGTTTCAGTCCAAGTCATCGAGGTTAAAGGTAATGACGTTATTACAAAGGTAACTCAGCCTGGTTTTGTCTCAAACAATAAAGGAATTAATCTGCCAGGCGTCGCGGTCTCTGTTCCCGCAATGTCTGAAAAGGATATTGATGATCTGCGTTGGGGACTACATGCAGGAGCTGATTTCATCGCTCTCTCATTTGTTCGTAACGCGCAGGATGTTGAAGATGTCCATCGCATCATGGATGAAGAAGGAATTCGCAGGCCCGTTATTGCAAAGATTGAAAAGCCACAAGCAGTAGAGAATCTCAAAGAGATCGTCGCTGCCTTCGATGGAATAATGGTTGCACGTGGCGATTTGGGTGTTGAAATGCCAATCGAAGAGGTCCCCATTGTCCAAAAGCAATGCATCACTTTGTCGCGCGAAGCCGGGAAACCAGTGATCGTTGCGACCCAGATGTTGGATTCGATGATTACAAACTCAACCCCAACGCGCGCCGAAGCCACCGATTGCGCAAACGCAGTCCTCGATGGCGCAGATGCGCTGATGCTCTCGGGTGAGACATCAATCGGTGCATTTGCGATTGAAGCTGTGCAGACGATGGCGAGAATCATCCAACGGACTGAAGAAGCGATGCTTGAGCGCATCCCTGGTCTGCAGCACGAACCGAAAACCAAGGGTGGAGCAATCACCAAGGCTGCAGCTCAAGTAGGCGCAATTATCGGGGCAAAATATCTCATCTCCTTTACCGAAAGTGGAGCCTCTGCGCGTCTCATGTCCAGACTGCGCTCACCTATTCCAATGCTTGCATTGACGCCGATACCTCACGTTTATAATCAACTCGCACTTTCGTGGGGTGTCGAGCCTCTCATCACGCCAGTTGTTTCTCATACAGATCAGATGGCGATGCAAGTTGACCAAATTCTACTGGGTAACTCGAGAGTGGAAAAAGGAGAGTACGTGATTATCGTTGCCGGATCTCCACCCGGAATTCCAGGTTCAACGAATGCTCTGCGTGCGCATAAGATCGGCGATGCAATCGATGGCGTCGCACCCGCTTACCGCGAACAAGGTTAATAATTACTCTTTACGACTGCTGGCCGATAAACTCAGCCCGCAAGCCTCGGTACTCCAACGGTAGAGAGGGCAGACTCAAAATCTGCACAGTGTCGGTTCGAGTCCGACTCGAGGCACATGTCGGCCATTGATTCCAATCCTTTAGTTAATTCTGCACGCATTCTTGTCGCCGAAGATGAGGCAATTATCCGGCTAGATCTTGTAGAGATGCTCACCGAAGCGGGATATACGGTAGTTGCGCAGGCAACTAACGGTGTAGAAGCGATAGCACTTGCCCAAGAGTACAAACCAGATTTAGCAATCTTGGATGTGAAGATGCCAGAGCTCGATGGAATTTCAGCTGCTGAGCAAATTATTGAAATTGCGCCAGTACTCATGTTGACAGCATTTAGTCAGAAAGAGCTGGTTGACCGCGCTCGCGATGCTGGCGTTTTGGCTTATGTTGTTAAGCCATTTGGGATCTCTGATTTAATTCCAGCGATTGAAATTGCGATGAGCAGACATCGCCAAATGCGCGCCTTGAGCGAAGAAGTGAAGGACTTGCACGAGCGCCTTGAATCTCGCAAAGTAATTGATCGTGCAAAAGGAATCCTGATGTCAGCTCTCAACCTGAGTGAGCCAGAGGCGTTTAGCTGGATTCAGCGAGCCGCCATGGATCGGCGGATCTCGATGAAGGATGTGGCCGAAGCCGTCATCTCACCTGATGCGGCCGGCGGCCTAGAGGGTCCTGGCGGAAATCGCTCTAAAACGTAATACAAACTTAATAACTCGCCAGGATTTCAGGCTCAATTTAGGGGTCCACATAGTGGTTTCGCTTGTCTCATTTCTGCATCTCGGGCTACCCTTCTCCTCTCCCTGTCCCGGGATGGAAATACAACCCTGTAGCAATACAGGATTAACAGGAAGGTCTACATGAACAAGAATAAAAAGCGTATTCTTGGCGTCGTAGGAGTTACAGCCATAGCATTTGGTTCGGTACTCGCTACTTCCGCTCAAGGCGCAGTAACAACGATCTCACTCGTGTTTCAAGGCCCACTCTCAGGTGGCGAAGCACTAGCTGGTCAAGACGAACTCCTTGGAACGCTGACAGCACTTCAGATCTACAACGATTCAAAGCCTAAAGTTATAGTCAAACTCATTAAGGCTGACGATCAAGGCGATCCAGCTGTGGCCGGTCCTGTTTCACAGGGTATTGCCGCCAATAAGAGCGTAGTCGGCATTATTGGTAGCGCATATTCAGGAGCAACTATTGCCTCGTTCCCAGCTTACAAAGCTGCAAAGATCCCAATGGTTTCACAGTCAGCAACACGTGTAACTCTTACAGATCCAAACTCACCTGATAATGGTTTCCCAATTTTTCACCGTGTCGTTCCACCGGATTCATTACAAGGAACTTCACTTGTTAAGTGGGCAACAAGTGGCGTAACCGCACCAAAGGTTTACATTCTTGATGATCTACAGACATACTCAACTGGTCTTGTTGAATACATGGCTCCACAGCTAAAGGCGCAGAGTATTACTCCTGTCGCATATAGCCATCAGCCAAAGGGAACAACTGATTACACATCAGAAGTTTCAAAGATCAAAGCATCAGGAGCTAACGTAGTTATTTACGCTGGTTACTATCCAGAAGCTGGCGCCCTTGCAAAGGCGCTTAAAGATGGTGGATATAAGGGAATAATCGCGTCAGGTGATGGAACCGTTAACACTGGCTTCATAACTGCTGCCGGTGCACCTGCTGCCGAAGGAGTGCGCTTGACTGCTCCAGATCTACCGTTCACATTGGTTGCGACTGACGCTCAAAAGGCGGCCTATACAAAGGCTACAAAAGAAGCAATTTCAAAGGCTGATTCACATACATATGTTGTTTCGACATTCGATGCAACAAATGTATTCTTGACATGTATCAAAGCAGGAAAGACTACCCGTGCAACAATTCAAACATGTATCAATGCGGGAACTTTTGCGACAATGTCAGGAGTCAAGATTAAGTTCAACCCGGTCGGCGATATCACGGGTGGAGCTCCAATCGGTGGCTTTGAAGTCAAGAACGGTGTTATCTCATACGTTGGAGCTAAGTAAGACTTAGTTTCAACAATAGTAAAAAAAGTCCAACGAGTTCTGGATCTACCCCTTGAAAAAGGGTAGATCCAGAATCTCTATTTATTTTGAGGTTTATTAAGAAGAATCAAAATTCTTCATTAGTCAGAAAAGAGTCTGATGAACTTCTCAGTGGTAATTAGCCAATTCTGGCCATTGCTTATCAATGGCTTGGCGGTTGGGTTAATTTACGTCCTCATTTCATTGGGCTACACCATGGTTTATGGAGTACTTCGCCTGATTAACTTCGCGAACTCCGAAATATTTATGATTGGAACCTTTGCAACCGTAATTGTGACTCGCGATATCTACAAGTTCACAAGTGCGCACGAGCCGCTTCACGGTTTTGCGCTGTATTCGACGCTACTACTTATTTTACTTGCTTCGATGGCATTTTCCGGAGTCGCTGCAGTTTTGGTGGAACTCATCGCCTATCGCCGATTACGTTCAAAAGGAAGTAATCGTCTGGCCAGTTTAATCTCTGCGATCGGCACCTCAATAATGATTTCTGAAGCAGTTCGAATTCTTACCAAGTCTGCGCCGGTGCCTACCCCGCGCCTGCTAACAAAGTTTAATATTTTCTCTATTGGCTCAGTTGGAGTGCGAATTGATACCTTCTTGGTAATTGTTTCGGCGGCTTTGATTTTCTTTCTAGTCGACCGTTTTGTCACAAAGACGCTGCTCGGAAAAGCGATTCGCGCGGTATCAATGAGCGAAGAGACGTCAAAATTAATGGGAATCAATCTAAATCGAGTCATCTCCGCCACCTTTTTGATCGGCGGTCTCGTTACTGGAGCTGCGGCATTCCTTTATATGCAGGTCTATGAAACGACTGTATTTAATGTTGGTTTCAACCTTGGACTAGCCGCTTTTACGGCAGCGGTACTGGGTGGGATTGGGAATATTCGTGGTGCATTTTATGGCGGACTTACATTAGGTTTATTTGAACAGTTTGCCTCTGCGGTTATCGGTGGACAATGGAAGTCAGTCACAGTTTTTTCAGTCCTGGTTGTTGTACTCCTGTTTAGGCCAAATGGTTTATTTGGCGAAGCAATTCAGCAGAGTAGGGTTTAATCGATGGTAAATCTGAGAGATAAGGGTGCCGAACTTTGGGAGGGTTGGAATCGTTCTCAGCGTATTGCCTTTGTCATTATCCTGATTGCAGTCGTTGGCTTGCTTCCATTTGGTGGTGACTTCACCTTTACAAGTTTTCTAAATACCCCAATCAGCTCATACCAAGCCGTTCTAGTTTATCCAGTGGGAATGTATGTTCTCATGGCGCTTGGCTTAAATATCGTAGTGGGAAAGAGCGGTCTGCTCGATTTGGGTTACGTTGCATTCTTTGCCATTGGTGCTTACACCGCTGGAATTCTTGGAACAAAGACACATTTAAATACATGGGAAATTTTGCCACTGGGAATGGCTGCGGCAATGCTCGCCGGAGTTTTACTTGGTCTGCCAACGCTTCGTCTTCGCGGAGATTATCTTGCAATTGTTACCCTGGGTTTTGGAGAGATCGTTCGAATAATCGCACTAAATACCCAGGCAATAGGTGCCTCGACTGGAATTCCATCAATTCCAACACCACCAAAAACCTTTGGACTAAAGTTTGACATCGTTCATTCGAATTCGTATTTCTGGGTGGTCTTGGTGATGATCCTCCTTGTCATCTGGATGATTCGTCGGTTTACAATTAGACGCCCTGGTCGTGCCTGGGAAGCTATTCGCCAGGATGAAGATGTGGCAATTCTGATGGGCGTGCCGATTCTTCGCTACAAAATTTGGTCATTCTCAATTGGTGCGGCGATCGGCGGAGCAGCTGGCGTAATTTTTGCCTCCAAAACCCAATATGTTGCGCCAAACATGTTCACCTTTAACGTATCCATTCTCATTTTGTCTTGTGTTGTCTTTGGAGGAATGGGAAATATGTGGGGAGTGATTCTTGGCGGGGTGCTTCTTGCCTATCTACCAGAGCGAATTCGTTTTATTTCAAATGCGCGTCAGTTAGTCTTTGGTGTAGCCCTCGTGCTCATTATGAACATTCGACCTGATGGACTTTTACCCCGTAAGAAGCGCGAAAAACTTAGCGTGAAGAAAGCAGGGCTCTAGTGACTGAACGCATTCTTGAATTGAAAGATTTGACCATGCAATTTGGTGGTGTTAAGGCGCTAGATAAGCTTAATTTTCATGTTAATAAAGGTGAGATTTGTGCGCTCATCGGCCCAAACGGGGCAGGCAAGACAACGGTTTTCAATGTAATCACAGGCGTCTACACACCAACTGCTGGAGAAATCAATTTTAAAGGTAGCAGTTTGCTTGGTCTCGCTCGAAATAAGATTACTTCGAAAGGCCTTGCTAGAACTTTTCAAAATGTGCGCCTCTTTGGTGACATGACGGCGCTTGAAAATGTCATGACTGCGACCGATGTACACAAAAAATCTGGCTTAGTTGGAGCACTTTTTGGTACCCCCCGGGCGCGTCGAGAAGAGCAGGCTGGAATTGCGCGTGCACACGAACTTCTTGAATTTATGGGAATCGATCATCGAGCGGACCAACTTGGAAAGAACCTGCCTTATGGTGATCAACGACGCCTTGAAATTGCTCGTGCGCTGGGAACCGAACCCGAGATTCTCCTGCTTGATGAACCAGCTGCAGGATTTAACCCTGCCGAAAAAGTTGCACTTGCGGAGACTATAAAAAGGATTCGCGACAAGGGATATACCGTTCTCCTCATTGAGCACGATATGTCGCTGATTATGGGAATTTCTGACCGTGTTGCCGTGTTGGACTTCGGGCAAAAGATTGCTGATGATATTCCATCAGTTGTACAAAATGATCCAAAAGTTATTGAAGCATATTTAGGAGCACCCGCTGATGCGTCTTGAGGTTAAAGATTTAAGAGTGCAGTACGGCAAGATAGAGGCAATCAAGGGAATCTCATTCGTCGTGGAGCAAGGCGAAATTGTGACTCTGATTGGCGCGAATGGAGCGGGTAAAACCACTACGCTCAAAACAATTTCGGGGTTGAGATCAGTTGCAAGTGGATCTATAACTTATGATGGCCAGGATATTTCAAAAATGGCTGCGCACGAACGGGTTGATCTTGGAATTTCACAGGCACCAGAAGGGCGCGGAATCTTTCCAGGAATGACCGTTTTAGAGAACTTAGAAATTGGAAAGTACTCGCGAAAAAATCGAAAGAATGAAATGAGTGAGGACCTGGAGAATGTTTACCGTCTCTTTCCACGCTTAAAAGAACGCACCTCTCAAACCGGTGGAACTCTCTCAGGAGGTGAGCAGCAAATGTTGGCCATTGGTCGCGCATTGATGGCCAGGCCAAAGGTCTTGCTGCTTGATGAACCTTCCATGGGTCTAGCTCCAATGATGATTCAGAACATTTTTAATATAATCACTCAAATTAATAAAGATTTAGGTACGACAATTCTTCTCGTCGAGCAGAACGCGCAACAAGCACTTCAACGCGCTCACCGGGCTTACGTCCTCGAAACAGGCAAAGTCGTAAAAGAGGCGAAGGCCTCCGACTTGTTAAATGATCCAGCAGTCAGAGCGGCCTATTTAGGAACTGGCGCTTAATTTCTTTCGGCAAGGATTAGACAAGTAATCCTTGCAGTGCAAGTCCGCTCACCGGCTTCGTTCGTTATAACGATTTCATAAGAACAGAGTGTTTTGCCGAGTGAGATTGCCGTGGCAACTCCAGTCACTAACCCAGTGGTTGCCGATTTGTGGTGAGTAGCGTTGATATCTGTACCAACAATTCTTCGTTCTAAACCAGCGTGCAGCGCAGTTCCGATTGAGCCCAAACTCTCAGCCAGAACCACACTAGCGCCGCCATGCAGCAAGCCAAGGGGTTGGGTATTACCTTCTACGGGCATCGTCGCGACTAAACGGGCTGGCGATGCTTCGATAATCTTGATGCCCATCTTTTGATCCAGCGCACCAGTGCCACGAATATTTAATTGCTCAAGAAATAGGTCCATGCCAGTAATTGTAACGGGGGAAACTAGACTCTCTCGTATGGCTAAGCCAAAGTTTGATAAACGTTTGTTGCTGATCGACGGCCACTCGCTGGCCTATCGCGCCTTCTATGCGCTGCCGGTAGAGAACTTCGCTACTGCCGCCGGCCAAGCTACGAACGCGATCTATGGATTCACCTCGATGCTGATTAATTTGATAGCAGCAGAGCAGCCGACGCACATCGCAACCGCCTTTGATGTCTCCCGAAAAACCTTCAGAACTGAGATGTTTCCCGAATACAAGGCGAATAGAAGCGCCACCCCAGATGCTTTTAAATCTCAGATGGAGTATCTCTATAAAGTTGTGGACACCTTAGGTGTTAAACGTTTTGCTTTTGAAGGTTTCGAAGCTGATGACATCATCGCCACTATCTCCACCCAAGCAGCTGAGCAAGGTTACGAAGTGCTTATATGTACAGGGGATCGAGATTCTTTCCAATTGGTTACCGATCAAGTAACTGTTCTCTATCCTAAAAAAGGAATGGCCGATCTTGCTCGAATGACTCCGAGCGCAGTGGAAGAAAAATATGGACTCACTCCGAATCAATACCCTGATTTTGCGGCGCTGCGTGGGGACCCCAGCGACAACTTGCCTTCTGTTCCAGGGGTCGGAGAAAAAACGGCCACGAAATGGATTCAAGACTTTGGGACACTCAAAGAATTGGTTGCCCGAGTCGACGAGCTTCCCGGAAAAGCTGGACAATCACTACGGGACAATCTTGCTGGTGTACTTCTTAACAGAGAGCTAACCCAATTACGTCACGATCTCTCACTTGGTGCCAGCGTTACCGAGCTTGCATGGGCAGGCGTGGATTACCCGGAGTTCAATCAACTTCTAGACTCACTTGAAATAAAAGCGCTCAAAGAGAAAGTAAAGGTCTTAGGTGGCGACTCCGTAGAACCAGACGCTGCCCCAAAGATTTCTAAGCCACTCCAGGAAGTGCACTCACAGGAAGTTTCCTCTGCCAAACTCACCGAAATATTGAAAGATCGACAAGAACCGATCGCGCTTTACTGCGAGATTTCAGGAAGTTCACTTCATTCCTATGCAGTTGCTTTGGATGCATCAACCATTTACACCGTTACAGATGGCGCGGTTGGCACTTGGATTTCAAATCCAGATCTACCTAAGTGGACGCACGCTGCCAAAGCTCTTATACGCGCCGTAGATGTGGCAGGAATTAAATTCGATACTGAGCTTGCGGCGTACTTGATAAATCCTGGCGGGCGAAATCTAGAATTGACCGATCTCTCAGAGCGTTTTCTTGGCGAGAGCGTTCTGCCGAAGGGCGAGGACCTCTTTTCAGCCTTTGATGGATCGCTCGCTGCCACAATTTTTTCGCTCGTCCCCGTGCTTCGGGAAGAGATCAAAAATCGAAATATGAGTGAACTTCTCATCGATGTGGAAATTCCGACCATGATTGAACTTGCTCACCTTGAACGTGACGGCATCTCGGTCGATCGGGAGAAGCTTCAAGAGCTGGCAACCTTCTTCCGACGCGAAGTTGAACGTGAGAGCAAGGCAGCTCATATTGCGGCCGGTCATGAGTTCAATGTTGGTTCGCCGAAGCAGTTGCAGGCTCTCCTCTTTGATGAATTGGGCCTTCCAAAAACGAAGAAGATTAAAACGGGATACACCACTGATGCCGAAAGTCTCGCGACGCTCTTCGCGAAGACGAAACATCCAATTCTTGAAAACCTGTTGAGAATTCGCGAGACGAGCAAGTTGCTCACCACCATTGATGGGCTTCTCAAGGCCACAAGTACCGAATCCAGAATTCACACAACGTTTCAGCAAACGGTTACGGCTACCGGACGGTTATCTTCCACTGAGCCAAATTTGCAGAACATTCCAGTTCGAACCGAAGAGGGCAGAAAGATTCGAGATTGTTTTGTTGCCGCAAAGCCCTATGTAGATTTACTCACTGCAGATTACAGCCAAATTGAGATGCGAATTATGGCTCATCTCTCAAAGGACGCCGCCCTCATAGAAGCCTTCAAGGTGGGCGAAGATTTGCACAGTACAGTTGCTGCACAAGTCTTTGGTGTAAAAACGAGTGAAGTTGATCCAGAAATGAGAAGGCAGATCAAGGCAATGTCATATGGCTTGGCCTATGGACTCTCGGCCTTTGGACTCTCCCAACAACTCGATCTATCGCCGACGGAAGCGGCGGCGCTGATGGGAAATTACTTTGATCGTTTTGGTGGAATTCGAGATTATTTAAAGAGCGTTGTTGAACAGGCCCGTTCATTGGGATACACCGAGACAATTATGGGCAGAAGGCGTTATTTACCAGATCTCAACAGTGACG
This sequence comes from Candidatus Nanopelagicaceae bacterium, assembly GCA_965658705.1. Taxonomy (GTDB): domain Bacteria; phylum Actinomycetota; class Actinomycetes; order Nanopelagicales; family Nanopelagicaceae; genus PALSA-747. The sequence goes on from CBFHTP010000003.1 coordinate 23,488, forward strand.
TGCGCCAGCAGCGAGAGGTTGCTGAACGGATGGCGCTGAATGCTCCAATTCAAGGTTCAGCAGCGGACATTATTAAAGTTGCAATGCTGAATGTGGTGAAGCGAATATCAGCCGAGAAGTTGCAATCTCGATTGTTGCTCCAAGTACACGACGAGCTCATCTTTGAAGTTGCCGCTGGCGAGCACGATCAGTTGAGTGCTTTGGTGCACGCAGAGATGTCTTGCGCCTTTTCATTTTCGTTACCGCTCGATGTGAATATTGGAATCGGCAAGAGTTGGGATCTGGCGGCTCACTGATCGCGGTTGATGTGGAGCTGATCTGCATCTTTGAGCCAGCGCTTGCCCCAAAAAACAATCACCATCCCACAAAAAACCATCACGGTTGTAAAAGCAAAGCAAATTTGTGGGGAGTACCTTTGTGAGACAGATCCACCAATTGATTCACCAACAGCAGCAGCCGTACCTTCAATCATCCACATCCAGCCAATTGCGCTTGCCGCTGTGCCATGTGGGCGAACCGCTTCTACGATTTCGAGATAGAACACCTGCTGCGCGCCATTTGCAAACCCGAGCAGTCCCACGATCAAGAGAAGCGACCACCCGGGGGTAGTAAAGGCAAGTGGTATTGAAGCAATGAACCATAAGATGTAATTCTTCTTAAAGGCATTGAGTGGCGAGAGATGTTTACCAAACGATCCAGCTGCCAAACCACCGATGATTGCAGTTGCAGCCCCAACTGCAAAAATAGTTCCGGTGAGGTGCTCGGTGTGGGTAAGAGTTGTGAACGCTGGTATTGCGATCGTGAAGATACCCATGCCTAAGCCAATGCAGATACCTTCGACGAGCAGTAGCCGAATTCCAGGAACTTGAAAAATTCGCTTATCGCCTGGTGCTTTCTGCTCCGGCTTCCACTCATTAGAAATTTTAAGGAAAGACATTGAGAGCCCACCGGTAAGGATCAGCGCAGAGCAACTTATCAAGCTTAAAGAAGGGTGTTTAGAAAGTGCGAGAAAAGTCACGAGTACGGGTCCTAATATCGAAGCCAGGTTCAAAAATGATGTATCGAGGGCAAGTGCAATTCTCATTTTTGGTTTTGGTATTGCTAACCGCCACATTGGTCGAAGTGAAAGATTTATAGGAGGAGCTCCAGCTCCAAGGGCGATGCCAGCGATAAGAAGGGTAGATCTCGAGTCAACGTAATTCACTAATAAGATTGCGAGGGCGTAAGTTGTCACCAGAATCCGTAGTGGCCTCTTAATACCAAAGCGATCGAGGGCTGCCGCTCGGAGCCCAGTCGTAATGGAGCCTGAAATCCCGCTGGTACCGGCGACTAGCCCAGCGAAGGCGATAGACCCGGTGGCTTGATAGGTCTTGAAATAGAGACCGAGCCCGATCATCCCGTAGGCCAACCTTGCGGGAAAAGAGGTGAAAAGCATCGCTTTCGCATTCGGATATCTCAGAACTGCTAGATATTCACGCATGGATTCGATTCTAGTGGTGCGCCAGCTAATTCCGCCCCCTTTCAAATTAACTCGGTTTTACGAGTTTGACCCAAAATTGAGCGCAAAGTACCCTTAGCGACCCACGCGGCTTTTAGCCAAGTGGAACTGTCCTTATCCCTACTACTTCTATTCACCTACGGAGCAACTTGAGCATTCACGCCATTAACGACATTGGATCAGCAGAAGATTTTCTCGCCGCAATCGAAGGCACAATTAAGAATTTTAATGACGGAGACTTGGTCTCAGGAATAGTCGTCCAAGTAGACCGCGAAGAAGTTCTTCTTGATGTCGGCTACAAGACTGAAGGTGTTATCCCTTCACGCGAGCTCTCCATTCGACACGATATTGATCCATCGGAGTTGGTAAAAGTCGGCGACACAATCGAAGCCCTTGTTATTCAGAAGGAAGATAAAGAAGGTCGCTTGATCCTCTCCAAGAAGCGCGCACAATACGAACGCGCCTGGGGAGATATCGAAGGCAAGAAAGAGCGCGACGAAGTTGTTGTCGGAACTGTCATTGAAGTTGTTAAGGGTGGCTTGATCGTAGATATCGGACTCCGAGGCTTCCTGCCAGCATCACTCGTTGAGATGCGCCGTGTCCGCGACCTCACTCCTTACATTGGTAAAGAAGTTGAATGTCGGATTATTGAACTCGATAAGAATCGTAATAATGTCGTTCTCTCTCGTCGCGCTTACCTAGAGCAGACACAATCTGAGTCACGTACAACATTCCTTAACCAGCTCACTAAGGGTCAAGTTCGTTCTGGCGTCGTATCCTCGATCGTCAACTTCGGTGCATTCGTTGATCTTGGTGGGGTAGACGGACTGGTTCACGTCTCAGAGCTTTCCTGGAAGCACATTGATCACCCATCTGAGGTAGTCGAAGTGGGCGATGAAGTTACTGTTGAAGTCCTAGAAGTTGATTTTGATCGCGAGCGCGTTTCGCTCTCTCTCAAGGCAACACAAGAAGATCCATGGCAGGCTTTTGCTCGTACACATACGATCAATCAAGTTGTCCCAGGTGAAGTTACCAAGCTCGTTCCATTTGGTGCATTTATCCGTGTCTTTGAAGGAATTGAAGGGCTCGTACACATCTCAGAGTTAGCAGAGCGTCACGTCGAGATTCCAGAGCAAGTAGTTCAAGTAGGCGATTCACTCTTCGTGAAGATCATCGATATCGATCTAGAACGTCGCCGGATCTCACTCTCATTGAAGCAAGCAAATGAGGGCCATGAAGTTGAAGTTGAGGCATTCGACCCAACCCAATACGGAATGGCTGCTCGTTACGATGCCGAAGGTAATTTCATCTATCCAGAAGGTTTTGATGCTGATTCGCAAGAATGGCGCCCTGGCTTTGAAGCTGCTCGTGAAGAGTGGGAACGTCAATACGCTGAAGCACAGACCCGCTTCCTAGCGCATAAGAAGCAGAAGGATGAGGCGAAGGTAGCCGATGCTGCTGCGGCGATCGAGAGCGTTGATGCCCCAGTTTCAGTGTCACCTGAGGCGTAAAGCGGAGCAGCTCTCATCCACACTAGCGTTAAAGGCCCTGAGATTAATCTCGGGGCCTTTTTCATGTGATTTCATTTGGTTTCACGTGATTTCAGTGGATCTCGGTTGAGCGCTACAAGCTGAAGTGAAGCTCCAGAAGGAGATGGCTAGGCTAGGTCGGTGCGAACTCATGGGCTAGTTGTTGCTCTCACTGGTGGAATTGGCTCTGGCAAGTCTCATGTTGGCCGCTTCTTTGAAGAGCTAGGTGCAATACTCCTAGATTCAGATCACGTTGCTCGTGATGTCGTTGAACGTGGCACGCCTGGCTTCGATGAAATCCTCGCAAAGTTTGGCGATTCGGTACTGACATCTGGAAATCTTGATCGCAAAAAATTAGCTGAACGCGTATTTCCAGATCCTGCGCTAAGAAAAGAGCTAGAAGCGATCGTTCACCCCAAAATCCGGGCCGTCTTTGATCAACTCGTTGGAGCTTCCAAACCGGGTCAAGTAGTTATTAATGAGATCCCGCTTCTATTGGAGACCAACGGTAAAGATCGATTCGATTTCGTCATCACAGTGAGTGCACCGCTGGAAATCCGTCGTGAACGAACCACCGCTCGTGGAATGAGTGGCTTCGAGTTCGATAGACGAGTGGCTGCGCAGGCAACGGATGCCGAGCGGGAATCAATCTCCGATCTGACGATCTCGAATCTGGGGAGCGAAGCCGAGCTTCTTCGAACTGTAGAACAGATCTGGCACGAAACCTTGATTCCAATGGCAAGGTCAATGAAATGAGAGCGATTTCCGATCTTCAACGTAAGCCCCATCCATTTGAGGTTATTAGCGACTACATCCCATCGGGAGACCAACCCACAGCGATCGCTGAAATTGCAGCCCGAATCGGTCGGGGTGACCAAGATGTCGTCTTGCTCGGCGCAACCGGAACTGGAAAATCTGCGACTACAGCGTGGCTTATCGAAAAACTTCAGCGCCCAACACTGGTGCTGGCTCCGAATAAGACGTTGGCGGCGCAGCTTGCAAACGAATTTAGAGAGTTACTCCCCAATAATGCGGTTGAGTATTTTGTTTCATATTATGACTATTACCAACCTGAAGCCTACGTGCCTCAATCCGATACCTTCATTGAGAAGGACTCCTCAGTAAATGCCGAAGTTGAACGGTTGCGCCATAGCGCCACAAATTCACTCCTTACTCGACGCGATGTGATTGTCGTAGCCACAGTCTCATGCATTTATGGGCTTGGTACGCCTCAGGAGTATGTGGATCGCATGATTCGCTTGCGAGTAGGGGAGTCGATTGAGCGAAATGCGCTACTCCGAAAATTTGTTGACATTCAGTACAAGCGCAATGACATTGCATTTGAACGTGGCACATTCCGGGTCCGGGGCGATACTGTCGAAATTATCCCGATGTACGAGGAGCTAGCCATTCGAATTGAGATGTTTGGCGATGAGATCGAAAAGATCATGACACTTCATCCTCTGACAGGAGAAATTATTCGGGAGGAGGAAGAGAGTTTTATCTTCCCAGCGAGCCACTACGCGGCTGGACCAGAAACGATGAAACGTGCCATGGCTGAAATCGAAGCAGACATGGAGATGGCAGTAACCAAATTTGAAAAGCAAGGTAAATTGCTAGAAGCGCAGCGGCTACGGATGAGAACAACATTTGACTTAGAGATGATGCAGCAGCTTGGTTTCTGCTCGGGAATTGAGAATTACTCTAGACATATTGATGGCCGAGAACCGGGAAGCGCCCCCAACTGTCTGCTCGATTACTTTCCAGAGGATTTCCTTGTGGTGATCGATGAGTCACATGTAACTGTTCCACAGATTGGAGCGATGCATGCAGGTGACGCCTCTCGAAAAGGAACTCTGGTTGAGCACGGTTTTAGATTGCCAAGTGCGCTGGATAATCGTCCGCTGCGCTTCGATGAATTTCTCACCCGTAAGGGACAGACGATTTATCTCTCGGCTACTCCTGGCAAGTATGAACTCGAGAAAGTTAACAACGACGTTGTTGAGCAAGTCATTCGTCCAACTGGTTTAGTTGACCCCCAGATCATAGTGAAGCCGATCAAGGGGCAGATCGATGACTTAGTTGTAGAAATCAAAAAGCGCTCTGAAAAGAATGAGCGAGTACTTGTCACCACTCTTACCAAGAAGATGTCAGAGGATTTAACCGATTACTTACTAGGGCTAGGTATCAAAGTACGCTATCTGCACTCTGAGGTAGATACCTTGCGTAGGGTCGAGTTATTGCGAGAGCTTCGAAGTGGTGAGTACGACGTCCTCATCGGAATTAACTTATTGCGTGAGGGTCTCGACCTTCCCGAGGTCTCATTGGTCGCGATTCTAGATGCTGATAAAGAGGGCTTCCTTCGCTCATCTACCTCTCTTATCCAAACAGTTGGCCGGGCAGCCCGAAATGTCTCAGGTGAAGTTCATATGTATGCCGACAATATGACAAAGTCTATGATCCAAGCGATTGATGAGACTAATAGACGTCGGGAGAAGCAAGTTGCGCACAACACCGAAAATGGCATCGAACCAACTGCTCTTCGTAAGAAGATTGCAGATATCACGGACCTGATCGCTAAAGAAGTTGAAGATACAGAAGATCTCTCGAGCGGCAAAAAACGTGGATCTGCCGCAATTGCGGTTGGAGTTCATACGAAATCACTCGTTGCCTTACCGCGACAAGAGCTGATCGCACTCATAGAATCCCTGACTGAGCAGATGAAATCTGCGGCTACCCAGTTGCACTTTGAGCTGGCCGCTAGGCTTCGCGATGAAATTCGAGAGCTTAAAAAAGAGTTACGAGAGATGGAAGCGGGTATGGAATGAGCGCCGATCGCTTAATAGTTCGTGGTGCGCGCGCCCATAATCTAAAGAATGTCTCGCTGGATTTGCCTCGCGATGCGCTGATCGTCTTCACCGGTCTCTCTGGATCCGGAAAATCTTCACTCGCTTTCGATACGATCTTTGCTGAAGGCCAGCGCCGCTACGTGGAGTCACTCTCTGCTTATGCCCGCCAATTTCTTGGCCAGATGGATAAGCCCGATGTCGATTTCATCGAGGGTCTCTCACCCGCCGTTTCTATTGATCAGAAATCTACAAACCGTAATCCGCGCTCAACGGTCGGAACAATCACCGAGGTGTACGACTATCTTCGCCTGCTCTTTGCCAGGGCAGGACGACCACATTGCCCGAGCTGTGGCAAGGCGATTGCAAAGCAGACGCCACAAAATATCGTTGATCAAATCCTCGCCCTTGATGAAGGAACGAAATTTCAGGTCCTTGCCCCGGTAATCCGAGGGCGAAAGGGTGAATTTTTAGATCTCTTTAAAGAATTCACGGTTCAGGGCTTCTCCCGTGCCCGAGTCGACGGAGCGGTCTATCCACTTGCAGAAGTTCCAAAACTGAAGAAGCAAGAGAAACATACAATCGAAGTTGTCGTGGATCGACTAGCTGTAAAAGCCGATGCAAAGACCAGGTTGACTGATTCGATCGAAACCGCTCTTAAATTGGCAGACGGCTCGGTGATTTTAGACTTTGTTGATTCGAAGGCGAGTGATCCTGATAAGGAGCGAACATATAGCGAGCACATGGCCTGTCATGACTGTGATCTCTCTTTTGGTGAACTCGAACCACGTTCATTCTCATTCAATTCTCCTTTTGGCGCATGCCCAGAGTGCACCGGAATCGGAATCAAGCTTGAGGTTGATGAAGAGTTGCTCATTCCAGATGACGAGTTGAGTATCTCTGAAGGTGCGATCGCGCCATGGGTAAATTCTGAATACTTCGATCGGCTGCTAGAAGGGCTGGCGAAAGAGCTCTCATTCTCAGTTGATAAGCCGTGGAAGGCGCTTTCAGCCAAGGCGAAGGGCGCAATTTTGCATGGCTGGGATTATGAAGTTCACGTTAAGTACAAGAATCGTTACGGCAGAGAACGCGCTTACACAACTGGATTTGAAGGGGTTGCGCCATTCGTTGTACGACGTCACGCAGAGAGTGAAGGCGAGTACGGCCGCGATAAGTTTGAAGCATATATGCGCGAGACTCCGTGCCCAGCATGTAAGGGAGCCAGGTTAAAACCAGAAGTCCTTGCTGTGACTTTGGGCGGCAAGAGCATTGCCCAAATTTGCGAACTCTCAATCGGTGATTGTGCTCAGTTCTTGAAAAAAATCGCTTTGAATACGAGAGAGAAGAAAATCGCAGATCGCGTCCTAAAAGAGGTGCATGCTCGTCTCGGCTTCTTGCTCGATGTTGGGCTTGATTATCTCTCGCTTGAACGCGCGGCAGGCACGCTTTCTGGGGGAGAAGCCCAGCGCATTCGTTTAGCCACTCAGATCGGATCTGGACTGGTTGGCGTGCTCTATGTTCTCGATGAGCCAAGCATTGGACTTCACCAGCGTGATAACCGACGATTAATCGAAACTCTCACTCGTCTGCGAGATATGGGAAACACTTTGATCGTTGTTGAACACGATGAAGATACGATCCGCACTGCTGATTGGATTGTAGATATCGGCCCAGGAGCTGGTGAGCATGGAGGCCACGTGGTCTCATCAGGGGATTACCAAGCACTTATCGCCGCAAAAGATTCAGTGACTGGCGCCTATCTTGATGGCAGAATCAAGATTGATGTGCCCAAAGAGAGACGCCAGATTGACCCGAAGAAGAACCTTCTCATCAAGGAAGCGAAAGAGAACAATTTAAAAAATATCACGGTCACGATTCCACTCGGAAAATTCGTTGCAGTAACAGGTGTCAGCGGATCTGGTAAATCAACCCTAGTTAATGACATCCTTTACTCGGTTCTGGCCAATAAATTAAATGGCGCAAGAATAGTCCCAGGTAGGCATAGAAGCGTTACCGGCTTAGATCATCTCGACAAAGTGGTGCATGTTGATCAATCTCCTATTGGCCGTACGCCACGGTCTAACCCAGCTACGTACACTGGGGTATTCGACAAGATTCGCGCCCTCTTTGCCGAAACCACTGAGGCAAAAATTAGGGGTTATTTGCAGGGTCGTTTCTCTTTCAACGTCAAAGGTGGCCGGTGCGAGAACTGTGCGGGTGATGGAACCATCACTATCGAGATGAACTTCCTGCCAGATGTTTATGTTCCTTGCGAAGTCTGTCATGGCGCTAGATATAATCGAGAGACGCTTGAAGTCCATTACAAAGGCAAGACGATCGCCCAAGTTCTGGATATGTCGATCGAAGAAGCCTCTTCATTCTTTGAGTCGGTCCCTGCAATCGCGCGATACCTCACCACCCTTAATGATGTTGGTTTGGGATACGTCCGATTAGGACAATCGGCTCCTACTCTGTCGGGTGGCGAAGCGCAACGTGTCAAGCTAGCAACTGAGCTTCAACGACGATCGACCGGGCGAACTATCTATGTGCTGGATGAACCAACAACGGGACTACATTTTGAAGATACCCGTAAATTACTGATAGTCCTGAATCGCCTAGTTGATACTGGAAACACCGTGATTGTGATCGAGCACAATCTTGACGTCATTAAGTCCGCAGATTGGGTAATCGATATGGGTCCCGAAGGTGGTGCAGGCGGTGGCCAAGTTATTGCAGAAGGGACTCCGGAGCAGATCGCAAAGTGTAAAGCGAGCTATACCGGAACCTTCCTGGCCCCACTGCTCAAGTAGAGTTAAAGAAAAAACTCAAATCATGGCAGACCCACAGAGCTATCGGCCCCAAGATATTCCAACCGACCCGGGGGTCTATCGGTTCTTTGATGCTGCCGAAAAGGTTATCTATGTAGGCAAAGCGCGCAATCTGAAAAACCGTCTGACATCATACTTTGGCTCGAACCTCGCTGAAAAAACTTATCGGATGGTGCACACGGCCGTCCGTGTGGATTGGACGATTGTTAAGACAGAGGTAGAGGCGCTCCAGCTCGAGTTTACGTGGATCAAAAGTTATAACCCTGACTTCAACATTCAATTTAGAGATGACAAGTCGTATCCGTATCTCGCGCTCTCAATGAACGAAGAATTTCCACGCCTCTTTGTGTCCAGGCAGAAGAAGGTTAAAGGAACACGATATTTTGGCCCATTCGCCCATGCCTGGGCTTTGCGAAGCACGATAGACGTGCTCCAAAAAATTTACCCCGTTCGTAGCTGTTCTCATTCAAATTTTGACCGTGCCATAAGAAGCAAGCGCCAATGCTTGCTAGGGGACATTGGCAAATGCGCTGCTCCTTGCGTTAAGTGGGTCTCCCAAGAAGAGCACATGCTCCTTGCCGAAAAGCTCAATCGATTTCTCGAAACAAATCCATCGGATATCGCAGAGCAGATCGAGAGCGAGATGGTCGCGGCCGCAAATAATCAGGAGTTTGAGCGCGCTGCAAAGTTGCGAGACCAGCTTGGCGCTCTTGCAAAGGCGGCCGAGTCGACTGAGAGTGCGCTCAATGAGAGCTTTAGCGCCGATGTGATTGCAATCCATGAAGAGCTTACTCATGCGGCCGCTTCAATGTTTTCGGTCAGGCACGGCCGGATAGTCGGTAGCCGGGCTTGGATTATTGATCTCAAGAATGTTTTGGAGGAAGAAGAGTTAATTGGTGCAACCCTCAATAAGATTTATCTTGATTCGCAAATTCCGAGTGAAATTCTGATTGACCGAGAGAGTGAAAGTGTTGATGTTTACGAAGAGTGGTTGCAATCGATCGCTGGCCATAAGGTCTCTATCTCAAAGCCACTACGAGGTGAAAAGCATGAGACGATTCAAACGGTTAAGCGCAACGCCCATCAATCGTTGATTCAATACTTGAGCAAGCGGTCGAATGACTCAGCGGTCAGCGGGCGGGCGCTAGAGGAGATAGCGCAAGCACTCGACTTGCAAACTCTGCCGCTACGTATCGAGTGCTTCGACATTTCCAATATTCAAGGTACGAGCATGGTCGCTTCAATGGTGGTATTCGAGGATGGTCAGTCAAAGAAATCTGAGTACCGAAGGTTTGCGATAGATGATGATCAAGGATTTGACGATACCCGCGCAATGCATCATGTCGTCTCTCGTAGATTTAAAAGATATCTAGCCGAGAAGGAGATTGATCTCGACGAGCTTGCGATGAGTGGCGGCGCTAGACCAAAGTTCGCTTACGCGCCTCAATTGATTGTCGTCGACGGTGGCCAGCCCCAAGTGAACGCAGCAGCGCTAGCGCTCTCTGAACTTGGAATATCAAACGTCACACTTGTTGGGTTGGCAAAGCGATTGGAAGAGGTCTGGGTTTCAGGGAGCAAAGATCCGATTATCTTCCCCCGTCACAGCGAAGCGCTCTATCTGCTTCAACGAATTCGGGATGAAGCACATCGATTTGCGATCACGTATCACCGTAGCAAGCGCTCACGGGTGATGTTTGAATCACTCTTGGATGAGATCCCACAGCTTGGAGAAGTCCGCCGTAAAGCGCTGCTCGATCATTTTGGTTCTATCACCGCAATTCGCAAGGCAACTTTTCAGGATATTGCGAGGGTGCCAGGAATCGGTGAAAAGAGCGCACATCTCATTCTGCAGGCCCTGCCTCCGGCAGAGCCGGTGGTTGATATGGCGACTGGCGAAATCCTTGACAGATGAGGCACGATTGAGCCATGTCCTCTGAGTTAGTGCTTCTTACCGGAATGAGTGGGGCGGGCCGTTCTACGGTTGCTCATGCGATGGAGGATTTGGGATGGTACGTTGTGGATAATCTGCCACCGGCACTTCTCCCAAATCTTTGTGAACTCACGGCAGCAACAGTCCGAAAAATTGCAGTAGTTGTTGACGTCCGTGGTCGTCAGTATTTCGATGACTTAAATCAAGCGCTCGCAGCAGTGAGCGAGCTCGGCATTGCACGTCAGGTGCTATTTATTGATGCAGCTGATGAGGTTTTGGTGAGGCGGTTTGAGGCCACGAGACGTCCGCATCCCTTGCAGGGCGCAGATCGAATTGTGGATGGAATTGCTAAAGAACGTGACAGGTTGCGTGAGGTTCGATCTATTGCCGATATTGTGATTGATTCATCCGGTTTGAATATTCATCAGCTTGAAAAGAAAGTTGAAGAGCTCTTCAACGCCGAACAAGGTGCAGACTTAAGAGTAAATATTCTCTCCTTCGGGTATAAATATGGAATTCCAGTTGACGCAGATCTGGTGATGGACTGTCGATTCATCGCCAATCCGCACTGGATTCCAGAACTTCGACCACTCACCGGCTTAGATAGTGCTGTCAGTGAGAATGTTTTAGGGACAGCAAATGTGCAAGAGTTTCTTACTCGCTATCAATCCCTCTTCGAAACTATGGCCACTGGATTCTTTGCCGAGGGCAGAAAATATTTGACGCTAGCAATTGGTTGCACCGGTGGAAAACATCGCAGCGTTGCGATCGCAGAAGAGATTGCGCTGCGGTTGAATTCTGGCTCTGGTATCCCGGGCAAAGTTATCGCGGCTCATCCATTGCACCGTGATCTGGGGCGCGAAATTTGAAGAGCGCTCCTAGAGTCGTCGCATTAGGCGGTGGCCATGGATTAGCTGCAACCCTGACAGCTCTGCGCACGCTGACCGAAGATGTCACCGCGGTTGTCACGGTTGCTGACAATGGCGGATCAAGTGGTCGCCTGCGAGATGAGTTTCACTCGTTGCCTCCAGGAGATTTGCGGATGGCGTTAGCTGCGCTCTGCGCAGATGACTCTTGGGGTCGCGATTGGGCAGAAATCTTGCAGTATCGCTTTATAAGCGAGGGCGAAATGAATGGCCACGCCTTGGGCAATTTATTACTCACCGCACTATGGAACCGTGAAGGAGATGCGGTTCAGGGGATTAAAAGAGTAGGCGAGCTTTTGAAGATAACCGGACGAGTACTTCCGATGGCGCTCGAGCCATTGGACATTGAAGGAACTTTCTTGACGGCCATAGGTCGAAAAATTGTTCGCGGACAAGTTGAAGTGGCGACTGCGAAGGGTCGAGTTGAATCTCTGCGCCTTATTCCGGAGAGTCCAAGAGAGTGCGTAGCGGCCACAGATGCGATTCTCGGCGCCGATTGGGTAACGCTTGGTCCAGGTTCTTGGTTCTCTAGCGTCATGCCACATATCTTGCTTGCTCATCATGCAGCAGCAATAGAGCGAAGCGCTGCAAAGAAAATCGTGATCTTCAATCTTCCCGAACCCAGTTCTGCTGATGAATTTGCTGGCTCGTCAGCAGAAGATCATCTGCTCCTTCTGCTACAACATTCACCTTCACTTCATCTAGATTTTGCGATTGCCGATCCATCATCGATCCATTCCAACTCACACCTTAAAGAGTTAGTTGAGGGTTGTGGTGGTCAGCTTTTGGTGGAATCGGTGGCGGAGCAACCCGGAAGTTTCCATCACGATCCAAAAAAATTGGCTCAGACTTTGAGCCACATTTTCAATTGATCCCTGCTTAGATACACCCATGGCAATGACGGCAAGTGTGAAAGACGAACTGAGTCGGCTTTCAGTAAGCAAGCCGTGCTGTCGAAAGGCCGAAGTCTCCGCTCTTCTGCGCTTTGCCGGTGGCTTACACATTTCGGCTGGACAAATCGTGATCGAAGTTGAACTAGACACTGCGCAGAGCGCACGTCGGTTGCGAAAAGATATGAGTGAAGTGTATGGGCACGATTCCGAGTTGGCCGTGCTCTCTGCTGGCGGCTTGCGCAAGGGCAGTCGATATCTTGTTCGAGTGACAAGCAATGGTGACGCGTTAGCAAGACAGACTGGACTCATCGATGCAAATAGTCGCCCCATTAGAGGACTTCCACCGCAAGTAGTTTCAGCCGGAATTTGTGACGCTGAAGCGGCATGGCGAGGTGCATTTCTTGCCCACGGTTCTTTAACCGAACCTGGTCGATCATCTGCACTAGAAATTACTTGTCCTGGTCCAGAAGCAGCACTTGCATTAGTGGGATCAGCTCGAAGGTTGGGTATTACTGCAAAGGCGCGCGAAGTTCGAAGTGTTGATCGAGTGGTGATTCGTGATGGAGATGCAATCGGCGCACTCTTAACACGCCTTGGCGCCCATGAAAGTGTCCTTGCCTGGGAAGAGCGCCGCATGCGCCGGGAAGTTCGCGCCACCGCCAACCGGCTCGCTAATTTTGATGATGCAAATTTGAGACGATCAGCCAGAGCAGCAGTCGCAGCATCAGCTCGAGTTGCTCGGGCAATGGAAATTCTCGGTGAACAGATTCCGGAGCATCTTAAAGAGGCTGGTGAACTTCGCATCCATCACGGGCAAGCGAGCTTAGAAGAACTTGGCTCCTTGGCATCTCCGCCGATGACGAAGGATGCAATTGCCGGTCGAATTAGAAGGCTTCTGGCAATGGCGGATAAACGTGCGCATGAACTTGGACTACCTGATACCGAGGCTGGCCTCAGCCCTGATCTGCTCGGGGATGAATAAGGCAGACCTTCGGCTGCTATTCTTACGCCATCACAACGCTGTGGATGAGCCCCTCGAAAGTTGAGGCTTCAGGCTCTCTTTAAAAATTATTTAGAAGGCAGGTTTACCGTGGTCCGTGTTGGAATTAATGGTTTTGGGCGTATTGGGCGCAACTTTTTTAGAGCGGTGCTGACTTCCGGGGCGGCAGTTGAGATTGTTGGAATCAACGACCTCACGGACAACGCAACTCTTGCTCACTTACTCAAGTACGACTCAATTCTTGGACCACTAGGTTTGCCCGTCTCTTTTGACGATGAATCAATCACCGTCAGTGGCAAGAAGATTCGGGTCTTTGCAGAGCGTGATCCTTCGGCTCTTCCATGGGGTGAAGTGAAGGCTGACATCGTTATTGAATCAACAGGTTTCTTCACCAAGGCTGCTGATGCGAGCAAGCATGTCACCGCTGGTGCCAAAAAGGTAATTATCTCGGCTCCAGCATCGGATGAAGATATTACGATCGTTATGGGGGTGAACGAAGGCAAATACGATGCTGCAGCGCACACCATTATTTCAAATGCCTCATGCACAACAAACTGTCTAGCTCCAATGGCGAAGGTCCTGGAAGATAGCTTTGGGATTGTTAAAGGTCTCATGACCACAATCCACGCGTACACTAATGATCAATCACTTCAGGATCAGCCGCACAAAGATCTACGCCGCGCCCGCGCTGGTGCACTCTCGATGATTCCAACATCTACCGGCGCTGCTAAGGCAATTAGCCTTGTTCTTCCTTCGCTTAAGGGAAAGCTAGATGGATATGCAATGCGGGTTCCAGTCCCAACTGGCTCAGCGACGGATCTGACTGTTGAACTCTCCCGTGAAGTTACGGCAGCCGAAATCAATGCTGCGATGAAGGTTGCAGCAGAGGGTCCGCTCAAGGGGTATCTCGAATACACAGAGGACCCAATCGTTTCTGCAGATATTGTGACAAATCCATCTTCTTGTATTTTCGATTCAGGGCTCACCAAAGTTATCGGCAATCAAGTAAAGATCGTCGGTTGGTATGACAACGAGTGGGGTTACTCAAATCGACTCGTCGATCTCGTGGGTTATGTTGGCGCTAAACTCTAATCAGCTCTCATCACATGACTAATCTGGGACGTACCAATTCGCTTGAGGGCTTTAACTACGCTGGCAAACGCGTGCTCTTGCGCTGCGATCTCAATGTGCCGATTAAAGATGGAGTAATAGGTGACGATGGCCGAATTCGGGCATCAGTACCGACAATCAAATACTTGATTGCACAGGGTGCTTCAGTGGTCATTACCGCTCACCTGGGGCGGCCTAAGGGCGAGCGAAAGCCCGAGCTCTCACTCGCTCCGGTAGCCCATAGATTGGGTGATCTACTCGCGACACCTGTGAAATTTTCACCAGAAATTGTTGGAGATAGTGCGAGCAGCTTGGTCTCTTCATTGGCACCGGGTGAAGTCTTGCTCCTAGAAAATATTCGTTATGAAGCAGCGGAGACAAGCAAAGAAGAGTCAGAGCGCGAAGGCCTTGCGGCCGCTCTTGCTAGCTACGCTGATTACTTTATTTCTGATGGATTTGGCGCAGTACACCGCAAACATGCATCCGTTTACGACGTCGCAAAACTCCTTCCTCATGCGCCGGGATTTCTCGTCGCAGCCGAAATTGATGTACTAAAGAAACTCACTGAGAACCCACAGCGTCCCTATGGCGTCGTTCTGGGTGGTTCAAAAGTTTCTGACAAGATTGGCGTCATCGAAAATCTGCTCGATAAGGTCGATGTCATGGCCATCGGCGGGGGAATGCTCTTCACCTTCTTGGCCGCGCGTGGTTATGAGATAGGTAACTCTCTTGTTGAAGTTGATCTTATCCCCAAGGTGAAAGAGCTCATTCGCAGAGCGGATGAGCTAGGCGTCACTCTCTTGATTCCAACGGATATCGTCGTTGCGCCAGAATTTAGCGCTAATGCTGCACCAACGATCGTTCCTGCAGATTCGATTCCAGCGGATCAGATGGGTCTTGATATTGGCCCAGAGAGCGCACAAGCGTTCGCGGCTGCAATTCGAGCTTGCAAAACACTTTTCTGGAATGGTCCAATGGGAGTCTTCGAGTTTCCTGCCTTTGCCCACGGCACCAAAGTGATCGCTGCTGCGCTGACGGAAGTTGAAGGGATCTCTGTTGTGGGTGGCGGCGATTCGGCGGCTGCTGTTCGACTGTTGGGATTTGCTGATTCAGATTTTGGTTATATCTCGACCGGTGGGGGAGCGTCACTGGAGTACCTGGAAGGCAAAGACCTTCCTGGGATTAGAGTGCTCTCTTAAACATTTAATTATTTGCAGGTACGAGAAGTTTTTCACCATAGGAGCTACTCAATTGGGACTACAGAAGGAGCACGAGATGTCAGATCGCAAGCCATTAATAGCGGGCAATTGGAAGATGAATCTGAACCATCTTGAGGCTATTGCGGTCACTCAGAAACTTTCATACTCTTTAGAAGAGAAAGATTACGAGGCGGTGGACATCACAATCCTCCCGCCGTTTACCGACATTCGCTCTGTGCAAACCCTTGTCGATGGCGATCGTTTGCGTCTTACCTACGGCGCCCAGGATCTTTCGCCAGAAGCCAGCGGCGCTTTCACTGGCGATATTTCAGGTTCAATGTTGAAGAAACTTGGATGCACCTTCGTAGCTGTCGGCCACTCCGAAAGGCGTGCAATTCACAATGAGTCAGATGAACTAGTTAATAAAAAATTAAAGGCAGCACTTACCAATGACATCGCGCCGATTTTTTGCATTGGCGAAGAGTTGGCAATCCGTGAAGCAGGAGTTCATGTTGATCATGTTCTCACTCAATTGCGAAATGGTCTCAAAGGAATTCATAAGCCTGACCTCAAGAAGATGGTCTTTGCCTACGAACCAGTATGGGCGATCGGCACCGGCAAAACTGCAACACCGGAAGATGCCGAAGAGGTCTGCGCCGCAATACGTATTGAATTAGTAAAGATCGCCAGTGAAGAGATCGCAGCCGCAGCTCGCATTCTCTACGGCGGATCAGTTAAATCTTCAAATATCATCGAGATTATGAAACAGCCCAATGTCGATGGAGTGCTCGTAGGAGGCGCAAGCCTAGATCCAGAAGAATTTGCCAGAATTGCCACGTTTCACCGGGTTGCTCACGCATAAATTCATTCTCGTTTCGGGGTATCCTGTACCCCTGTCAAAAGGAGTTATCACGTGGTCTTGGCACTTTCAATCCTGCTCGTACTCACCAGCGTACTTATGGTGGTTTTAGTTCTGCTCCATAAAGGAAAGGGCTCTGGTCTCTCAGATCTCTTTGGTGGTGGCGTCTCCTCTAACTATGGCGGCTCTTCAGTCGTTGAAAGAAACCTCGATCGCATTACCATTGTGATTGGCGGCCTCTGGTTCGCTGGAGTTGTCGCTCTTAGCCTGGTTCTCAAGAAGTAATAGAAGTAATAGAAGTAATAGAAGTAATAGAAGTAATAGAACTAAGAGCAAAAGAAGAAGGAAGAAGAAGAAATTATGGCAGGTAGTGCAATCCGCGGTAGTCGCGTCGGAGCAGGCCCAATGGGTGAAGCCGAACGCGGTGAAGCTATCGGACGTTTCAGAGTTTCCTATTGGTGCGCAAATGGCCACGAGACTAGACCTTCATTTGCCGAAGATGGCACAGTGCAGATTCCAGCCGAGTGGGACTGCCCTCGATGCGGTTATCCTGCTGGGCTCGACCAAAAGAAGCCTCCGCTGCCGGTGAAGAACGAGCCTTACAAGACCCACTTGGCTTATGTAAAAGAGCGGCGCAGCGAAGCAGAAGCTAAGAAGATTTTGGAGGATGCACTCGCTCACCTTCGTGGGGAAGATTAAAAACTTCTAAATTTTTAATCTTTTAAGCAAGAGCTGCAAGTAATTCTTTAATTCCAGCTTCACGATTCTTGAGGTGAATTCTGATTAAAGGGAAGTTACGACTAGCAAGAGCTTCGCCGTCGCCAAGAGCCTGTGCCATCAGCAAGGTATGAAACGAGAAGTTCTTACCCGGGATTGCTACATCTTTCAGGTTATCTCCGGTGATTTGAATGAAGGCACCATTATGTTGCCCACCCTTATGGAATTGTCCAGTTGAATGCAAAAACCTAGGACCCCAACCAAAAGTAACTCCGCGCTGAGTGCGGCTGGCGAGAAGTGATCTTATTTTTAGGATCTCATCGTCAAGGCCGCGAGCCAAATAGGCCATCACTGATATGTAATGTGAATCCTTCGTTAAGAACTCGCTGAGTTGCTCCGAGAGAGTTTCGGCCGAGGATTCTGAAAAAATTTGCAGGTTCGAGCTTTCAAAAACTGGCTGCTGCACCGGAACTTTGCCATCTGACCATGTTTCTAAGAGTGCGCCGGTGCGCTCCTTCGCTTCGGTCACATTCGGTTGATTAAATGGATCTACACCGAGTGGAATGCTGAGTAGCGCTGTGATCCATTCCCAAAGAATAAATTGTTCGCCCAATGAGCCAGTGACCACAGCATCAGCCGAAGTTGAATCAGTGAAACTGACACGGAATCCAGAGCCGGCTAAGGGCGCATCCGAGCTCTCTAGAACTATCGGCAGCCGACCTGTCTGATTCTTGCCAGTTGATTCTGCAACTAACTGCTCAACCCAATCTCCGAGCCCGGGAGTCTGCGAACCTGCATCGATAAATCCGATATTTTGCTGCCCAGATTCAAAGAGTGCCGCCGCCAAGTTGATCGGCGCAGAATTCGGCAATATAAAATCTTTCGCAGCAGTCAAAGCACTTGCGAGGACTTCAGCGATATCAATTCCAAGTAAGGCAGCCGGAACCAACCCAAAGGCACTGAGAGCGCTATATCGACCTCCAACGAATGGATCGGCATTAATTACGCGCAAGCCTTCTTTCCGTGAAGATTGATCGAGCGGTGAGGAAGGATCGGTAATGATCACGAGATGGTCGGCCACTTTCAAACCAGCTTCTAAAATCAATTCCGTAAATAAGGCTTTGTGGCTTGCAGTTTCAATTGTCGATCCAGATTTAGAGCCAACGATGATGACGGTCTGTGATAGAGAAGATGGGATTGCTGCTTTGATTTGGTCAGGATCGGTTGTATCTAAAACGGTGAGATTCTTCCCAAAGGTTTTGGCAAATACTTCGGGCGCCAAGGATGAACCACCCATCCCCGCCAAAATAACATCTGTTAATCCACTGGAAGATGCCCATTCGACAAGTGAGTGGATTTGAGGGATGAGCAATTCTGAGGAGGAAGGGAGGTCAATCCAATTCAGGCGTTCGCTGGCTTCTAGCTGCGCAGATTCACCCCAGAGTGTTGAATCTTTCGCCGCGAGCCTCTGCGCTGCAAGATGTAGATCTAAAAGTAACTTATCGCTGGGATTGCTCTTAAGAGTGAAGGAGATTGACATTATTCGACCGCCTCAACATTGGAGAGTAACTCGAGCCATGCCTTTTCAAACTTAGAAACGCCATCATCCTCTAGATCGGCAACTATTTTTGAAAAATTAATTCCAGCAGCAGCGAGGGAATCAAAAATTTCGTGCGCACGTTCGAAGTTCGCGCTTATGGTATCTCCGTGAGCCTGTCCATGTGAACGAACTTCATCCAAAGTTGCCTCTGGCATGGTGTTCACTACGTGCTTTGCAACGAGTTCCACAACATACCTCGTCTTGTCATACGCCTTATCTTTGACTCCAGTAGAGGCCCATAACGGACGTTGCACGTTGGCGCCGGCTGCAGCCAATTTTTGCCAACGCTCAGTACGCAGATGCTCCAAAAATGCCTGGTAAGCAAGATGTGCATTTGCTATCGCTGCCAGTCCTCGAAGTTTTGACGAGTCAGCGTTTGTGGCTGAAAGTGAATCAAGCTGTGCATCTATCTGTGCATCAATTCGACTGACGAAGAATGAGGCCACAGAGTGAATGCTCTTCAGAGATTCACCTTTTGCCAAGCGTCGCTCTAGACCTCGCGCATAAGCGCCCATGACTGCTTCATACCGTTCAACCGAGAAAATCAACGTGACGTTAACACTAACTCCTTGAGCAGTAAGCTCCTCAATCGCAGGCAAGCCTTCTATGGTGGCAGGAACCTTGATCAAGATGTTTGGCCGGTTTACGAGGGAGTGTAAGTAAAGCCCCCGCTCAACGGTTGCTGATGTTTGATAGGCAAGTTGTGGGTCAACCTCAATACTCACGCGTCCATCTTGCTCCTTAGTCGCTAAAAATGTTGGCAGGAAAAGGTCTGCAGCTTGGCGAACATCAGAAGTAGTTAATTCAGTGACGATTTCAGAGGTACTTTTCCCAGCTTTTCGCAGCGAGAGGATGTCATCTCGATACAAGGTTGAGCCAGATATGGCAGCCGAGAAAATACTTGGATTCGTGGTCACTCCAACCACGTGTGAATCGGCGATGAGCTTTTCAAGCGAACCGCTTTGAAGCCGATCTCTGGAGAGATCATCGAGCCAGATAGATACTCCAGCATCAGAGATTTCTTGGAGGTGGTTCATCGGACTCCTGCTTTCTTGATCGATTCACGAGCACTAACTGCAACATTTTCTGAGGTGAAGCCGTACTCTTTGAAGAGCACACCAGCAGCAGCTGATGCGCCAAAGTGCTCGAGTGAAACCGCAACTCCAGCATCACCGATGAGCTCACGCCAACCAAGAGCGATTCCGGCTTCTACGCTCACTCGCGCCTTCACAGAACTTGATAGGACAGATTCCTTGTAGGAATCGGATTGTGCAGCAAACCATTCAAGGCAAGGAGCAGAAACGACTCGGGCTTTGATCCCATCGGATGCCAAAATAACTTGGGCACCGATTGCGTATTGAACTTCAGAACCAGTTGCGATGATGATGACATCTGGCGCGCCTTCACAATCTTTAAGAACATAAGCTCCCTTTGCAACCCCTTCAGCAGATGCGCAGATATCACGATCGAAGACCGGCAAGTTCTGCCGAGAAAGGATGATTCCCACTGGCTTGTTGCGAGTCAATATTTCTCGCCAAGCGATAGCGGTCTCATTGGCATCAGCCGGCCTGACAACTGCAAGATTTGGAATCGCGCGTAGTGCAGCAACATGCTCCACTGGCTGGTGGGTTGGGCCATCCTCACCAACACCTACAGAGTCGTGAGTCCAGACAAAGGTGGATGGGATATCCATCAGGGCTGCCAAGCGGACGGACCCACGCATGTAATCGGCAAAGACTAAGAAGGTGCCACCAAATGAACGCGATAGCCCATGAAGGGCAATTCCATTGAGGATAGCTCCCATTGCATGTTCACGAATTCCAAAGTGAATTATGCGCCCGTAAGGGTTCGCATCTTTCATAGCACTTGTTGCAGGGAGGAAAGATTCGCCGCCTTCGATCGAGGTGTTATTAGATTCTCCTAAATCAGCAGAGCCTCCCCAGAATTCAGGAAGCACTTCTGCGATTGCATTAATAATCTTGCCTGATGCTGCTCGGGTTGCAATCTCTTTATCGGTTCCAAAGGTCGGGATTGATTTCTCCCATTGCACCGGAAGTTCACGCTTTTGCAGGCGAGCCAAGAGCGCTGCTTTGTCGGGGTTCTTAGCTGACCATTCTGAGAATTTAGCTTCCCACTCAGAGCGAGATTGTGAACCTCGTTCCATCACCAGGCGTGCATGTTTGATGACATCATCAGGTGCAATGAAACTTTCGTCGGGATTGAGGCCAAGTTCAATTTTGGTCGCAGCGATCTCCTCTGCGCCGAGTGCCGAGCCATGCGCCTTTGAAGTTCCTCTTGCTTTCGGCGCCGGCCAGGCGATGACGGTTTTCACTCGTATGAGAACTGGGCGATCTGAAATGCTCACTGCTTGATCCATCGCAATCTCTAAGGCGTCACGGTCAACATCCCCAGAACCTTGTGCAGCGACTTCAATCACGTGCCAGCCATAAGCAAGGTAACGAGCCGAGACATCCTCGGTAAAGGAGACGTGAGTATCACCCTCAATTGAGATTCGATTATCGTCATAAATTACTTTGAGGTTTCCAAGTTCTTGAGTTCCAGCCAGCGATGACGCTTCACTACTCATGCCTTCTTGAAGGTCGCCATCAGAGGCAATCACCCAAATATTGTGATCAAAGAGTGTTGTTGCACCCTGCGGATCAAGTAGCCCCTTCTCAAAACGCGCAGCCATAGCCATTCCGACCGCTGACGAAATTCCTGAACCGAGTGGGCCGGTCGTGATTTCGACACCTTTCGTGTGGCCATATTCGGGATGCGCCGGAGTCAGCGAAGCAGCGGTGCGAAATGCTTTGAGGTCATCTAGAGATAAGCCATAGCCTGACAAATAGAGCTGAATGTACAAAGTGAGTGATGAGTGGCCAGCCGAGAGAACGAAGCGATCACGGCCCAACCATTCTGGATGAGTTGGATCGTGTTTGAGAAATCTTTGGAAGAGCGTATATGCCACCGGAGCGAGAGCCATTGCTGTACCAGGATGACCATTGCCAACTTTTTGAACGGCATCAGCTGCTAGCGCTCTGGCCACTGCGACTGCCCGGTCATCCTCACTGCTCCATGGCTGACGGTTCATTGCGATACACCTGACTTCTTTTTAGTGGTTGATAAGACATTTCCGGAAAAAGCTATGTCCCAGATCGAGAGCCACACTAGATCTTGGCCGATCAAGTGAGCGATAACTAAATATTCGGGGCGGTGGGTAAAATACTGTAAGTACCCGATAAGGCCCTGACTCAAAATTAGAGCAAAAAAGAGATGAATTCTCGGCTTGTTCGCCTTACTCATGAGGATCAACGAAAAGGTAAGAGCAACCAGTGCGATCACCAGATCGGCGTGCAAAAGCGCGACTTTCTGAGAATCAAAATGATAGCGAGGCGCCTGGATATCTCCGGCGTACGGACCCGACCCCGTCACCAATGTTCCGATAACGATTATGGTAAATGTCAGCAAAAGAAGTAACCGGGTCAGCAAGAGCTCATTGCCTTCAACGCTCACGCGCTCCTTCTTCAATACTCGCTGACGCAGAGAGAGCGTCGATGCAATCAGAAAGATTGAGATCAGAAAGTGCAAACCAACAACAAGGGGATTGAGATGGGTGAGGACTGAAATTCCGCCGACAATAATTTGAGCAACGATTCCTAGAAATTGAATGAAAGCCAATCGAAAAATTGCTAGCCGCTCAGAGTTGTTTGGATAGTCGCTTCGCCACCGAATCACTCCAATTATTGCCGCGATGATGGCTACAAAGAGGAGAACGGTGAGTAGACGGTTGCCGAATTCAATCCATGCATGGACCGGGCCCTGAATCTGACCCTTAACCGGAGCTATTGAAGTACCTGTGCACTGCGGCCAGGTTGGGCAGCCCAGCCCAGATGCGGTGATACGCACCAGGCCACCAGTCACCAAAATTCCTGCCTGAATCACCACAAGCGCGGTGTAGATGAATTTTTTCAGGCGAAGGGCTGGCACGGGCTAAGAGTATTCCCCGCAAAGCGAACGGCCGGCCACAGAGAAGAGAAAGAGGTGCAGGTCATACTGGCCGCCACCGGCTTGGGGTGGCTAAAAATGGGGAATTACGCAACACTTCTGTTGTGAAAAAGGTAGAGCCAGATATGCGCACCCGAGACTTAGTCGTGCGCCAGATTGTGGAGTCTGGCCCAACTTCCGCCGCTAATCTAGCGGCTAAATTGAAGATCACCTCAGCCGGTATCAGGCGTCATCTCGACTCATTAATTTCCGAAGGAGTCCTGGCATCTCGTGAAGCACATAAAACGAGTGCGCTTTCAAGGGGACGCGGACGTCCGGCGAAGCTCTTCCTGGTAACTGATCTTGGCCGCGAGAAGTTTGAACAGTCCTACGACGATCTAGCGGTCTCAGCACTTCGTTTTATGGCAACCAAAAACGGTGCTCATCTACTTTCTGAGTTTGCTATTAGTAGAGCGGAAGATATCGAACGTCGCGCCGAAAAATTTCTCACTGCAAAAGAGAACCAGCACCGTGAAAAGAGTGAAGCTCTTGCCGACTTCCTAACGGGGGATGGCTTTGCAGCTAACGTCAAGGAGAATCCAGCAGGACAAGAGCTTTGCCAGAATCACTGCCCAGTTGCACACGTAGCGGCGCAGTTTCCTGAGTTATGCGACGCTGAAACTGAAGCAATCTCCAGGCTTCTTGGTACTCATGTCCAACGCCTAGCAACCATCGCGCATGGCGATGGCGTTTGTACAACCTTTATTCCCAAAGGTTTTCTTCCTCACCAAGAACCATCAACAAACGTTCCATCTCAACTAAAGAAGAAAGTAGGGGCCTCATCATGAGTGATGTGACAATCAAGCCAGACACATCGGATTTCGACGCTGCACACCCAGAGCTCGATGGCATTGGAACCTACGAATACGGTTGGGCTGATAAGAACCAGGCGAGTGACAATGCTAAACGCGGCCTTGATGAAGCAGTGGTTCGTGATATCTCTGCGAAGAAATCAGAGCCACAATGGATGCTCGATCTTCGCTTAAAGGGTCTCTCGCTCTTTGAAAAGAAGCCCATGCCGACGTGGGGCTCAGATCTGACTGGTATTTTCTTCGACACAATCAAATACTTTGTTCGCTCAACTGAGAAGCAAGCTCAGTCCTGGGAAGATCTGCCAGAGGACATTCGCAATACTTATGATCGTCTTGGAATTCCAGATGCAGAGCGCAATCGCCTCGTTGCAGGTGTAGCGGCGCAATACGAGTCCGAGGTCGTTTATCACTCAATCCGCGAGGATTTAGAAGCGCTTGGCGTGATTTTTGTCGATACAGATACCGGATTGCGTGAGCACGAAGAGCTCTTTAAAGAGTACTTTGGAACTGTTATTCCAGTTGGAGATAACAAGTTTGCTGCGCTCAATACCTCTGTCTGGTCAGGTGGATCCTTTATCTACATTCCAAAGGGTGTCCACGTCGATATTCCATTGCAAGCATATTTCCGTATTAATACAGAGAATATGGGGCAATTTGAACGCACGCTCATAATTGCTGATGAGGGTTCATATGTTCACTATGTTGAAGGCTGCACCGCACCTATTTACTCCTCTGACTCATTGCACTCAGCGGTAGTTGAAATAATTGTGAAAAAGAACGCGCGCGTTCGCTACACAACAATTCAAAATTGGTCAAACAATGTGTACAACCTTGTGACTAAGCGCGCCACCTGCGCTGAAGGCGCCACTATGGAGTGGATCGATGGAAATATTGGCTCCAAGGTCACCATGAAGTATCCTGCTGTTCTCTTGATGGGTCCACATGCAAAAGGTGAAACTCTCTCGATCGCATTCGCTGGCGAAGGTCAACACCAAGATGCTGGCGCGAAGATGGTGCATGCGGCTCCATACACTTCTTCAACCATTATTTCGAAGTCAGTTGCACGCGGCGGTGGTCGAACTTCATATCGAGGCCTCGTGCAAGTGCAAGAGGGTGCACATCATTCAAAATCGACCGTCAAATGTGATGCTCTCCTCGTTGACACGATCTCACGTTCGGATACATATCCGTATGTTGATATCCGCGAAGACGATGTCTCTATGGGGCACGAAGCAACAGTTTCAAAGATTTCTGATGACCAGCTCTTCTATCTGATGTCGCGCGGGCTTTCAGAAGATGAGGCAATGGCGATGATTGTTCGTGGATTTATCGAACCAGTTGCTCGCGAATTGCCTATGGAATACGCACTAGAACTTAATCGCCTCATTGAGATGCAGATGGAAGGGGCAGTTGGCTAATGACGCTAACTACCACCAATTACCTCACTCCAACTGGACGCGAAGAGGCCTGGCGCTTTACTCCACTCTCTAGAATCCGCGGGCTTCACGATCTGAGCGTTCCGGCGCTTGATCGAATTTCTCTAGCACCGCGCGAAGGCGTTGAAGGAATAACCTTCACAATCCAGCCCCGCGAAGAAGTACTCCCTTTTTCATCTACAGATGACATCGTTGTCTCTAGAGTTCGTGAAGGCGCACATCAGGTGGCGGTCATTCAGATTGCTGCAAACGCTGAGTGTGAAACTCCACTTATTCTCTCCAGAAAAAGTCTTGGGCTAGAACCGGAGATCTCTCGCCTTCTCATTCGGGCAGGCAATCATTCGAAGTCAACGATTGTGATTGAAAATGAAGGATCAATGACGCTAGGTGAAGAGATCGAAATGATCTTAGAGCCAGGCTCTTCATTGACGTTTATCACCCTGCAAGAGTGGCAGAACGACGCAGTACATTTAGCCAGACATCACGCAGTCGTCAGCAAAGATGCTTCTTTCACCTCCGTTGTCATCACAGTGGGCGGCTCGCTCGTTCGGCTCCTCCCAACGATTGAGTATGCAGGCCCGGGATCATCCGCCGAACTCTTTGGTCTCTACTTCGCAACAGATGGACAGCACCTTGAGCATCGAATTCACGTTGAGCACAATGTCGCGCATGCCAAATCACGTGTAAATTACAAAGGCGCCCTCTCTGGTAATGGTGCACGAACAGTGTGGATCGGGGATGTATTTATCCGTGCTGCCGCTGAGGGTACCGATACGTATGAACTGAACCGCAACTTGCTTCTTTCAGATGGTGCTCGCGCTGATTCTGTCCCCAATTTAGAGATTGAAACTGGTGAGATCGTTGGAGCGGGTCACGCCTCAACGACTGGTCGATTTGATGATGAACAGCTCTTCTACTTGCAGTCTCGCGGTATTCCCGAGAGTCAAGCAAAGCGCCTGGTTATTCGCGGTTTCTTCTTGGAAATACTAAGCAAGATGAATATTGAAGCGATTGAAGAGCGGATTATGAACCGAATCGATCAAGAACTTTCGAAAGTTGAAATCATATGACCTCGGTAGCTCTGGCAGATCTTCAAGAAGGCAAGCCACAGCGTATTGAGGTTAATGGCAAGCCGGTCTGCTTAGCTCGTATCGGTGATGAAGTTTTCGCTGTTTCTGATACTTGTTCACACTCTGAGGCCGCATTATCAGAAGGCGATATTTCGGATTTTAAAATTGAATGTTGGCTCCACGGCGCAGAGTTTGATCTGCGCACTGGCGCCGCGCTCACTCCTCCTGCAACTGCACCACTTGAAACTTTTCAGGTAACCCGCGAGGGTGAATCAATAATTGTCACCGAACAGTAAGGAACACACTATGAGCACACTCGTTATTAAGAATCTTCAGGTCGCAGTTGAGACTGATGAGGGAATGAAGCAAATACTGCGCGGCGTCGACCTCACGATTAATTCCGGTGAAACGCACGCAATCATGGGACCAAATGGTTCAGGTAAGTCCACGTTGGCCTATTCGATCGCCGGCCATCCCAAGTACATCATTACCGGTGGCAGCGTTTCCTTAGATGGTGCAGATATCCTTGACATGAAGGTGGATGAGCGCGCCAAGGCTGGTCTCTTCCTTGCAATGCAATACCCAGTTGAGGTCCCAGGAGTTTCAGTTTCCAACTTCTTACGCACTGCTGTCACCGCAATTCGTGGTGAAGCACCAAAGGTTCGTACCTGGGTTGGCGAAGTTAAAGAAGCTATGAGCGCACTCAGCATGGATCCAGCGTTCTCAGAGCGCAATGTCAATGAAGGATTCTCGGGTGGTGAAAAGAAGCGCCACGAGATTTTGCAGATGGAGCTCCTCAAGCCAAAGATTGCAATTCTGGATGAGACGGACTCAGGTCTTGACGTAGATGCGCTTCGGGTTGTTTCAGAAGGTGTCAATCGCATCAAGGAGAATTCAGATTTGGGCGTCATGTTGATTACCCACTACACACGCATCCTTCGTTACATCAAGCCTGACTTTGTTCACGTCTTCGCCGCTGGTCGTATCGTTGAAGCCGGCGGACCAGAGCTTGCGACCAAGCTGGAAGAGAATGGCTATGCAGAGTACGTCACTGCATAATTCATCTCATAGATCACCGTACACATGATGAAAAACCTAGCTCCAGATCTTGCGCTTGACGTCACGAAGATTAAAGAGGATTTCCCGATCTTTGCTCGCACTATGCGAGGGGGAAATCCACTTATTTATCTCGATAGTGGTGCGACCAGCCAAAAACCTCGACAGGTGATGGATGCAGAGCGCGAATTCTATGAACGCCACAACGCGGCAGTTCACCGCGGCGCCCACTTGTTGGCAGAGGAAGCATCTGAAGCATATGAGGGTGCACGTAAAAAAGTTGCGGCATTCATTGGCGCACAAGAGAGTGAAGTGGTCTTCACCAAAGGGGCAACCGAGTCACTCAACTTGATTTCCTACTCCTTTGGCAATTCCAGGACTGGCAGATTTGCAATTGCGCCTGGTGATCAGATTGTTGTGTCAGAGATGGAACATCATGCAAATCTGATTCCATGGCAACAGTTGGCAAAACGAACTGGTGCCGTTCTTACCTGGTTTCCAGTCACAGCTGAAGGAAGACTGGACCTCAGCAAGATCGATAGCTTGATCACATCAAAGACAAAAATAGTCGCGATCACTCATCAATCCAATGTTTTGGGAACGATCAACCCGCTTACTGAAATAGTGAACAAAGCTCACGATGTAGGGGCGGTGGTTGTTCTTGATGGCTGCCAATCTGCGCCACATTTTGAAATTAACGTCCGAGCACTCGGCGTTGACTTCTTTGTCTTCTCAGGGCATAAGGCAGTCGGCCCAACTGGGGTTGGCGTGATGTGGGGAAAATCCGAACTGCTCGAAGAGATGGAGCCATTTTTATTTGGTGGCTCAATGATTGAGACAGTCACGATGGAGTCCGCTACGTGGGCGCCCGCTCCCAGAAAGTTTGAGGCAGGGGTTCCTAATATGGCGCAGGCGGTCGGTTTGGGCGCCGCCTTGGAGTACCTATCAAAAATTGGAATGTCGAAGATTCATCATCATGAAATCGCTTTGACGAAATACGCACTTGATCAGTTCACTCAATTACCTGGTGTCACAGTGATTGGGCCTTTGGATATGAAGGATCGAGGGGGAGCGCTCTCCTTTACGGTTGAAGGCGTTCACCCGCACGACGTTGGTCAAGTTTTGGACCAATACGGAATTGCAGTTCGCACTGGCCATCACTGTGCATGGCCGCTGATGCGCAAATACGGAATCGCCGGCACTACTCGCGCCTCGTTCTATTTGTACAACGATCTTTCGGATATTGATACCTTGGTCGAGAAGATCGTTGAAACTCAGAAATACTTTAAGGTGATCTGATGGAGCTAGATTCCCTCTACCAGGCGGTAATTCTTGACCACTACAAGTCTCCGAAAAACAAGGGGCTGCTGCTCGAGAAGAGCGCCGAAGTCCATCACGTCAATCCCAGTTGTGGTGATGAGATTACCCTCAATCTCTTATTGGACTCTGATCGAGTGAAGAGCATTTCTTGGGACGGAGTGGGTTGTTCAATCTCGCAAGCAAGCGTGTCGATCATGACTGAGCTAGTCCTGGGCAAAGAGGTTGATGAGGCTCTCAAGATCATTGATCATTTCTCGGAGTTGATGGCGAGCAAGGGCCAAATGACGGGAGACGAAGAGATTCTCGAAGATGGCATCGCCTTAGCTGGCGTCTCAAAGTTCCCAGCAAGGGTAAAATGCGCACTCTTAGGGTGGATGGCTTTCAAAGATGCCTCACTACAAGCAAGAGAAATGAGCGAATGATGGCTGCTTCTATTGACGATGTAACCGAGGCGATGAAGGATGTCATCGATCCCGAACTTGGCATTAACGTTGTCGACTTAGGCTTAGTTTATGACATGCAAGTTGATGAAAATAATATTGCAGTTCTGGATATGACCTTGACCTCTGCAGCCTGTCCGTTGCAAGATGTCATCGAAGATCAAACTCGTTCGGTATTGCAGGATCTGACTTCTGACGTCAAGATCAATTGGGTGTGGATGCCGCCTTGGGGTCCAAACCGCATTAGTGATGATGGCCGCGAGCAACTCCGCGCTATCGGCTTCACAGTCTAAACAGAGCTTGGACCCATTTAGAGAGTGTCTATGCATGGAAATTGGATGGCGATGCGTTCGCTTACCCAAGATCAATCTGTCAAAAATCAGAAACTAAAAGCGGGCACATTCAAACGCATAGTCGAGTTCGCAAAGCCGTACAAATTATATTTAGCGATCTTTCTATTTACGGTCATGATTGACTCTGCACTCGTTGTTGCAACACCTCTTCTGTTGCGTGACCTCTTAGATCACGGAGTTATTCCAAAGAATGGCGCTTTAGTCACCAAACTGGCGCTCTTAGTTGGTGCTCTTGCGGTCATTGATGTTTGTGTAAATATGGCTGGTCGCTGGTTCTCGGCACACATCGGTGAAGGTCTGATCTTTGATTTGCGCACTAAAGTCTTTGAACATGTACAACGCCAATCAATAGCATTCTTCACTCGAACCCAAACGGGCGCGCTCATCAGTCGATTGAATTCTGATGTGATTGGCGCGCAACAGGCATTTACCTCAACGCTTTCTGGAACCATCAGCAATGTTTTAAGCCTAATTCTTGTGACTGGGGCCATGGCGACGCTCTCGTGGCAGATCACCGTTCTCTCACTATTGCTCCTACCAATTTTTCTCTTTCCAACTAAGGCCATTGGACGAAAATTAGCTGCACTTACTCGAGATTCATTTAATCTCAATGCTGAGATGTCCTCGACGATGACCGAGCGGTTCAACGTTTCAGGGGCACTTTTAGTCTCGCTCTACGGCGACAAGAGTTATGAGCATAAGAATTTTCGCACCAAGGCCAGAAGTGTTGCCGATATGGGAATCAAGATTGCAATTCTCAACCGATTCTTCTTCATTGCCATCACATCTGTCGCCGCAATTGCGACTGCAATTGCCTACGGGATTGGCGGGCATCTTGCGATAAAAGGTTCGATCACAGTCGGAACTCTGCTTGCAATCACCGCATTACTTGCCCGGCTCTATGGACCGTTAACAGCGCTTTCAAACGTCCGAGTAGACATAATGACTGCGCTCGTATCATTTGAGCGAGTATTCGAAGTTCTAGATCTAGAACCCATGGTTCAAGATCGCGTCGGTGCTGCAGAGCTTAAATCCGCCACACCGGAAGTCACGTTCACAAATGTTCTCTTTAGTTACCCGACAGCTGAGCAGATTTCTCTTGCCTCACTTGAAATGACTGCGAAGAAGGAAGTTATTGACTCTGGCGTGGTGCTGAAGGGAATTTCATTCTCAACACCGCCAGGAACGCTTACGGCTCTCGTTGGCCCCTCTGGTGCAGGCAAAAGCACAATCTCAGGTCTGCTTCCTAGGCTGTATGACGTGACTGGTGGCTCAATCGCAGTCAATGGGATTGATATCCGTGATTATTCAATCAAGTCATTGCGCGAAAAAATCGGGGTAGTTACACAAGATTCACATATGTTCCACGATTCGATTGTCGCCAACTTAAGGTATGCAAAGCCTGACGCGACCCTAGAAGAGATGAGGTCGGCCTGCGAATCTGCGCAGATTTGGAATTTTATTTCTACCCTTCCAAATGGTTTTGATACGGTCGTGGGAGAGCGAGGACATCGGCTCTCTGGTGGCGAAAAGCAGAGGTTGGCGATTGCTAGATTGCTTTTGAAGGCGCCAAGCATTGTGATCTTGGATGAAGCGACCGCACACTTGGACTCCGAGAATGAGGCGCTGGTTCAGGAAGCACTGAAAGCAGCTCTGATTGGTCGAACAAGTATCGTCATCGCACATCGGTTGTCGACAATTCAGCAAGCAGATCAGATTCTTGTATTAGAGAACGGGTTGATTGCTGAGCGAGGAACCCATGAAGAACTAGTCGTTAAGCAGGGTCTTTACTTTGATCTTTACCAGCGGCAATCGCTCTCTGGTTCAGCTTTGCTGTAAATTTTGAAGATAGTACGGCGTTCTTCCCGGAGATTGTTTCCCGTCCAGCATTAGCAATAACGACCGCAACATAAGGAAGTCCAACGGCGCCGACAAGTGCAATCCATCGGTAAGGGCTCGGCAGAAGAACAGTCAAAATAAAGCATGCTGTTCGGATCATCATCGAGATGAAGTAACGGCGGGCTCGACCAGATTGCTCTTCCGTCAAACCCTCGGTGGCCGAGGTGATCGAAACAACCGAAGCTGGCTTAGGTTGACGGAGCCGTGCTTTTCTCATGGCTGAAGAGTATTGGCTCGAGGAAACTTATGCTTGATGAGTGAATGTTCTTGGGGTACGCATCAGTACGCAGTAATTTTAAGCCATGGATGTAAGAGGTAAGCGAGTGGTCCTCGTCACGGGTGGCAATAGAGGTATCGGTTTGGCCATCGCGCAGCGCTTTTCTCGGGCCGGCGACCTTGTCATCGTGAGCGTTCGGTCAGGAAATCCGCAACCAGGTCTTGAAAGTGTTGTGATGGATGTGACTAATTCTGAAAGCGTCGAGCTTGCCTTCAAAGATATTGAAGCTCGATTCGGGCCGGTTGATGTGTTGATCTCAAACGCCGGAATCACAAAAGATGGTCTATCGGTTCGAATGAGTGAATCAGATTTTGAAGATGTTGTCGATACAAATTTAACTGGCTCTTTTCGCGTAGCTCAACGAAGCCTGACACAGATGATGAAGAAACGCTCAGGTCGAGTCATCTTTGTTGGTTCTGTAGTTGGGCTCTTAGGTTCGGCCGGCCAAGCTAATTATGCTGCAACAAAAAGTGGCTTAGTAGGGCTAGCTCGTTCGCTAGCTCGTGAATACGGAAGCCGCGGAATAACTTTTAACGTTATTGCCCCTGGTTTTGTGGAAACGGATATGACGGCTGCTCTTCCGGAACAGACCAGAGAGAAATATATGAGTCAGATTCCACTCTCGAGATTTGCCTCATCAGAGGAGATTGCCGAAGTTGTATATTTCATCGCTTCACCCGAAGCGGCTTACATCACTGGAGCCATAATTCCAGTGGACGGTGGATTAGGAATGGGTCACTAATGGCGTTACTTTCAGGAAAAAATATTCTGGTGACAGGCGTTCTTATGGAATCATCTATCGCTTTCCATGTGGCTAAATTGGCACAGGAAGAGGGTGCGCATGTCCTGCTGACCGGTTTCGGTCGAGGATTGAGTATCACAGAACGAATCGCTAAGCGCCTTCCCATCCCGGCAGAAGTTCTCGAGTTAGATGTCACTAACGAGGAGCAGCTTTCAGAGCTAGCTCAAAGTGTGAAGGAATTTTTACCGCATTTGGATGGCGTCGTTCACTCAATTGGTTTTGCGCCAGAGAGCGCACTCGGAGGCAATTTCTTAAACACTGAGTGGGCTGACGTTTCAACAGCGGTCCAAGTCTCGGCATACTCACTGAAATCGCTGACTATGGCGGCGCGGCCGCTCTTTCGACCTGAAGGTGCCAGCGTTGTTGGATTGACCTTTGATGCGCGAGTGGCCTGGCCGAAGTATGACTGGATGGGGGTTGCGAAAGCTGCTCTCGAATCAACCTCGCGCTATCTGGCTCGAGATCTTGGCAGAGAGAATGTGCGGGTTAATATGATCGCGGCTGGTCCCATCAAAACGATGGCGGCAAAATCGATTCCAGGTTTTGAAGATTTTGAAAGTGTCTGGAAATCTCGTGCGCCTTTGGATTGGGACACGAGCGACCCAGAACCAGCAGCACGCGGCGTTGTCGCACTGCTCTCTGATTGGTTCCCAAAGACCACTGGTGAGATGATCCATGTAGACGGGGGAGTTCACGCGATTGGGGGATGAGCACCCCCATTTCACTCTTTCGCTTCGGCAAGGTACCCTTACGACCATCAAGTGGAGCTAGCCGCTCCCACCTCACCGGCTTAGGCTGGTTGGTCAAGTAAGAACAGTTCAAGCCCGCAATGGCTTGAAGGTGTTCAATGATTGAGTTGAGTAATCAACGCCTTTCTCTCTTGTGCGGCTATCGCTACTTGCTTATAGCAACGGAGAGGATTTACTTATCAGCGATCTAAGAATCAATGATCGAATTCGCGTTCCACAGGTGCGCCTAATCGGGCACGAAGGTGACCAAGTCGGCATCGTAGAAATTGATAGAGCTCTGTCTATGGCAGATGAAGTCGGTTTAGACCTTGTTGAAATTTCACCCGACGCCCAACCACCTGTCTGCAAGATTATGGATTTCGGTAAGTACAAATACGAAATCGCGCAGAAGGCACGTGAAGCTCGTCAGAACCAGACCCACATTGTGGTGAAGGAGATGCGTCTCGGTCTAAAGATTGAACCGCACGATTATGAAACAAAGCGAAATCACATCGAAAAGTTTCTTCGTGCAGGTGACAAGGTCAAGGTAACAGTCCAATTTCGTGGCCGTGAGCAAACTCGTCCAGAAATGGGCTACCGATTGCTGATGAAGCTTTCGGAAGAGTTGGTCGGAGTCGCTGCAGTTGAGTTCGCTCCGAAGAAGGAAGGCCGTTCGATGACGATGGTCCTTGGACCACTTATTAAGAAGGGCTCAATCAAGAAGGTAGCGCCAGCTAAAGAAGTGACTGAGATTTAAAGAAGATTTCAAAGAGTTTTAAAAAAAGGATAGAGAAGAGGAAGAAATGCCAAAGATGAAGACCCACAGTGGTGCGAAGAAGACCTTCCGCCTCACTGGAACTGGAAAAGTTATGCATGAACGTGCCGGTAAGCGCCACCTTCTTGAGCATAAATCTTCACGAATCACTCGTCGCCTCAGCAATGATGCAACTGGTAAAAAAACTGTCGCCATGACCGCCAAGCGCATGCTCGGCCTGAAGTAAAGGGGAGCTGAGATGGCAAGAGTAAAACGCGGAGTACACGCAGCAAAGAAGCGTCGTACCACCCTCGAGCGCGCAGCTGGCTACCGTGGACAACGTTCGCGTCTCTTCAGTAAAGCTAAAGAGCAAGTCACTCATTCACTCGTCTATGCATTTAATGATCGCAAGGATAAGAAGGGCGACTTCCGTCGACTTTGGATCCAGCGTATCAACGCTGGTACACGTGCAAATGGTCTGACCTACAACCGATTCATCCAGGGCCTCAAGGCTGCTGAGATTGAAGTTGATCGTCGCGTGCTCTCAGAGCTTGCTACCAATGATCCTGCAGCCTTTGCAGCCCTCGTTGAAGTAGCTCGCAAACATATTGTCGTTGGCTAACCACGTGAAGGTAATTTCTTCATGAGTCACTCACCAATTACGAGCCTTCACTCTCCTCATGTGGAACGAGTGAAGGCTCTTTTGGGTTCTCGCGGAAAAAAGCTGCGCAGAGAAGAGTCAACCTTCATCGCTGATGGCATGCAGTCTCTGCGAAGTGCAATTTCTCCGCAAGTTTCCAGCGCCCCGATCATTGAGATCATCTATGTGACGCAGGCGGGTCATGAAAAATTACGCCAAGAATTCTCAGAACAAATGCTCGAAAAACATCAGCTAATTTTTCTTACTGACCAGGTCATGAGCGCGATGTCTGATACCGATTCACCGCAGGGAATCCTTGCGCTCTGTAAATACCGTGATTTCACTTTGGGCCTATTGGAAGAACTTTCGCCAAAGCGAATCGCATATTTTTGGCAGATTCAAGATCCAGGAAATGCAGGTACCGCGATAAGAACAGCGGATGCTTGTGGTTTCGACGCTGTGGTTTTCTCTGAGGGAAGCGTTGATATTTTCTCACCAAAGGTAGTGCGTTCGACCGCTGGTTCGCTGTGGCACATCCCGGTCGTCGAGGGGGTTTCTCTGGAGTCGATCTGCACCTTTGCGCAATCAGTGGATTTAGCTCTTTACGCCCTCGATAGCAGAGGTGAGATTTCAATGCAGGACGTAGACCCGAAAGTCCCGGCAATCTTAACCTTTGGAAATGAAGCCCGAGGTTTGCCGCAATTGCCGCCGGCCTTCACATTGGTGAAAATACCCATGAAAGGTCACGCCGAAAGTTTCAATGTGGCGAGTGCCGCTGCAATCGCTCTCTTCCATATGGCTATCGATTAGAGTTAGACCTGTTATGAATCCAGATGAGATAAAAGCGATCACTGAGGCCGCCATGGCATCGATTGCAGGGGCCACGGATTTAGATTCGCTCAAGGAAGTCAAAATACTACATGTCGGAGACCGGTCTGCCATCGCAAAGGTAAATCAATCCCTAGGCAAAATGGATCCAGCTGATCGCGTCGAATTTGGAAAAGTTGTCGGCGCAGCCCGAGGTCTCATTAATTCAAGCTTTGAAGCAAGGCAGGCTATCTTGGAGGCCGAGCGAGATGCCAGAGTGCTGATTGAAGAACGGGTCGATGTATCAATAGCAACGCGTAGGACTGTGCAAGGAGGCCTCCACCCGCTCACAATTCTTACTAATGAGATTTGTGATCTTTTTTTGGGCCTCGGCTACAAGGTTGCAGAGGGGCCAGAACTTGAAGCAGAGTGGCTAAATTTTGATTCGCTCAATATCCCGGCAGATCACCCTGCTCGGACTATGCAAGACACATTTTTCATCGAACCGCTGGATTCCCATCTTGTTTTGCGCACTCACACTTCACCGGTTCAGATGCGCACAATGCTGGAGAACGAACCCCCTATTTACATTATTTGCCCAGGTCGTACATATCGCGCTGATGAGTTGGACGCTACTCACACTCCAGTATTTAGTCAGGTGGAGGGTCTGGTCGTTGATAAGGGGATCACGATGGCCGATCTCAAAGGAACGCTCGATCATTTTGCACAAGCAATGTTTGGCCCCGAAGTTAAAACTCGACTGCGTCCATCCTTCTTCCCATTTACGGAGCCAAGTGCGGAAGTTGATTTCTTCTTCAATGGTCGCTGGGTTGAATGGGGCGGTTGTGGAATGGTAAACCCTAAGGTTTTGGTAGCTGCTGGTATCGATCCAACGATGTACTCAGGTTTCGCTTTTGGAATGGGTCTGGAGCGAACCCTCATGGTTCGACATGGCATAACTGATATGCACGACATCGTTGAGGGAGATATTCGTTTTACCCAGGGATTTGGTACGGGCACACGATGAAAGTCCCATTGTCTTGGCTCTCTGAATTTGTCACGCTTCCAAATGATTTAAAAGCGCAGGAGATTGAGAACGCTTTCGTCAAAGTTGGATTTGAAATAGAGAACATCGACCACCAAGGCGCCGAGATCAGTGGCCCTTTAGTTGTTGCCAAAGTGGTTGAAATAGAAGAGTTAGTAGAGCATAAAAAGCCAATTCGTTACGTCACATTAGATTGCGGAGAGAGTGCCGTGCGATACGTAATCTGTGGTGCCCGCAATTTTGAGGTGGGAGATCTTGTTGTAGCCGCACTTCCTGGCGCAGTTCTTCCGGGAGATGTCAAGATTTCAGCGCGTGAAACATACGGAAAAATTTCGGATGGCATGATCTGCTCGGGCCGTGAACTGGGAATCTCGGAAGACCACAACGGCATCATCGTTTTATCGGAATCAGTCGCGGTTATTGGCGCGGACGCAATTGCGCTCCTTGAGATAAATGACATGATCATAGATGTCGCAGTGAATCCAGATCGCGGTTACGCCTTATCCGTGCGGGGGTTGGCTCGAGAACTTGCGACCTCACTCAATGTAGCGTTTCGTGACCCAGCTGAGGTGGACTACCTCGCCAATGTAAAGAAGATATCCGGCACGGCTGTTCAAGCAATAATCGAAGATCAAACTGGCGCAGAGCTCATCGTCTTGCGAACAGTAGAGAATGTAGACCCCAATACGTCAACGCCTTTATGGGTATCGCGTCGAATTGAAAAGTGCGGCATGCGTTCAATTTCGATCGCAGTGGATATTACTAATTATGTAATGCTAGAACTTGGCCAACCGCTTCATGCATTTGACGCAGATAAAATCGAAGGGACGCTCCGTATAAAGAGAGCGGGGAGCGCCTCCGAATTCATCACATTGGATAACCAGAAGCGAACGCTACAGCCTGAAAATCTCATGATTGCAGATGATGCTAAGTTCTTGGCCTTAGCCGGAACAATGGGTGGCCTTGAATCAGAGGTTACTTCGCAAACCCATCGAATTGCTTTGGAATCGGCTCACTTTAACCCCATCGCAATTGCAAAGAACTCCAGATCCCACAAGCTCTCTTCCGAAGCATCTCGTCGGCTGGAGCGCTTTGTTGATCCAGCCGTTGCGTCCGTCGCATCCGCCCGTGCGATCTCACTTTTGGTAGAGCTCACCGGCGCTTCTTATGTGGGCGAATCCGTTGATGGCCACTACACAGAGCAGCTTGCCGTAATCTTTAAGCCATCCGAGATCAGCGCGCGGATAGGCTTTGAGTATTCAAAGAGCCAAATTGAAGGAGCTCTGACGGCTATCGGAGCGAAAATTCTTCAGAAAAGCGACGATGAGTGGGTCCTCACTCCACCGTCTTGGCGTCCTGATATTCAAGTCCTCGCAGATATCAGCGAGGAAGTTGCACGTATCAATGGTTTTGATTTAATTCCGTCAAAGTTGCCGGTCGGCCCAGGCGGTGCAACTCTCTCTCCAATCCAGTATCGGAAACGCCAGATAGCTCTCTTACTAGCGAATCTAGGATTCTCAGAGAGCTACAACTATCCCTTTGTTTCGCCCGAGATGATAAAAACTCTAGGTTTTGTTGGCGCTAGAGCTGCATCATTTAAAATTGCTAATCCAATGTCCGATGAAGCACCTTTGCTGCGCACTCATTTACTTCCTGGCCTCTTATCTGCACTGAGTCGAAATATTTCGCGTGGCTCAAAAGATGTTGCGATTTTTGAAATCGGAACCGTCTTTAGAGATACTTCAGAGCTAGCAAAAGTTGACTTAGTCGGTATTGAATCGCGACCATCAGAGCAGACGATCGCTCAGATTTATGCGAGTGTCCCGAAGCAACCACTCTTCGCCGGAGCAGTGGTCGCCGGATCTCTCGACCGTAACGGATGGTGGGGTGAAGGTCGTTCCTATGACTGGAGCGATGCGATCGCCCATGCC
Source organism: Candidatus Nanopelagicaceae bacterium (assembly GCA_965658705.1). Lineage (GTDB taxonomy): Bacteria > Actinomycetota > Actinomycetes > Nanopelagicales > Nanopelagicaceae > PALSA-747. The sequence goes on from CBFHTP010000003.1 coordinate 61,837, forward strand.
CTGCGAATTGTTGAAGAGAGTGGAAATGTTGGCCTTATCTCTGCTTCCGATTTTGCTCCGTGGCATCCTGGTCGTTGCGCAGAGATCCAAGTGAACGGTAAAGCAGTTGCCCATGCTGGCGAATTACACCCGAGAGTCCTTGAAGAGTTGGGTCTGCCGCCCAGGAGTTGTGCTTTTGCGGTTAATCTCACCGAACTTGAATTCGCCGGCGTCAAAGAGGCGCCACAAGTATGGACAATGCCGGCGGCTAGACAAGATCTTGCACTTGTCGTTGGCGCTGAAATACCGGCAGCTCACGTCGAATCCTTAATCCGCGAAGGAGCTGGCGAACTTCTAGAGTCCATCACGCTCTTTGATCGATACGAGATCGAGCCAGGCAAGATATCCCTTGCCTTTGCCTTGGTCTTCAGGGCGCCGGATCGCACGCTTACCGCAGCAGAGGTCTCAGGCTATCGAGAGAGCGCAGCTGCTCTCGCAGTCACAACACTTAAGGCGACAATTCGAGAATAGTTTTGGCTAATTATGCAAAATTTTGCATAATTATACTTTCATTCGGTACCCTTAATCCATGAAAATTGGAGTGATAGGGGCAAGCGGGTATGCCGGCGGTGAGTTATTGAGGCTACTGGCCAACCATCCAGATTTTGAACTCGCGTATTTCGCTGCGGGTTCGAACGCCGGTGAGCTCATAACCACAGTGCACCCACATCTCACAAACTATTCAGGAGTTAAATT
>CBFHTP010000004.1:0-49662 GCA_965658705.1 Candidatus Nanopelagicaceae bacterium
CAGACATTCGGCCAAGGCAGGCGCTAAAGATAATGATGCGGCCATTCCTAGCTTCGGCCATCAGCGCGCCAACTTCATTCACAATAGTGAAGACCGAGTTGAGATTTGTATTCATCACTCGATTCCACTCTTCATCATTAGTTCGAAGTGTCTTAGACATCCGATCGCTCATAACACCGTGAGCAAGAATAAGGAGTTCAGGCGTTCCAAATTGGGTGACCGCTTGGGCAAAGGCGGCTCTTGTTTGGGCGATATCCGTCATGTCTACAGCAAAAAGTTTGGCACCGAGTTCTGCGGCAGATGAGTGCAGTTTCTCGGTATCGCGAGCAATGAGAACTACTTCGACACCTTGAGCCTTTAACGCCTTTGCAGTTTCAAATCCCAAACCGCGTGAGCCACCTGTAATGAAAGCTAAAGTCATAGGCCAATTAAACTCTTTCGATCCGGGATGTGCGAGATGAAATCCAACTGCTATTTGGCGGCGCGTGAGCCGAGCGCAAAAATAAAGTAGAGCGCTGCCGGGATCATCATCGCCCAGCGAAGCGTGAATTGATCTGCCGCAAAGCCGAGCATTGGTGGGCCAATCAAGAAGCCAAAGTAAGCAATTCCCGAGACGGTGGCCACGGCTTCAGAAGGCGCAATAACGCCTGGATATTTCTGTGTGGCGAGTGAACCAACTGCGCTAAAGAGGATCGGGATTGTTACTGAGATCCCTAGCCCCACTGCAGTCCAAGCGAAGATCACGCCAGTGATACTTCCTGCGAATAACCCAGTGGCCATTCCGGTGCCAGCAATCATGCCACCCCAGAAAAGGATCCGTGCGTTACCGATTCGAGCAGCAATTTTATCGCCAGCAAATCTGCCAATAATCATGGTTGCAGAGAAGCAGATAAAAGGAAGCGTTGACACAAATGGCGAAGCGTGGAATGTATTTCTAGCTAACACCCCACCCCAGTCTCCAGATGCACCCTCGCCGATCTGCTCTGCCATTCCAATCAGGCCAAGAAGAATAAAGAAGATTGGCTTCTTGCTCTTCTTGCTCTCATAACCTTCGTCTACTTCATGAATGTCCGCAGCTGCTGGCAGCCAGTAATTTTTCATTGAGAGACCAACCGCAAGTATTAAAAGTGAAATGAACCAACTTTGCTTTTCGATAGGGATCTTCTGCTGAGCAAAGAGTCCGCCGATTGCGCCGCCCATCAACGCCCCGACCGAGAAGAAGCCATGGAAGGCGCTCATTAGTCGCCGCTCGGATTTTTGTTCGAGCGTAACCGCATGAGTATTCATTGCTACATCCTGGGTCGCCATCGCAGCACCAAAAAGAAAGAGCGCGAATCTGAAGAAGTTGAGATTGATAATCAATCCAGTGAGAGGAAATACTGCGGCCAAGATAAAGGTAGCGATGAGTGAAATTCGGCTACTGCCATGGCGAGCAATCACCTTGCCGGCTGGTCCAAGGGCTGCCAAAACGCCAATGGCTGTAAAGAGAAGCGTGGAGCCGAGTGCTGAATTGCTGGCGTGAAAAGCCGTCTTAAAATCAGGAATTCGGGAGACCAGTGATCCCCCGACAATCCCGTTTGTAATGAAGGTGAGCGTGACTGCCAGACGTGGCCGCCGAAGCTCTGAAGCGGTTAAAGCAGCGATTAATTAACCTTTATTTGATTTCTTCTCTTGCTTTGCAGCGCGCTTCTCTTTGAGGGAGAGCTTTGGCTCCTTCTTGGTATTTGAGTTGCTCTTCTGTTCTTTGTTAGCCATTTGTGTGGCTCCTTTCTAGTTCTTGTAACAAGAATGATAGTCCTAGAAAGCTGCCTTAGACTCTGGCAATGAGAAGAAAGTTCACCCTCTTTTGCACCCTATCGGCCGTGATTGCATCAGCGGCAGCAGTCACACTGTCGCCAACCAGTGCCTCGATGAAGATGGGAACCGTCCTTCCTCCGCCTGGTCAAGGTGCGCCGGCTCAAATGGGCGGGACGTATTTAAATGTTGCGATACCGGCTGCAATCAAATCAATTCCGCTTATTTCTGCGGCCGGCTCCAAAATTTCCTTAAACTCTTTTAAGGGCCAGTATGTGGTGATCTCTAACTTTTTAACTTCCTGCCAAGAGATCTGCCCTATGACAACTGTAAATATGGCACGGATATCGGATGCAGTTCAAGCTTCAAAGTTAAAGAACAAAGTGACGGTGCTGGAAGTAACAGTCGACGCTGGCCGTGATACGCCGAGCAGACTCACTGCTTACCAAAAGCTCTTTGGTGTAGCGACGTGGACGATGGCTACAGGGACGGCAGCGAACCTCAATACATTTTGGACATTCTTTGGTGCACCTGCGACAAAGACGAATTTGGCTGCAGCAGAAATTAAATCAATGCCACTAGATTGGCAGACAAACAAACCAGCAACGTATGACTTCTCTCATGCCGATGTAGTTTTGATAGTTGGCCCGGATGGCACGTGGCAATACTTAGATCTTGGAATGCCAAAGGTTACTGATAAGAAAATTCCAGCAAAACTTCAATCGTTTCTATCCAAAGACGGTAAAAATAACCTTACAAAACCAGAAGAGCCGAGCTGGACTGTTGATACTGTCCTCTCGGCTCTTAGAGGGTTGAGTGGTATTAAGTTTTAAATTACCGACAAAGTAAGCGCTGTCAGGATTCCAGCAACTGAAATCCAGGTAAACCACGATTGAATGGTGCGCTGACGCCATAAATCAAGTTCGTGGGGAAGATCTGTATTTCTATTTCGAAGCATGACTCCTAGCGCTAAGAATGCAGCGACGATGTAATGGAACATTCCTGCCCCAGCCATCAAGACCCAGTTAGAGGCATATGAGCCATTAAAGGAAACGATTCCTGCATCATCTTTGAGTAAGAACGGCATGTGGGCCAACTGCTTCCACTGTAGGTATGTTCCGACAAGCAGTACGATCAAAGTAATTGGAGCAGTAGTGCTGCGCAATTTTTTATCATTGGTTCCGATCCGATGAGAGATCGCGGCAATGATGAATGGAATTGTGACAAGCCAGCCAGAGCCAGCAGTGAAGTGCTTAGCTCCTGTTGGTAGCCAGCCTCCGCCGTTGTTGAGGTTGCGCAGGTAGAAGTACGAGAAGATCATTCCAAAGAGGAATGAACCATCGGCGACAATCAGAAGCCGAACGCCTAGGCGTTCACGGCGACCAACTGCGGTGTCGGAATCGTGGTGGACGTGAAACTCGGTGTCATGTGCCATGAGTTACTTACCCTTTCCGTAGCCATATGGATCACTCGTGATGATAGGAAGCTCATCAAAGTTGGTAAGTGGGACTGGATAAGGAACTGTCCATTCAAGTGTCTTTGCCCCCCACGGATTCATCGGCGCAATCTTGCCGTGACGCCATGAATGAATGACTGCCCAGAGAAGAACGATCATTCCGATACCGACCATGTATGCACCAACCGTCGAAATCCGATTTGCGGTTGTAAAGGCAGATGCATAATCCATCACGCGACGTGGTTGCCCTTCGGCACCGACCGTAAACATTCCGAAGAAGAGAACGTTAAAGCCGATTTGAGTGAACCAGAACGAGATGTAACCTGCGCGCTCATTGAGCATGCGACCTGTCATCTTTGGATACCAGTAAGCAAGCCCACCAATAGCACCTGTGAGCGCTGCGCCCATCAGTGTGAAATGGAAGTGTGCAGTCACGAACATCGAGCCATGCAGATACTGATCAGCAGGTACGTCAGAAAGATAAATTCCGGTGACGCCGCCAATCATGAAGTCCCAAAGAAATGCGAAGACCGAGAGCATTGGCAGCTTGAGCCAAGGCTTACCTCGCCAAATAGTTCCGATCAGAACCAAGAAGAGAAGCCCAGTAGGAATCGAGATCAATTCGGTGGTCACCATGAATGGACCATTCAGAGCTGGCGACCAGCCGGAGATATACATATGGTGAGCCCAAACCAGGATCGAAAGTCCTGCGATTCCGGCAAAGCCAAGGATTGCTGCGTTGTATGAGAAGAGCGGCTTTCTTACGAAGACCGGAACAATCTCCATAAGAGCGGCAACACCAGGAATCAGAATGACATATACCTCAGGATGGCCCATGATCCAGAACAAGTGGGCATAGAGCCAACCAGTTCCACCAAGATTCGCATCAAAGAATGTCGTGTTAAAGGTTCGATCTAATCCAGTTTGAACCATCGCTAACATAAATGTGGGGAATGCTGGGATAGCGAGAGCGACTGAGAGAGTCGAACCAATGACGAATATTGGGACTCGGTTCCACTTCATTCCCTTAGTACGCATCGTTACAACTGTCGTAGTGACGTTCATTCCGGCAATTGCTGTCGAAAAGGCGAAGATAATGATTGTTGCTATGAATGCGTTCATTCCTGGACCGGCCTGAACGCTGAGAGGTGCATAAGCAGTCCAACCAGTTGGGATTCCGCCAAGGAACCAAGCGCTACAGAGCACTGGGATCGCAGTGAAGAGAACCCACCAGGAGAGAGCGTTTAGTCGAGGGAAGGCCATATCGTAGGCACCGATCATGATAGGCATGATGTAGTTACCAAATGGTCCAGTCGCGACGATGATCATCGCGATAATCATTGTGATTCCATGAAGTCCAACGAGTGAGTTGTAGACGGTCGCAGTAACGAACTTTCCTCCAGGATTAGCAAGGTTGGTACGAATCATCATTGCCATGGTTCCGCCAACACCCAGCATCGTCATAACGCCGACGAGGTATTGGATTCCAACGACCTTGTGATCTGTGCAGTACTTGAAGTAGCGCTTTACGCCTTGGCCGTCGCCAGCCATGTACAGAATTTCTTCATCAGTCAGGTCTTTGCCGATCAACCAGCGCCATGGGCCGATGAATGCGCCGATACCGATCAAGAATCCGATCGACCAAGCGAACATTGTTCCGAGAAGAACGATGTTGTTGTTATGTGATGTGAGTGGATCGACAACTCCATTGGTAACTGTTTGCACAGAGTTGTGAAGCACGTAGTAAGCGATGGTCGCAATGATGATTCCGACGACAACTCCGGTACCCATGTGAAGTTTCGTAATAAGACTCTTCTTAGGGTTTGGAACAGGACGAGTATTCGAGTGTGCCTTATCTAAAATACTCATTAGAGGTGCCCTCCTTGTGAAGTGACCCAAGTATTGAAGTCAGTTTGCGAAACGACTTCGCCGGTTGTTTCCATGTACGCGTGATAGAGGCCGCAAAGTTCGGCACACTTCACATCGAGATGACCAAGCATGATTGGGGTTGTATGAAGCACAGTAGTTGCAACTGCATTTGCATCAACTTTGACACCTAACTGAACTGGCCAGAAGGAGTGATTGACGTCAGCTGATTTGATGTTAAAGGTGACTGGTACACCGATCGGAAGATCAAGTGTGTGAGTCTCAATTCCGTATGCTGGATATTTGAAAGTCCAAACCCATTGAGATCCTGTGACTTCGACAACCATCGCCGTTTTCGAGTCAGCGATGGCAGCAACCGCCTGAGAGTTCACTTCAATTAGTCCCCAGACAATTGCAACAAGTGCGAAGAGTGTTGTGACAACAGTCCACACGGCAACAACTGGTCCATTTGTACGCTGTGCTGGGCCATCTGGTGGAGGGGTATCACCGCGATGGCGATTCAGGAATGCAGTTGTCGCGACGGCAAGTACGCTCGCCGCAACTGGCGCTGAAATGTAAGTGAACCAAATCATGATGGATTCAGCTGACTTTAGGTCCTTTGACATCGCAACGGGCATCCACTGCGGATAGAACTTTAGGCCGAGCAGTACGAAGACTGCAGTCCACAAGATAAAGAAGAGCGATGTTTGTTGAACTTCTTTTCTTTTGAAGAAAGTGTTGGTGCGCTCCCCGGGTGTTGGGGCAAGCGGGGTGGACTCTTCAGAGTTGTGATCAACCATTGATAACACTGATCTTTCCGGACATGTAGCCCACTGAGCCCATTACTGCACCGAACTTTGCATATGTTCCGTCGCCGCAGGGATATTCGCAGTTCCAGACATATTCGCCGCCAGATTTTGGGGTAACGAAACTGAAGACAACTGTGTGACCTTGATTTTTTGTACCTGGATCGTTAGTGGCAATTGGATTGCCTTTGTCATCGTTGACGACTCGAGGCAGGGGAATATTGACGAACATTGGATCTTGAGTGGCGGTTGGAACTCCATGAATAGTGAATGTGTGTTCAACCTCGGTAGGAAGAATTGAGCTCACCGGTGCGCCACCATCAATTGAGAATTGGTTGCTGGTAGTTCCAACGACCCGCGCAAAGTAATTGTGATTAAGTTTTTCACCCGAGTCATACACGTGAAGCGTCATTGTGACCAGCGAATTCGCTGGCAAGACCATGTGAGTCGATGGTCCATATGAAGGCCAATTGGGATGTGCATCACTTGCAGGATGGCCTGCTGAGATTGGATCGCCCCAGACACCCTCCGTTATGAAGGCATGTTTCAGAGTTACACCATCTACAACGGTTGTTCCGTTTACAGTTGCATATATTTTTTTGTTGGAATCAGCTGAGACGGTGTGCAAGGTATAACCAACCGTTGCAACAACTGCGACGCCAGCGAGCAGAAAAGCCAATGCGCTCGCGACGCGCTTATTACCCGAGAGAGTGGAGTTCTCCACGAATTTCCTTCTTTCCTAGTGAGGGTTAATCGGAGTGTGGTGAGGATTTAATACGTTTAGGTTACGCTCATTTTCCCTTTACAGATACCTTTTCAGCACTTACTTTGCCGGCAATTGCGGGGTGCGCGGTAAGGTCAGAAGATGAGTTCGGTACCTGCAATACAACTCTCGCCTTTGTGGGATCTCTTCTTCGGCACGTGCCTCGCTTTACTCGTCACCTGGTATTTCTTAGAAAATTTAGAAAATAGGGCCCAGCGAAGCGTCTCATACCTTCGTCAGACTCTGTTTTATGCTGGGTTAGCGCTCACTGCGGCAATTCTGGTCGGACCGGTAGCCCATCAGGCGATCTCACACTTTTGGGTTCACATGGTCCAGCACATCCTCTTGATGATGCTGATCTCTCCGCTCTTGATTCTGGGGTCACCTTTCAAGCTCGCCTTGGAGTCAAGATTTACTGGCGTTCGACGATTCTTCACTGCGCTCGCTAGCAATCAGCTGGTTCGCCAACTCTTCAAACCCGAAGTGGGTTTTGGGATCTTTCTCTTCGTCCTGATCCTGACTCACTTCTCACCGCTGGCCAATGCTGGGATGCGCAACCCCAATGTTCACTCGCTAGAGCTGATTCTCTTTTTAATCGGCGGTCTTATTTATTACTACTCCGTGATGGATGGCAACCCGCAGCCCCATCCAGTGCAATATTCAAAGCGAGTGATCTCACTCTTTGCAATGATGCTTCCCGAGACGATGATCGGCTTCTTCCTTTATTCAGGAAATCGAGTTCTGCACGACTTGCCTACAGGTATATCGATGTCAATGGGGTTAAGTGATCAGCACACTGGCGGTGCGATTATGTGGGCGATGGGAATGTTGATCGACACAATCTGGATAGTCTTGGCTGCCAGAGATTGGTTTATGAACGAAGCGAAAATAGCGGAGGAAGAAGATGAGTGAGAATAAATCACCCGAACTCGATCCGCGGCGCAAGTGGGTGCTGTGGGGAGTTCCAGTCTGTATCGTTATGGCATTCTTCGAATTAGATCGAGCACTTGGCGGCAACCACCTCAGTTGGGTCTACGTAATGGAGTGGCCATTCTTTGCGGTCTTCATTTTCTACATGTACTGGAAGTTGTCACAACCACAAGAAGATTTTGATGACTCAGATGATCCAAAGCGAGAGATCGACTAGCTCCAAGATTGATGAAGTGGGCGACCTTCGGCATAACCACTAGAAGATTGAAGACCGACAATCGCCTTGTTAAAGAAATCTGTAATTGAATCTGCACCAGCGTAGGTGCAACTAGAACGCACTCCGGCAATGATTTCATCGATTAAATCTTCAACCCCTGGACGGCTTGGATTGATATACATCCTCGAAGAAGAGATCCCTTCATCAAAGAGCGCCTTTCTGGCGCGATCAAAGGCACCTTCGCTAGCAGTCCGTGCCGCTACCGCGCGAGCAGATGCCATGCCAAAAGACTCTTTATAGAGCCTGCCACTTGCATCCTGATTGAGATCACTTGGGGATTCAAGGGTGCCAGCAAACCAAGAGCCAATCATTACTTGAGAGGCGCCGGCGGCAAGGGCAAGTGCCACATCGCGTGGATGACGAACTCCGCCATCGGCCCAGACGTGTTTTCCGTGCTTAGCAGCTTCGGCTGCGCATTCGAGGACTGCTGAAAATTGTGGGCGACCAACTCCAGTTTGCATTCGCGTTGTGCACATCGCACCTGGTCCAACACCAACTTTAATAATGTCTGCACCAGCTTCGATCAAATCCTTTGTACCAGCCGCAGTAACAACGTTTCCGGCAACGATTGGAATTGTTGAACTTAGCGCACGAATTATTTTTAGCGCTTCGATCATCTTCACTTGATGTCCGTGTGCAGTATCAACGACCAGAACATCTGCTCCAGATTCAATGAGTGACTTAGCTTTACCGGCCACATCACCATTGATTCCAACCGCGGCTGCAATTCGCAATTTTCCATGTGCATCTACAGCTGGTGAATAAAGTGTTGCTCGAAGTGCGCCAACTTTTGTGATGATCCCAACTAGATTTCCAGCAGAGTTGACGACGGGCGCCAATTTGCGGCGATGAGTTGTCAAGAAATCAAAGGCTGCCTGAGGTGTCACATCATCATTAAGTGTCAACAAATCCTTGCTCATGACTACATGCAATTGAGTGAATCGATCGACGCGTTCACAATCTGCTTCAGTCACAATACCGACTGGAACATTTTTATCTAACGCAATGAGCGCGCCATGGGCTCGCTTGTTGATGAGATCCATTGCATCAGCAACCGTGTCAGTTGGGCTAAGCGTTACTGGAGTATCAAAGAGAGTATGGCGAGCCTTCACCCATTGAATAACGTCAGCAACAATTTCTAGTGGAATATCTTGTGGAATAACCGCAATGCCACCACGACGGGCAACAGTTTCTGCCATTCGACGTCCAGAAATAGCGGTCATGTTGGCGACAACCAAAGGAATTGTGGTGCCAGTGTGATCGATAGAAGAGAGATCTACATCCATACGGCTAGCGATTTCAGAGCGGCTTGGTACTAGAAAGACATCCTCGTATGTGAGGTCAAAAGCCGGGGTATTAAGGAATCGCACGTGGTCAAACTATACCTTCGAAACGTCCAAGAGCCCAAGAGATGGAATGATGCGTAAATGCTTGACCTCCTATCGCTCTCAACTGAGATTCTTTCGTGGTCTCTCACGCTTGGTCTGATCATCGGCCTTGTTCTGGCTTGGGACAGATTTTCAAATAAGCGCCTGCGGGTTGTCATTGCAAGAGTCTCAGTTTTGATTCTTATCCAAGTGCTTGCCTTGGTTTCGACCGGAATTACGATTAATCGGTCTGGGGATTTTTACACCTCCTGGAGTGATCTAGTGGGGGCAAATGGAAATCTCGAAAAAATAGCGATTGCGCCAAATAACCTCGCCTCAATTTCACCAAGTGATATTAAGCAAGCACGAAAGACTCCTGGTGGAAGCTTAATTTTACGCAAGGTAATCAAGGGAGCAGATTCTGGGATTTCTGATGTCGTCTACGTGGTGTTCTCACCAAAAGTTGCAGCACCGTTCTTACTTAACCCGCAAAATCCACAGTTGCTGAATGACTATCAGGTAATCGAACTCTTCCCTGGTACCCCGGGGGTTCCGCAAACTTGGATCGGAGCGATGAACGGTATAGCAACAATCGAGAAGCTTGAGAAAAATAATTCGATAAAACCGACGATCGCAATTATTCCATCGATCAATGTTATCCCCGGTAAAGATACCGAGTGCCTTAATTTTCTAGCCGGTCCACAAGTTGAGAGCTGGCTAACCACAGATATGCATACTTTTGCCTTAAAATTTATCGGAATTGATGCCAGGCCATGGGCAACGATGGGCTATAGCACCGGTGGATGGTGTGCATCGATGGTTTCAATTCGACACCCCGACCTATATTCAAGTGCTGTTTCAATTGCTGGTTACTTCCGACCGGTAATTTCGTTAACAGTATCGGTGCGTGAAAAGAGTGTTATTGAAAGTGAGTATGACCTAGTTAAAACTCTAAGGTCCTCAGCCGTTAAACCTCAGCTGATGATTATTACAGGAGTGCAGGATAAGCAAGCTTTGGGTTCGGCAAAGAAATTTATGGAGAGCGCTGGTCCATATCTAAATATTCGTTATGTACCAATATCAAGCGGCGGTCACAACACAAAGGTGTGGGCACCTTTTGTTAGCACTGGTTTATTGTGGATTGCAGCGCAGCAATCGAATTAATTGGCTTCAAAAAGATGAGCTTTTAGAAGCTAGCTTTTCGGTTTTGTAAAGAAGGTTTCAGCTCTCAGTGCAGCTACGCCAACTTTAACAATGTCAGATGAGCGTGGATAAAGCACGTAACGCGTCTGCCATTCTGGATCAAACTTGGCATTGAAGCGATAGAGAGATTCAACCTGGAAAAAATTAGAGAAGAAGCGAACAACGTTTCTCTGGCTACGGACAATTGGTCCAGCACTCAACTTGTCGGCTCGTTCAAAGAGTGACCTGAAAGCGGCAAAATTTAATGAGATATTTTCAACTGAATGGGTACTCGCCCAAGCAACTGTATTGGCGATCATCAATTCATTGAGGCCAGGGTCTGCTTCTTTGTCTCGTTGCATTCGATCTAGTGAGAGCCCATTGGTCGACCACGGGACAAAGTGAAGCAGTCCTTTTATTTCTCCATCTAGCCAAGCAATTGTGATGCACGTTTGATCATCAGCGTCACTTCCAAATCGATCGAGGGCCATTGAGAAGCCGCGCTCTTGTGCCCCATAACGCCAGTTTTTTGCAAGGACTCGAAGTTTCATTTTGGTCTCGTTATCGACATCGTGCCACTTAAGTGTTGTGGTGGAGTAACCATTTCGTGTGATTCGATTTACCATTTGGCGAACGTTTCGCATCGAGCGGCCCTCGAGAGTGAAATCGGCAACTTTAATTATTGCTTCATCGCCAATATCAAAGGCGGTCATTCCTCCGTGTTCTACCCATACTTCACCACCACGATCACTTGCACCAACAACGGCTGGAGTCCACGCATGCAACCTTGCTTCTTCTAAGAAATTATCAATTGCTTGCGGCCAAAGACTAAATTCTCCAAACGGATCACCACTTGCCAGCATCACACCATTACTGACGCGGTAGGCGATTCCAGCTTTTTTATTTTCAGACCAGATCACACTTTTGTCAGCCCGGGTTGCAAAGTAGCCAAGTGAATCCTGTTCGGAGTCATGCTTGATCAGAGTTTTGATGATTTCAATGTCGGCTGGATTAGTTGTCGGGATAGGGGAGATCCGGCGGAAGAAGAGCCAAACCGGAACCAGGAAGATAAAGAAGCCTAGGAGGTTCAGCGTAGTCTCAACGATTTCTTGAGTTCGGCTAGATGTAAATTGAATGGGGCCGTTAATGCCTATGAATCCTTCAATCACAGTAATCACCGTGTTTATAAATGAAGGGTTTCCAATTACCTCGTTTTTGTGGCGGAAGTAGACAATCAAGAGTCCGATGATCAAAAAGGTGAGAAATGAAAGAATAAAGGCGAAGATTGGTTGGAATTTTGTGGTGGGATCGGAGAGAGCATAAAAAGAGCTTTTAAAAATTAAAAGTACAGCGATAAGGAGAATCGCAAAAATCAGCTGAAAAGGGTGGCGATGAATTCGCAGTAAGTCAGAGAACAGGTTTGCGCCCAAAGCAATGAGAGTGAGCGTCCAAGCCCTGCGTTTGCGTCTTTGTAGGCCGCGGGCAAAGAGGATTAAAAGAAATCCTGTAAAGACTGCAGTGGTAAAGCCTGTTGAGTTGATAAAGACTGGCAAGTAATGATCTAGTCGTTTGGCGGCACCTTTAAACGGACGAAAAACGTTTGCCAGGATGTTAAAGAGACCTAACAGATAAGCGAATCTGCCGATCCAGAGTGGGGCTTTAGAGTCGTATTTAGTCACCGGAACACTCCAGTATGCCCGAGTGAATATCTACCGGGCTGCGGATAGATCGCCAATCCGTGGGGTTCTTTGCCGACTTTTATACTTCGCAAAAATTTTCCATGGACTATGTCGAATACATACACAACTCCGTTATAGCGGCCAGAGACCCAGAACTGAGTTCCGTCAGCAGAGATGCCACCCATATCAGGGCTACCGTTTCCAGGGATCTTCCACTTTGCAATCAAGGTGTTGTCCGAAAAACGTAGTACCGAGACTGAACCCTCACCGCGATTTGTGATGAGTGCTGTTTTTGAATCACGGGTTACATAAATTCCATGTGCAGCCTTGCCAGTTTTGATGAAGCCAAAGGTGCCAAATGCATCGGCTTTCATGGTCCAGACTCCGTTAGACATCATGTCAGCAATGTAAAAAGTTGAGCCATCTGGTGAAATCTTTACATCTTGTGGCATCGGACCTTTGTTGTAAGTCGTAGGCAGGACTGCAGTTTTTTCGATCGTCATCTTCTCGGTATTAATCCACAACACCATGCCAGAAAATTCGCAGCTGACCAAGAAGTGATTTCCGTCTTTCGTCCAGTCTGCATGATTAACACCCGCGCATGGAACCTTGAGCGTTTTTTTAATTGTCATCGTGTGTGGATCTCGAAAGACGATCCGCTTATCTGACTCGGCCATAACGACCGCGTATTTACCATTTGGTGTGAAGTAAAGATTGTATGGATCGTGGACATAAACGGGTTTGCCAGCGATACCAGTTTTAGGATTTATCGGAGTGAGATAGTTGCCCGCGTTGTTGTTGACCCATAGCGTTTTAAGGTCCCAGGAAGGCACGACATGTTGCGGTCCTGCCTTCATTGGGATGGTACGAATTACTTTAAATGTTTTGACATCAATCTCTGTCAACGTGTTGGAGGTGTGGTTTGGTACGTAAGCAATTTGTGGGAAATCCTTGACGACCGGACTCAAAGCATTTGGCCTATCTGCTGCATAGATATCGTTTTGATCTAGAACAGGCGGCATTCCGGCTAGTGGTGAAGTTGCGTTCGCGCTGCCTAGCAGAAGTGGTAGTGCAAGTAGCACGGAAAAAATTTTTCGCATTACATAGCTCCGAGCATCGTTGTGAGCGTCACTGGCTTCAAGCCTTTTGCATGTAGCTTTTCGATCAAGGTCGGTAGTGCGTCAATCGTGTCCTGATGTCCAAAGTGAAGGCTAATGATCGAACCGCTCCGAACTGATTTCATTACGTTGTTGACCACCGCAGTTTTACCAGGGTCTTGGTAATCGTGAGAGTCAACGTCGTATGAGATACATTTTTTGTAACCATACTTAAGGGCGACTTTGCGAATCAGTGCAGTTGAATTTTGGGTTCCAGATGGTCTAAAGAATGAACCGTGATTTCCGACAAGTGAAGTGAGTTCTTTGGCGCATCCGATAATTTCACTGTCAACCTTGGCGGCGCTGAGAGTCTTCATCTGAAAGTGGTTCATGGTGTGGTTGCCTAAATCGTGACCTTCATCCAAAATCTGCTTTGCAACCGTCGGATCGCCTTTAAGCCAGGCTCCGACCGCGAAAACGCTCACCGGGGTTTGCGTGCTTTTTAGGATAGCCAAGACCTTGTGTGCGATTGGATTGGCGCCTGCTCCGTGAAAAGTCAGCGCTACCTGTAGCGCCGAACGTGAACCATGGGCGATATCTGGGGAAACATTCACTGCCGACTGCGCGGGGGTGGCGCCAACCAGGGTTAATGCACCGGAGAGTGCGCCAAGCATCAGTAGTTGACGGCGGTTTAGCTCCTCTGGCGACATAACCCCATGCTACTCGGCGTGTGGTGGAGCCACTTTGCAGGCAGGCTGACGTGGGTAACGGCTAGTGTTCGACAGAAGAGGATTGGGGTGGGCGGATGAGTGATGATGATGATCTTGGCTCTGATGAAATTATCACCGAAGAGATGCTCTGGGAGCGAATTCCAGAAGTCACCGGATTGGATCGCGCCAATACTTTCTACGAATTAAGCGCTCGCATTTATGCACGGGGTCAATATGACGAGGCGCTAGCGCTCGCTGAAACTGCTCGTGATCTTTATGCCGAACTTGGACCAGTTGTACCGACTGATGGTTTAGCGCAGGCCTACTCTGCAATTGGCTACAACCTCAATCAACTCAAGCGAATGAATGAAGCAGCCGATGCGATGGCAAAAGCTGTTGATCTGCTCCGTGAGTCAAAGTCACCGATGGCGATTGATCTAGCCTGCACTCTCGGTGATTGGTGGTTCAACTCGAAAGAGCATCAGAAGACGATTGATTGCATGCGTGAATGTGTTCAAGAACATCTCGTCGATGGCAATGACTCTGGCGCGGCGAACGATCTCCATTTAATTGGCTGCGCGCACCGCGAACTTGGTGAGCACAGAGCCGCTATCGATGCTTTCCAAGAGGCTCGTGCGATCTTTAAGAAATTAAAAGAGGTGATCAATGTTGCGCGCTGCGACCAGAAGATTGCGCACTGCCTGATTGAACTCGGTGAAGGTTCTGATGCGCTGATCTTTGCTCAAAAGTCACTGGATGTTTTCCAGACTGGCCACGATCAGCATCGCGAAACTTATTCTCTTCTTGAACTTGGGAAAGCGCAGATCATCACAGATCAAGAAGAAGAAGGCCTGGCAACCTTAGAGCGAGTACTTGATATCGCAACGAGTGATCCCGATATGCGCGACTTTGAATTTATCGTTGAGATCGAGCAGCGAATCTCGGCAGTTCTCAAGAGCCTTGGCCGAGTTGAAGAAGCGACCGAGATAGACCGCAGGATCGCAGCCGTTACCGACGTTATTTCGGAGTAGCTGCTAATTATTTAGGGTTATTTAGGGTTATTTAGGTGTTGCATCGCCCAGGCATACATTGCAATTGCTCCGGCTGCACTGGCATTCATTGAACGGGTAGATCCGTATTGTCTGATCGCTAAAACGACTTCACAGATTTCGACGCCTTCATCAGACATACCTGCTCCTTCTTGCCCAAAGAACATGACGCACTTTTTTGGCAGATCAGCACTCTCTAGCTCTTTCGAAATAGGCAAGTTATCAATCCCAATGATAGGAACTTGGTTTTCATCACACCAACTTTTAAAGTCAGTAGCCGTTGGGTGATGGAGCACATGCAAATATTTATCAGTGACCATCGCACCGCGCTTATTCCAATCGCGCTTACCTACGATGTGCACCTTGGAGACATTAAAAGCATTTGCTGTTCGAACTACAGATCCGATATTTAAATCATGTTGCCAATTTTCAATCGCGATCTGCAAGTCGTGTCGTTTGGTATCTAGGTCGGCGACGATCGCATCAACTTTCCAGTATCGATAGTGATCTAAGACATTTCTGCGGTCCCCATTCAGCAACAATTCAGGATCAAATTCGCCACCGACGGGCAGTGGAAGTGGATGAGGACCAACCCCAACTACTGGAAAGAATTCACCGGGGCCAATCACTGGTTCAGACATGCCTTAACTCTAGTTGAGAGGGCATAATGCGCACATGCGTAAGCGCCTAGTTCTTGTGTTAGTGGGATTATTCTCATTAAACTGCGTTCTTCCTTCACAAGCAGTTTCAGTGCCGCCCTCTTTTATCGCACTAGCGCAATCAAAGATTCTCAATAAACCAGGGATTTTGATTATTGATCCCGCCACTGGCGCGACGATATTTAGTAGCGCCCCAGATGCCTTGCGAGCTCCTGCTTCGGTACTCAAGTTAATCTCAACAACTACTGCTTTGAAAATATTGGGACCAGATCATACATTCACTACAACGATCAATCGAACCGCCTCTGCCCATAAATTCGTGCTTATCGGTGGTAACGATCCTTGGATTACAACCAGCGCGCACTCCGCGAAGAAATTTCATCGTGTTTTTTCACCATGGCTGATAAATAAAGCGATTTCAGGTATTCCAGATAGTCACAGTGCAAAGAGCATCATCATTGATTATCGCAACATGTATGGCGCAGATCTCTTGGCTCTTCAACGCTTCTACAAGGGCAAGTTGAAAATCACCTTTCATCAATTGCCAAGTGATGAAGCAGCAAAGAGTGAGGCAACCGAAGTCGTTGCCACTCAAACGTCAGTACCGGTAAAAGATATTATCGATTTCACCTTGCTATGGAGCGATAACTTATTAGCCCAACGATTGGCGATGATTTCTGCGCATCAGATTGGATTACCGGCTGATGCAGCTGGAATTCAAAGTACATTCACGAAAGTTTTGAGCGAGCTAAAAGTATCTAGCGAGGGATTAGTTGTTGTTGATGCGGCGGGTCTATCTCATGAAACAAGAGTGTCGACCCGCACAATCACTGAGCTCCTTGTTGAGATAAAGAAAAGCCCAGACCTTGCTCCGATCTATCGTGGTCTACCAACTTCAGGTGAAACCGGCACTTTAAAAACCCGATTTGTGAAGGATGCACCAAATGCAGTGGGCCTGATCCACGCAAAAACAGGATGGATCAATACAACCGTGAGTTTGGCTGGCTTCGTCACAGTCGGGGAGTCTCAGTATGCCTTTGCGGTAATCGCAGATCGTCTACCCGATCGAGAGAGCGTTCGAAGCGCTGCGAGAGTCACTATTGACAAGATGCTCGCAACCATCGCTAAGCCGGCCCCAACCGCAAGCCCTACACTGCCGTAGTGAGCGTTTCTACTTCCCCATCTCGAGTAGGGCCATATATCGCCCTCATGAAGTTGCGCGTTGTTGAACTGCTCTTGGTCACAACTCTACCGGCGCTATTTTTAGCATCGCATGGCGTCCCAGGGTTAAAAATTACAATTGCAACGCTCATTGGTGGCACTCTCGCTGCCGGGGCGTCAAATGCTTTTAATATGGTGATTGAAGTTGAATCAGATCGCTTGATGGCTCGCACAAGCAAGCGTCCACTTGTAACCGGTCATATTACAAAAACAAATGCGGTCATATTTGCTTCGTTAATCTCTGCTCTCTCACTCGCAATTTTCTGGGTCTTTACAACGCACCTAGCGACTTTGCTCACTGCACTTGCAATACTTTTTTACGTAATTTTTTACACAATGGGCCTAAAGCATCGAACCTCTCAAAATATTGTCTGGGGTGGCATCGCTGGTTGCATGCCGGTGCTTATTGGTTGGGCTGCGGTGACTAATTCACTTTCACTCACGGCTTGGCTCTTCTTCTTCTTGATTTTCTTCTGGACGCCGCCGCACTTCTGGGCGCTGGCTATCAAATATAAAGATGATTACGCAGCAGCAGGTATTCCGATGCTGCCAGTTGTGGCGACGCTTCGCAATGTTCAAATGCAGATGCTCTTCCATACAACCGGGATGTTTATTACTTCCCTCGCTGTTGTGCAAAGTGCAAAACTTCCGTGGTGGACAGCGGCGATCACATTCTTACTTGCGCTCGGTTTTGGAACTTCCTTAACAAAGATTAATGGTCCAGAGTCTGAAAAATCAGCGGCAAAACTCTTTCATTGGTCAATCACTTATTTGAGCGCTTATTCAGTCTTACTTGTTGTTGGAGTCTTGCTTTCCTGATAATTTGCCGCGAATTTGCTTCAAGTTATCCCCAAAGTGGCTCTTCATCTTTCATTAACCGAGGTTCGCGCTAGGGTGAAGCCATGATGAGCTCCAGCAATTTAGCGATCTCCGTAACTGACCTGACTAAGGTCTACGGAAAACGAACCGCGGTCTCGCACGCCACCTTCGATGTTCCACTCGGCACTGTCTGTGGCTTTGTAGGACCAAATGGCTCTGGCAAGACGACCACAATTCGAATGCTCCTTGGATTGATCGCCCCGACGGGTGGCACCGGAACTGTTCTAGGTGAAGATATTAAAGATCCAGAGAAGTATCTACCAAAGGTCGGCGCAATGATTGAAGGGCCAGCCTTCTATCCAGCGCTCTCTGGTCGAGAAAATTTGCGCGTTCTTGCCTCTCTTGGTGGCTTTCCTCAATCTCGAGTTGATGAACTGCTTACAAGAGTCGGTTTGGAAGATCGCGGTGGATCAAAATTTAAGACTTACTCATTGGGAATGAAGCAACGGCTAGGTATTGCAGCTGCGCTACTTCCAAACCCGGAAGTCTTAGTTCTTGACGAGCCTACAAACGGACTGGATCCATCGGGTATTCACGAAGTTCGTTCTCTCATAAAAGATTTAGCAAGCAGCGGAACGAGTGTCTTTGTCTCATCCCACCTACTTTCAGAGCTCGAGATGATTGCAGAACATCTGGTCATGCTTCGCGAAGGAAAAGTTCTCTTCTCCGGAAAAACTTCTGAGCTACTAGCGGCGCAGCAACCAATCCTTGTAGCAGAGCCCGAGTATGCAGTTGATCTCAACAAATTAGTCGATCTGGTAAAAGCGAGCGGTCACACTGTGACAATTCACGACGGTGCACTTCACATCATCAGTCCAAAGGGCTGGAGCGCTGAACTCAATCGACTTGCATTTGATGCGGGGATAACACTGATCTCACTCACCTCGGTACTTCCAACGCTGGAAGAGACGTTCTTCGAAATGACAGGAGATTCCGAATGATTCGCGTAATTTCAGCAGAGCTACGTAAGTTACGCAGACCAACACTTCTTATTTCAACAATGTTAGTAGTAACACTTCTGACATCACTCTTTACCTTCTTAGTCTTCTGGAATATCGGCAACCCAGAGGGAAATGGCCGGCGCGGTGAACAGATCAGCGCCGCGGTTCTCAGCACACCAGAGGGCTTGGTCTATGGATTCCGTCTCGTCTCATTCTTGCTTGGCATTGTTGCGCTCTGCATTTTTGCCTCTCAGATGGGTCAGGAGTACACGCATGGAACGCTTCGCAATCTCTTAGTTCGCCAGCCTTCACGGATGAAGATTCTCGGCGGCAAATATATCTCAATGATCCTCTTTGCAATCGTCATGATTATTTTCTCCTTATCATCGAGCGTTGCCATTGCTTACGCGCTCTCCGGCCACGCACATGTGACAACCACAGCCTGGACATCTCATGCTGGTCTTCAATTGCTTGGCGAATCAATCGGAAACGTATTCATCAGCGTTCTTGGTTTTGGGACCGTCGGCATGATTCTGGGAATCCTCTTTAGATCTCCGATCAGCTCGATCGCAGTCGGTGTGATCTGGTTCTTGATCTTGGACAATATTTTGGCTGGCGTAGTTTCAAGTACAGCAAGGTGGCTACCCGGACAGAACTTGACTAACATCACGAGTGGTGGGAATTTCACAGTGAGTTATGGGCATTCTCTGCTGATGAGTGCGATCTATATTGGCACCAGCACAGTGGTTGTATCTATTCTCTTTAAACGAAGAGATGTCGCTAACTAGTTCTTTATTACATCATAGGTAAACTTGGGTACATCCCCGTATCAAGGAGTTACCTGTGAAATTTCGTTCAACATCAGTAGCACTCATTTGTGCTCTCTTGTTGACCTCGCAGAGTAATGAATTTACTTTCGCAAAGACGCCAAAGCCCACCAAGGCTCAGATTGATGCAGCTAAGGCAGCAGAAGCTGCAAAACAAGCTGCAGCTAAAATTGCCCAAAATAAATTGGCAGCGGCTCAAGGAACCCTTCGTAAATTGAGTGCAGCAGCAGATGCCGCAAGAGCGAGCTATAGAAAAGCGCAGGCAGATTTAGTCATCGCAACTAGCCAGGCAAATGTTGCGGCTGCTCACGCGGCGCTTACCGCAACTTCGGTAGCGCAAGCGAATCGAACAATTGGACGGATGGCTCAAAACGCTTACATTATGGGCTCTGGATTTACTGACATTGAATCTGTTCTTAATTCACATGGACCTCAGGATTTAATCGATCGACTTAACACTCTTAACCAACTTGGTGCTAGCAACTCGACTGCGCTTCAGCGTTATCAAGATGCGTTAGTTATTGCTAGAGCCGCACAAAAAGCTGCTGATACGGCTAAGGCTGCCCAAGTCGTCGCGACCGAAAAAGTAGCAGCAACTAAGAAAATTGCGGACGATGCAAAGGCTGCACAGCAAGCAGAAGTTAATCGGTTGCTCGCTATTCAAAGCGCGCTAATTGCCGAGCTGGCAAAAGCGCGCAGCGTCCGTCTGACGCTGGAACAACAGTTGGCGTTAGCGCAGTTAGAAGAAGCGAATGCGGGAATTGCTTCCCAGACAGTCGGACAAAAATCAGTGTGGCCAGATCGTGGTTTCAAAGGACGCTCGACAACCCGATCTACAGATGCAATTCGCGCGGCAGCGGTTGCCTTTGCAAAAGTTCAAGTCCTTGCCCGCAAGCCTTACGTCTGGGGCGCGCAAGGACCAAATTCATTCGACTGTTCTGGCTTGGTTTATGCCGCATACAATAGTGCGGGTCTTGGATATCCCAACTGGGGACGCTTAAACGCTGCTCTATACTCGGTTGACTCTATGCACGTAACACTCACTCAACTTATCCCCGGCGATCTTCTCTTCTACTCTTTCGATGGAAGTATTCAGAATATTCACCACATCGCGATCTATGCGGGGAACGAGATGATGTGGGAAGCAAACTCAAAAGGAAAGGGACTTCTCTTCTCCAATATGTACAGCATCAAGGGACTGATGCCCTTTGGTGGCCGTGTCTAGCAACGATAGGTCGACGCTAGCGCTTCGAAAAGCAGTTTGTCCATATTTAGCAGAGCATGAAGCGGGCGATCGAATTCTCATCGCAGTATCAGGTGGTGCCGATTCGTTGGCACTTGCAGTTGCAATCAAACTTGAATCAAAAGAATTAGCTCTCACTTTGACGGTAGCCATTCTTGATCATGGCTTACAAGACGGGTCTGATAAAGTAGCAAAAAAAACAGCAGAGCGAATTAAAAAACTTGGATTTACCGAAATCTTAGTAAGAAAAATTGAGGTTGAAATTATCGACGGCTTAGAGGCTTCTGCGCGAAGAGCACGTTATGAGACCCTTGATCAGATTGCCCTTGAGAGTGGAGCGAAATCCATTTTCTTAGGCCACACAAAAAACGATCAGGCTGAAACTGTGTTACTTGGATTAGCACGTGGCTCTGGCACAAGATCTCTTTCTGGAATGGCCGACGTCAATGGCCGATACATCAGGCCGCTACTTGGAATCTCTAGAAGTGAAACTGAAAAATGTTGTGTTGAAAACGGAGTGGAATATTGGTCAGATCCTCACAACAGCAACCATGAGTTCACTCGAGTGAAGGTTCGTGAAAATATTTTGCCACTTATGGAGCTAGAGATTGGCCCCGGGATCACAGATGCACTTGTGCGCTCTGCCAAAATTCTGCGCGAGGATGCCGATGCTCTTGATCAGCTTGCCACCGAATTTCTGAGCAACCATCCAGCAATTGCGGGCTTTGCCATAGCAGACCTCTTGGCTCTGAAAAAGGCGATTCGATCCCGGGTGCTTCGCGCCGGAATCTACGCCGCCGGCGCTCCATCAGGCTCAATCACCGCTGACCACCTAGCCCCAGTAGAGGCGCTGGTCACAGATTGGCACGGCCAGGGTGAGGTTTCGCTCCCGGGTGGTGTGAAGGTTGCTCGAATTTCGGGCAGACTTTCGCTCTTACCGCAGCATTAAGTAGGCCAACCCTGAAGGAGCACAGTGGATCTTGCAACCGTAGGCACAGATGTATCAAAGGTCATTGTGAGTGCAGAACAGATTAGTGCCAGGCTGCAGGAGTTAGCACGCAAGGTTGAAAGTGATTATGAAGGTCGAGATCTATTATTAATCGGAATCCTTAAAGGCGCAGTCATGACGATGGCTGATGTCTCTCGTGCGCTCAATCGCCATGTTGAGATGGATTGGATGGCGGTCTCTTCTTACGGATCAGGCACAAAATCAAGTGGCGTGGTTCGAATCTTAAAAGATTTAGATAAAGATATTTCTGGCCGAGATGTGTTGATCGTTGAAGATATCGTCGACACCGGTCTCACTCTTGCTTGGTTAAAATCCAACCTTGAGTCACGCGGAGCGAAGGATGTTCAAATTCTCACGATGCTGCGCAAACCAGAAGCAGCGAAAGTTGAAGTTGATGTGAGGTATGTCGGCTTCGATATCCCTACAGAGTTTGTTGTGGGCTATGGGCTAGATTTCAACGAAAAATATCGCAATCTCGATTTCATTGGAGTACTTGCTGAACATGTCTACGCCTAAGAACTCGCAAAATAAGCAGAAGAAGCAGAAGAAGTTAGAGCTTCCCAAGGCAAAGCTGCCAAATAAGACCCGGATGCGTAGGTTAATTCGGGGACCGCTTTTTTGGATCATTATCGCCATTCTTGTTTTATCAATCTTTGGTCGGATCTCTAATACCGGTAAACAATTCACAAAAGTTGAAACCTCAGTTGTCCTAGCTGAAATCTCGAGTGGTGCAGTTGATTCAGTCAGACTTATCGATAAGGAACAACGGGTTGAAGTTGTTCTCAAATCCGGTACTTTTGTTAATGGTTCACGCCGCATCTATGCCTCTTATTTGAGTGGTGAAGAGCCACAGCTTGTTGAGCTTCTGACCGCTAACCCGCCACCAAAGGCGTGGGATGTAAAAATTGCGTCAAGTTCATTCCTGGCAACACTCTTCTTTAGTTTTGGACCGATCCTTCTGATTGGCTTCTTGCTTCTTCTCTTTATGGGCAATGCCGGCGGTGGAAACAAAGTCTTTAGCTTTGGCCGAAGCAAAGCGAAGCTCGCTAATAAAGAGATGCCATCTAACACATTTGCCGATGTCGCTGGTGCTGATGAAGCCGTTGCAGAGTTACGTGAAATTAAAGACTTTCTTGCAGATCCTCAAAAGTATCAAGATATCGGCGCAAAGATTCCAAAAGGTGTCCTCCTATACGGACCGCCAGGAACTGGTAAAACTTTACTGGCCCGCGCAGTTGCAGGTGAAGCAGCCGTTCCTTTCTATTCAATCTCTGGTTCTGAGTTTGTTGAAATGTTTGTCGGTGTTGGCGCAGCGAGAGTTCGTGATCTCTTCGCCCAAGCAAAGGCGAGCGCTCCGGCAATCATCTTTGTTGATGAAATTGATGCTGTGGGTCGACAGCGTGGTGCAGGTTTGGGCGGTGGCCACGATGAACGCGAACAGACACTTAACCAGTTGCTTGTTGAGATGGATGGCTTTGAATCAAATGGCCAAGTAATTCTTATCGCAGCATCTAATAGACCAGATGTGCTTGATCCAGCACTCTTGCGACCAGGTCGCTTTGACCGTCAGATTCCAGTAGATCGTCCTGATTTAAAGGGCCGTGCCGCAATTCTAGAAGTTCATGCGAAAGGTAAACCGCTTGCTAAATCAATTGACCTGAAAAGTTTGGCTCGCCGGACTCCAGGTTTTACTGGCGCGGACCTGGCAAATGTTTTGAACGAGGCTGCACTTTTGACGGCTCGCGAAAATGGAAAAGTGATTACGAACGCATCTCTTGATGAAGCGACTGACAGAGTAATGGCCGGCCCACAACGCAAGAGCCGACTTATGACCGAAGAAGAACGACGTATAACTGCGTATCACGAGGGCGGACACGCACTAGTTGCCCATGCCTTGCCTCATACTGATCCAGTCCACAAAATTACGATTATGCCTCGTGGTCGAGCACTGGGTTACACCATGGTGCTGCCCGATGAAGATCGCTATGCGACGACTCGTAATCAGATGCTCGATCAATTGGCTTATTCATTGGGCGGCCGTGCAGCAGAAGAGTTAATCTTCCATGACCCAACAACTGGTGCTTCAAACGATATTGAGAAGGCAACGAGTTTGGCTCGTGCGATGGTTACGCAATATGGAATGACCGAACGTATTGGTGCAATCAAACTAGGCACCTCAGAGAGCGAACCATTCCTCGGTCGCGATTATGGCCACCAACGCGATTACTCCGAAGAGGTCGCCGGTATTGTCGATGAGGAGATCGGTGCCCTGATTAAAGGTGCGCATCAAGAGGCATTTGATATCTTGGTAGCAAACCGGGATATTCTCGATCAGCTCGTTGTTGAATTACTTGAGCGCGAGACACTTTTGAAGGAAGATATCGAGCGAATCTTCAAGAAGGTAAAGATGGTGAAGCCTCGTCCAGCTTGGACTGGTTCTGCCGATCGCATCCCTTCGACATTGCCACCAGTTGCACTGCAGCCTGCAATGGTGAGTGAAGTGGAGTCCAAAGCGGCACCAGCTAAGCGCACGCGCAAGAAGGCCGTACCATCGACGTGAGCGACCACGATCTAAACCCGATTTCGATGGGTCCTCATGAGGGCGGAGCTAAAAACGATTTTGACCAAGCGCGTGCAGAACGTGCAGTGACCGAGCTCCTGCTTGCAATTGGTGAGGATCCAACGCGTGATGGGCTACGAGATACACCTGCTCGAGTTGCTCGGTCGATGCGTGAAAATTTTGAAGGGCTTTGGCAGAAGCCAGAAGATGTCTTAGCGACAACTTTTGATTTAGGGCATTCAGAACTAGTAATCGTTCGAGATATCGAAGTATTTTCACATTGCGAACACCACCTCACTCCATTTCACGGTGTGGCCCATGTTGGCTATATCCCTGGGGCAAGAGGTCGAATCACCGGATTATCCAAGCTAGCTCGTCTAGTTGATATGTATGCCCGTCGCCCGCAAGTGCAAGAACGGCTGACTACCCAAATTGCAGATGCAATGGTTGAAGTGTTAGAGCCAGCAGGGGTAATCGTCATTGTTGACTGTGAACATTTATGTATGTCCATGAGAGGTGTCCGGAAATCTGCCGCTCGCACAGTGACATCGGCGGTACGCGGCCAACTACGTAACTCTGCAACAAGAGCAGAAGCGATGTCGCTCATCACCTCGAACAAAGGGTAATTATTGATGCATGAGCGGACTCTGGTTATGGGAATTCTCAACGTTACGCCGGATTCTTTCGCTGATGGCGGCGATCACTTTGAATTTGATAAGGCAATTTCGCATGCTAAACAGATGATTAGCGATGGTGTGGATATTATTGACGTCGGTGGGGAATCAACTCGGCCAGGCGCCGAACGAGTTTCATCAGAAGATGAGTTGGATCGAGTGATCCCTGTGATTACCGAGCTACAAGAACTTGGTGTGCCACTCAGTGTTGACACGATGCGGGCAGAGGTCGCTAAAGCTGCGATCGGAGCTGGGGCCACCATTGTTAATGATGTAAGCGGTGGCCTAGCTGATATAGATATGGCTGGTGTCATCGCAAAGTCGCCTCAGATTCAATACATAGCGATGCATTGGCGGGCACACTCGAGCCAGATGCAAGAGAGTGCTTATTATCTTGATGTAGTTAAAGAGGTAAAGGAAGAGCTTGATGAAAGGGTTACAGATTTATTGAAGGCCGGAATTGACCCAGAACAAATCATCTTGGATCCAGGAATTGGTTTTTCAAAGAGCCCAGAACATAACTGGGAGTTACTTCGCAATGTAGAGAGACTTCAACTTCTGGGATATCCGCTGCTGATTGGCGTATCTCGTAAGAGATTTCTGGGCGAGCTGATTGGTGCTCCGTTGCCAAGTGATAGAGATTCAGCAACTCTTGCGATTACCGCAGACCTTGCCAAGCGCGAGGTTTGGGGCGTTCGAACTCACAGCGTAAAGCCGCACCGAGACGCCATCAGTGTCGTCGAGGAGATGTATTTTTAATGGATCAGATTCGAATTAGTGGCATCCGAAGTTTTGGCTTCCATGGTGTTTATCCAGAAGAGCGTCGCGAGGGTCAATATTTTCTCGCTGATCTCGTCCTCTTTACCGACTTATCGAAGGCTGGAAGTTCGGATCTTCTTGATGACGCAACTGATTATTCAAAAGTTGTACCAGATGTAAAAGCGATCATTGAAGGTGATCCCTTTAATCTGATTGAGACACTAGCAGAGAAGATTTCCGAGAAAGTTTTTGGGAAGTATCCACTTGTTGAGAGCGTTGAAATAACAATCTATAAGCCAGAAGCTCCAGTAGAAGCTGCAGTTGCTGTGCATATAACCCGCTCACGATGAAGGCGGTAATTGCACTCGGTTCAAACTTGGGTGAACGCGAGCAGACGCTAGCAAGTGCGATCTCAGAGTTGCGAATGTTTCTAGAAATTACTTCGGTTTCTAGATTCATCGAGAGCGACCCTGTCGGTGGCGTCTCGCAGCCTCAATATCTGAATGCGGTCGTCGTAGCGGAGACTGAGATTGCACCGACAGATTTGATCTCCAAACTCTTAGAAATCGAGGAACGTCACGGGCGAACTCGCGAAGTGCGTTGGGGAGCAAGAACTCTGGATTTAGATCTGATCGTTTACGGATCGATCGAATTACAAAGCAAACTCCTTACCCTTCCTCATCCTCGCGCGCATGAACGTGCATTTGTTCTGGGGCCATGGCTTGAGATTGATCCCGACGCCTTTTTGCCCGGTTTTGGAGCGGTACGATTACTCCTGAAGGCCACTTAGAAAATTAGGGAAATAAGCCTGGTACCCATAGCGGACTGGAGCAAGTCAGATGAGCGTTCGACCAGCATTTGTACCCACTATGGGCGCACTTCACGCTGGGCATTTATCTCTCATCAAACTCGCTAAACAGTTTTCCGATGAAGTTGTCCTGAGTATCTTTGTGAATCCACTTCAATTTGAGAGTCCGGATGATTTAGCTAAGTACCCCCGCGATCTTGTTGCAGATTCGGAGTTCGCACTAAAAGCAGGAGCAACGCAAATTTGGTCGCCGACCGTTGATGAGATCTATCCAGATGTAGTGGATCTGATTAGCGCAGGCGAACTTGGCGCAATGTATGAAGGCGTTCATCGGCCAGGACACTTTGACGGAGTCCTTACAGTTGTAGATCGACTCTTTAAAAAGGTTAGCCCATCACATGCAATCTTTGGTGAAAAAGATTTCCAGCAACTCTTTCTTATTAAGCGTTGGGTGAAAGAGAATAATCTTCCGGTGCAGATAGTCTCAGCGCCACTCATTAGGGATCATGATGGGCTGGCACTGTCGTCCAGGAATTCCAGACTCTCACCAGTAGATCGAGGCGTTGCATTAGTAATTCCTCGGGCACTTTTTGCAGCAGCGGCTTCAAGTGAGCCACAAAGTACCCTGCTAGAAGTGCTGGCTACGGAGACTGGTTTTACGCTCGACTACGCGGTCATTATTGATGAGGATAGCTTTGAGGAAGTGCCTCATGGACGGGCCTTAGTCGCTGGTTGGGTAAATGGCATCCGATTGTTGGACAATATGGTGATGGGTAGCCGGTTATGAAACTTCTTGCGGGCAAGCCAGGTTGGACTACGAGCGCTGACGTAGTTGTCATTGGTTCGGGCGTAGCTGGTCTCACCACGACTCTAAATATTCGAGCTGCTGGATTAACGGTTTTACTTGTTACTAAAGCAAAATTAGATGAGGGCTCCACGAAGTGGGCGCAAGGTGGAATTGCTGCAGCTCTGGGTGATGGAGATACGCCAGAAGAGCATAAAACAGATACTTTGGTGGCAGGCGCTGGACTCTGTGATGTTGAGGCCGTAAATATTTTAGTAACCGAGGGTCCCGAAGCTGTCCGTAAGTTAATTGCTCGGGGCGCTGTATTTGATACCTCCGAAAGCGGTGAAATTTCACTAACCCGCGAAGGCGGCCATCACCGTAATCGAATTCTTCATGCGGGCGGAGATGCAACGGGCGCAGAAGTTTCGAGGGCTCTCTTAGCTGCCATTCAAGGTGATGCTGGAATTGAAATAATTGAAAATGCTTTGGTGATTGATGCATTACAGGATGAACACGGACAAGTGTGTGGCGTGACGCTTCACGTCATTGGCGAAGGCAGCAGAGACGGTGTTGGGCAAGCGTTAAGTCGTGCAGTGGTTATTGCAACTGGCGGACTCGGCCAGGTTTATTCGCAGACAACCAATCCTTCTGTTTCAACTGGTGATGGAGTCGCACTTGCGTTGCGTGCTGGCGCAGAGGTTGCTGATGTGGAATTTATTCAATTCCATCCGACTGTACTTTGGCGCGATTCCTCAGCCGGTGGTCAACAACCGCTTATTAGTGAAGCAGTTCGCGGAGAAGGTGCAATTGTGCTCAACCATAAAGGTGAGCGTTTTATGCAGAAGCGCCACGAGTTAGCAGATCTTGCACCGCGTGACATTGTGGCAAAAGAGATCTTCTCTCAGATCCGCTCTGGGAATATCCAGCACGTCTGGTTGGATGCGACTGCAGTTCCAGATTTTATAAATCGTTTTCCAACAATTTACGCATCATGTAGAGCAAATGGAATTGATCCAACTACCCAACTGATTCCAGTCTCGCCGGCATCGCACTACTCATCCGGTGGAGTTTTGGTTGATCTGAATGGCCGCTCAACAGTTAAAGGCCTTTATGTGTGTGGCGAGACGGCGTGCACTGGGGCGCACGGTGCAAATCGGCTTGCATCCAATTCGTTACTTGAAGGTCTGGTTTTCGGAGCGAGAATTGCAGCTGACATCGCGGCAGAGTTGCCCGCCCAAGTTCAACCATCGTCAGATCAAGGCGAAGGCTTCCTTCTTAGCCCAGCGGTTCGACTCCCTTTGCAGCTAGCGATGAGTGAAGGCGCCGGAGTGTTGAGATCTGAAGAGTCTTTGAATCAAACTATTTCTACGCTCTCCCAACTCTCGAGATTTACTAGTGGTGAGCCGCGGATTGAAGCATGGGAAGCTTCAAATCTTTATCTGTTGGCGATGGCAATTTGTAGGTCGGCGCTGGAACGCACTGAAACACGAGGATCACATTGGCGAAGTGATTTTCCTGAGAGTAGCGATTGGTGGCAGAAACGAATTCTGCAACAATATGACCAATTTGGTAACTGGAGTTCAACAATGATTGAAGTGGAGAAGCCATGATTTCAACCTCTCTTATGCAAGAGCTTATGGCGGCAAATTTAGATCCGATACTTATTGAAGAGTTAGCGGGGCGGACAATTGCTGAGGATCTAGATGGTGGAGTTGATCTCACTTCAACTTCAACGGTGCCTGCCGAGCACATCAGCACCGGTGAGTTTCGAGCACGAAAGTCAGGAACACTTGCAGGCGTGATTGTTGCCGCAACTGTCTTAGAAGTCTGCGAAATTAAAGATTACAAAATCATGATGAAAGATGGTGCACGGATTGAAGAAGGTCAAGTACTTCTTATCGCAACTGGCAATACTCGAAAGCTTTTACTCGCTGAGCGAACAGCGCTAAATTTTCTTGGGCGTCTATCTGGTATCGCAACTACCACTCATCGCTGGGTAAGTGATGTTGCTGGGACGAGTGCAAAGATTCGTGATACCCGAAAGACAACACCCATGCTTCGAGAGCTTGAAAAGTTTGCAGTGAGAATGGGCGGAGGCGTAAATCATCGTATGTCACTTTCGGATGCAGCCCTGATTAAAGATAATCACATTGTCGCAGCTGGCGGAGTTTTAGAGGCTTATGCGGCAGTTCGGGCGAAGTATCCAACTGCGCCGATTGAAATAGAGGTAGATACACTAGAACAGTTGCATCAAGTGGTTGATGTGGGTGCGGACCTGATTCTTCTAGACAATATGTCGCTAGAACAGACCCGGGCAGCTGTAGAAATGGTCGCTGGTCGGGTAAAGCTTGAATCATCTGGGGGACTTACCCTCGAAAATGCACGCGCATACGCAAACACTGGCGTTGATTATTTAGCGGTTGGTGCACTCACCCACTCTGCCCAAGTCCTAGATATTGGCCTAGATTTGAAAGCGAGAAAGTAATGCTTCTTACAGTCGACGTTGGAAATACAAATACAGTTCTGGGAATCTTTGATGGCACAGAAATCATTCACACTTGGCGAGTAAAGACCGACCCACGTGACACCTCAGATGAACTTTGGTTGCAATACCGTTCTTTGATTGAAGGACACGAAGTAACTGGCCTGGCAATTTGTTCTACAGTTCCAGCAATCCTTCGTGAAATCCGCACGATGATCGCGCAATATTTTTCAGATATTCGGGTGACGATTATTGAACCAGGCACTAAAACAGGTACACCACTTCTGGTTGATAATCCAAAGGAAATTGGTGCGGATCGGATTGTTAATACGCTCGCTGCCCACACTCTCTACGGTGCTAATGGCCCATGCATTGTTGTTGACTTCGGTACTTCAACTAACTTTGACGTGGTTTCTCCGAAGGGAGAGTTCTTGGGTGGAGCACTTGCTCCGGGTATTGAAATTTCTGTTGAAGCTTTGGCCGCAAGAGCAGCGCAACTTCGAAAAGTAGAATTAGTACAACCCAAAAGCGTGATCGGGAAAAATACAGTTGAAGCCTTGCAATCGGGCACGATCTTCGGCTTCGCTGGACAGGTAGATGGCCTGGTTAATCGAATTATTGATGAGTTGGAGCTCCAATATCCAAAGTCCGGTGACGTGACTGTGATTGCAACCGGGGGACTTGCGCCTCTGGTCATGGGAGTGAGCGAAACACTTGATTTTCACGAGCCAGATCTGACTCTGATTGGCCTACGGCTAGTTCATGAACGCAATGCCTGAACAACTATTGGCCATCAATAAAAAGTTAGTAAGGTACGCATGTGATTGATACTCCAGAGGACGATCTGCCCGAGCAACTTCGCATTCGCCGCGAAAAGCGCGCTGCAATCATTGAACGTGGGGCAGAGCCTTATCCGGTTGCCGTGCCGCGCACCAAGAGCCTTAAAGCAGTTCGCTCTGAGAATGATGGACTTGAGATCGATGTAGCGACCGGCAAGATTG
This sequence comes from Candidatus Nanopelagicaceae bacterium, assembly GCA_965658705.1. GTDB lineage: Bacteria > Actinomycetota > Actinomycetes > Nanopelagicales > Nanopelagicaceae > PALSA-747. Next base: position 30,827 of record CBFHTP010000004.1, read on the forward strand.
AGAGCGTTGCTGGTCGAGTGATTTTCAAAAGAGATACCGGAAAGCTCTGCTTTGCAACGATCCGTGAAGGTGATGGAACAGAGTTACAGACGATGTTCTCGCTCGATAAAGTTGGTGAAGAGTCATTGAATCTCTGGAAATCAGAGATTGATCTGGGCGATTTAGTCTCGGTTACTGGTGAAGTGATCACTTCTAAACGAGGCGAACTATCGATCTTGGCAAGAGAGTGGCAGATTGCAGCGAAATCGCTGCGGCCACTACCTGTAGAGCACAAGCCACTTTCAGAAGAGACGCGCGTTCGCATGCGCTATGTAGATTTAATTGTTCGCCCAGAAGCAAGATTTAATGCTCGGCTTCGTCCGCAGGTCATGAAACAACTCCGTGACTCATTTGGAAAACGTGATTACATTGAAGTTGAAACACCTATGTTGCAGGTGATGCATGGGGGTGCCGCCGCGCGCCCATTTAAGACTTTTTCAAATGCGTATGACATGGATTTGTTTATGCGAATTGCACCAGAGCTATTCTTGAAGCGTTGTGTAGTTGGTGGAATAGAACGGGTCTTTGAAATAAATCGTAATTTCCGCAATGAAGGAGCTGATTCAAGCCACTCGCCAGAGTTTGCGATGATTGAATCGTATGAAGCCTTCGGCGACTGGAACTCCATGCGCGATCTCACCAGAGGTCTAGTTCAAGAGTCTGCGATGGCCGTCTTTGGCTCACATGTTGTGAAGCACCATGATGGCCGCGAATTAGACCTTGGCGGATCGTGGCGTGAAGCAGATTTGTACGAACTTATTTCGAATGGTGTCGGTGAAGTTGTAACGGCGCAGACGCCGTATGAGGTGCTTAAATCAATGGCTTTGAAGCTAGGAATGACGGTAGATCCAAAGTGGATCACTGGGAAAGTAGCGGAAGAAATCTTTGAGCATGTGAGTGAAGGCCAACTCAATGAACCTATTTTCATAAAGGGTTATCCGGTTGATACTTCACCACTGGTTCGAGCGCACCGTGACAAAGCCGGCGTGGTCGAGAAGTGGGATCTTTATGTCGAAGGATTTGAATTAGCAACGGGCTACTCAGAACTCATTGATCCAGTAATCCAGCGCGAGCGACTTGTCGAGCAGGCAAAGCTCGGTGCTGGCGGTGATGTTGAAGCGATGCCACTCGATGAAGATTTTTTGCGAGCCATGGAATACGCCATGCCCCCAATGGGTGGAATGGGAATGGGTGTTGATCGACTTCTCATGACACTTACCGGATTAGGGATTCGCGAAACAATTCTCTTTCCACTCGTGAAACCAGAAGAGAGTTAAATAGTGGCAATCGCTACTCGTCCAGCAAATACTGGTGATGTTAAATCAATTCGCCAGCTCATCGATACCTATGCCGCTCCAGGTAAGTTGCTTTCGAAGGAGACAGTAACTCTTTACGAATCAGTCCAAGAATTTATCGTTGCAATAGATGGCACCGAGGTTGTCGGCTGTGGTGCGCTACACGTCCTTTGGGAAGATCTCGCAGAAATTCGCTCTGTCGCTGTGCGTGAAGATAAACAGAAGCTAGGTATCGGAAATTTAATTATTGAAGCGATCGTGCTTCGGGCAAAGGAGTTGAGAGTTGAGCGGATTTTCTGCCTAACTTTCCAGACCGAGTTCTTTGGTAAGCATGGTTTCGAAGTGATTGACGGAACGCCGGTCGAACCGGATGTGTATCAACAACTTCTGCGCTCCTATGACGCAGGCGTCGCTGAGTTCTTAGACCTTGAGTCGGTGAAGCCAAATACCTTGGGAAATACCCGCATGCTTCGCACGCTTTAAAGCCAGCGAGAGCCCGTCTTGGAATCCTGAGAGCGCCATCAGAATCCATGGCAAAGCGCCATTTTCTGGGCATAAAACCGCTAGATATGGGGTTCCACTACCGCAATGAACGCTAAAACTGGACGGGCAAGGGTGTGGCTGGAGCGATTAGGCTAGTGCCCAGCAGTCCCAAGCAAGAAGCAATTAAAGCAGTTATCTAGTTATCTAGGAGGTACCGCCAATGTTTGAGCGCTTTACCGATCGAGCTCGTCGCGTTGTTGTTCTCGCGCAAGAAGAAGCTCGGATGCTCAACCACAATTACATCGGCACCGAACATATCCTCCTTGGCCTTATCCACGAGGGTGAAGGCGTCGCCGCAAAAGGTCTGGAAGCGCTCGGTATCTCTCTCGAAGGCGTTCGCGCCCAAGTAGAAGAAATTATTGGCCAAGGCCAGCAGGCCCCATCGGGACATATTCCATTTACGCCACGAGCAAAGAAGGTTCTTGAACTCTCACTTCGTGAAGCCCTTCAGCTCGGCCACAATTACATCGGTACTGAACATATTTTGCTTGGACTTATCCGTGAAGGCGAAGGCGTTGCTGCGCAAGTATTAGTAAAACTTGGCGCCGATCTCAATCGCGTTCGTCAACAAGTCATTCAATTACTCTCTGGCTACCAGGGCAAAGAACCGCAATCAACAGGCGGTCCTGCAGAAGGAACACCTTCAACATCCTTGGTTCTCGATCAGTTTGGTCGCAATCTGACCCAGGCTGCACGCGAAGGAAAGCTTGATCCAGTTATTGGCCGTGAAAAAGAGATTGAGCGTGTCATGCAAGTTCTCTCTCGTCGCACAAAGAACAACCCAGTACTTATCGGCGAACCTGGAGTTGGTAAAACTGCGATCGTTGAAGGATTGGCACAGGCAATCGTCAAGGGTGATATTCCTGAAACTCTTCGCGATAAGCAGGTCTACTCACTTGACCTAGGCGCATTAGTTGCAGGATCAAGGTACCGTGGAGATTTTGAAGAGCGACTCAAGAAGGTGCTCAAAGAGATTCGCACTCGTGGTGACATCGTTCTCTTTATCGATGAGATTCATACACTGGTTGGCGCAGGTGCTGCAGAAGGTGCAATCGACGCTGCAAGTATCTTGAAACCAATGCTGGCACGCGGTGAGCTCCAGACAATTGGTGCAACAACTCTTGATGAGTACCGAAAGCACTTTGAAAAGGATGCCGCTCTCGAGCGTCGATTCCAACCTATTCAAGTGGCCGAGCCATCAGTCACGCACACCATCGAAATTCTTAAGGGTCTTCGTGACCGTTACGAGTCACACCACAAGGTATCTATTGCTGATGGCGCTCTCGTTGCCGCGGCAACTCTCGCAGATCGCTACGTTTCAGATCGATTTCTTCCAGATAAGGCGATTGACCTGATTGATGAAGCGGGATCGCGTCTTCGCATTCGTCGAATGACTGCGCCAGCTGAGTTGAAAGAGTTTGATGTGAAGATCGCAGATGCGCGCAAAGCGAAGGAGTCGGCTATCGATGGCCAAGACTTTGAGCTTGCTGCCTCTCTTCGGGATAACGAAAAGACTTTAATGAACGAGCGTTCTGAGCGAGAGAAGACCTGGAAGGCAGGCGACCTTGATGTTGTCACCGAAGTTGATGAAGAACTCATTGCTGAAGTTCTTTCAAATTCAACTGGTATCCCAGTCTTCAAATTAACCGAAGAAGAGACTGCGCGCCTGCTTCGCATGGAGGAAGAACTTCACCGCCGTGTGATCGGACAGGATCAAGCGATCAAGGCGCTCTCACAGGCGATTCGTCGTACCCGTGCCGGACTAAAAGATCCTAAGCGCCCTGGTGGTTCATTTATCTTCGCTGGTCCTTCCGGTGTTGGTAAGACCGAACTCTCAAGGACTCTCGCCGAATTCTTATTTGGAAACTCTGATGCGCTGATCCAGCTTGATATGTCTGAGTACTCAGAGAAGCACACCGCATCTCGTTTGTTTGGTGCACCTCCAGGCTATGTCGGCTATGACGAGGGTGGCCAACTCACTGAAAAGGTACGGCGAAAACCATTTTCTGTCGTGCTCTTCGATGAGATCGAGAAAGCGCATCCCGATATCTTCAATACCCTGCTACAGGTGTTAGAAGATGGTCGCTTGACCGATTCGCAAGGTCGCACTGTTGATTTCAAGAACACCGTCATCATCATGACAACCAACCTTGGTACTCGCGATATCTCAAAGACTTTAGGTCTTGGTTTCCACAATTCATCTGATGCGCTCGGCAATTATGAGCGCATGAAGGCAAAGGTTGCCGATGAGTTGAAGAATCATTTCCGTCCAGAGTTCTTGAACCGTATCGATGACGTTGTGGTCTTCCATCAGCTCTCTGAAAATGAAATCATTCAGATTGTTGATCTGATGATTGCAAATCTTGATGAGCGTCTTCGCGCTAAAGATATGAACATTGAGCTCACAAACCCGGCTAAAGCACTCTTGGCAGCGCGTGGTTATGACCCAACTCTTGGCGCACGGCCGCTTCGCAGAACGATTCAACGCGAGATCGAAGATGTTCTCTCTGAGCGGATTCTCTTTGGCGACGTAAAGGCCGGTGAGATCATCCTCGTTGATGTAGATGTTGATGTTGAGGGCTCTGAATCCACGTTCACATTCCGTGGCGTGCAAAAGGCAACTATGCCTGATTCGCCAGAAGATTTGACCAGCGTCTCAAAGGATTAATTAGCTAGCGAGAATTGGTGGCCGGTTTCCTCAATGAGGGAGTCGGCCATCAAGCTTTTTAAGCATTTTTCAAATTGTTCAGCTTCGTGCCACAGCGTTGAAAGAACTTCTTTCGTGGCGACTTTGTGCTCTCGCAAGTGCGCAATGATCAGCCCTCGACATTGGCGATCGGTGCCTGCCCAGGCCTGTGTGCGTTTAGGGAGTTCGGATTTGGGATAGCCGGCCGCACGCCAATTGCAATCACTCTTGATGGGGCAGAGGTCGCAGCTTGGACTGCGGGCAGTACAGATCAGTGCGCCGAGCTCCATGGTGGCAGCAGCCCATGTAGAACCATCATTTGGGATTAATTGAGCGCGAACTCTTCGCTCAATCTGGGATGGCGCTGTAGTCGCACTTTCGATGCCATCGATCGCACGGGCAAAGAGCCGCCTGATATTGATATCCATAACGAGAGTGGATTCGTGAAATGCAAAGGAGGCTATGGCAGCAGCTGTGTACTCGCCAACACCAGGCAGAGTGCGCAGATCTTCGATCGCTCGGGGAACTTCGTTGTTGAATCTATCTCTAATAATTTGTGCGGATTCATGGAGTCTGATCGCCCGGCGCGGATAGCCAAGTCGACCCCAGGCAGAGATCGCCTCAGATTTTCTCTCGTTAGCTAAATCTTCTGGAGTTGGCCATCTGGTTATCCAACTCTGCCAGATTGGTAGAACTCGATTAACTGGAGTCTGTTGCAACATGAACTCTGAAATCATCACACCCCACGGCGTCGTCTTTCGCCAAGGAAGATCCCGTTTATTCTCCTCGAACCAATCAAGGATGAGCGCTTGCTTCATTAACCGATCTTGACGCGGGCGATCGCTTGTTCTAGTCGAGCAACTTCCATAATCTCGATTCCAGCAATCTTTAAATCAGAACCTATCGGCACCATGGCGCGCTTAAATCCAAGCCGGGCTGCTTCTGCGATTCGTTGCTGAGCACCGGTAACTTTTCGAATTTCGCCAGCGAGGCCGACTTCACCGATAGCAACGAGGTCAGCGGGCAGTGCTAATCCTTTTGCAGCGGATGCCACCGAGAGTGCGACTGCTAAGTCTGCGGATGGCTCATTCATCTTCATACCACCAACAGTTGCAACGTAAACATCTCGACCAGAGAGTCTAATATTTGCTCGTAGTTCCAGAACTGCCAAAGTCATGGCGGTCCGGGGGTTATCGAGGCCCGAAGTAACGCGGCGAGAGTTGCCAAAGTCGCGACCTTCAGAGACCGGAACACCAACAAGTGCTTGGATCTCGGCAAGTAGCGGGCGGCGACCTTCGAGTGCCACTGTGACACATGTACCAGGGACTGGTTCAGTGTGACGGGTTGTGAAAAGACCCGTGGGATCGCTGAGCGAAACAATCCCATCTTCGGTCATATCAAAGCAGCCAACCTCATCTGATGCGCCAAATCGATTCTTCATCGCTCTGATCAAACGAAGTCTTGAATGACGTTCACCTTCAAAGTTGAGGACGACATCTACTAAGTGTTCGAGTAAACGTGGACCGGCGATTGATCCATCTTTCGTGACGTGCCCCACTAGCACAACGGTTATGTTGCGCTCTTTTGCAATTCGGATCAGTGCAGCTGCAATTTCTCGTACCTGAGTGACTCCGCCAGGTGCACCATCAACAGCTGCAGATGCAATTGTTTGAATTGAATCGATGATGAGTAGCTCTGGTTTAACCTGATCAATATGAGCAATCACGGATCCCAGTTCATTCTCTGCCGCGAGCCAAAGATTGGGATCGATCGCATTGAGTCGTTCGGCGCGAAGTCGAACTTGGGAGGCCGACTCTTCACCACTGACATAGAGAGCAGTCATTTTTTGCCGAGCGGATTCGGCGGCAACACTGAGTAGAAGAGTTGATTTTCCAACACCAGGTTCACCTGCAAGGAGAATTGCAGCCCCAGGAACTAGGCCACCACCGAGCACGCGATCAAGTTCTGGCACACCAGATGTTCTGGCTTTTGCACGTTCAAGACTTACTTCACCGATAGGAGTTGCAGCTGAAGTAACAACGCCTGCGACGAGCGAGAGTTTCTTAGGGGCAGCAATCTCTTCGACTGAACCCCAAGCCTGGCACTCTCCGCAACGGCCAACCCATTTAGTGCTCGTCCAGCCACATTCAGTACAGCGAAAGGGATCCTTAGCGGGAGCTGATGTTTTGGCCACGTGTGGAGCCTAGTAGAAGCGGCTGACTATTTCTGTGCCGCAAGCGTTGCTGGGTGGATGATGAAGAGCGGCAGATTGCGCTTAGCCGATTCGGCTGCAGTTGCACGGATTGCTTCAACTCTGGCGTCACAATACTTAACGAGTTCTGCATAACCCGCTTCTCCCATTAGTGTCGAAAGTTCGACCTTATTCGATTGATAAACCGGGGTACGACCCACATGCGCATCACTATTAGCAGTGCAGTACCAATCAAAATCTTCGCCACCATCGCCCCACGCCTTTCGCTCGTACTCACCAATAACAGTGATTGAAATTGTCTGATCACCAACTTCGCGATCCTCAAATGATCTGCGAATCGGCAACTGCCAACAGACATCTGGCTTGGTATCTACAAAATGGATCTCTTCTTTCTCTGCCAAGTGATGGAGGACGCAACCAACTGAACCGGTATAACCTGGCGCTTCATAGCTAGCGCGATTGAGAAAAATACAAGAGTTATCAACCATCCGAGTTTTACGATCTTTATCGTGGCCGGTCTCAGAGATGTTGAGTTTTGAACCCTTCATCTTTCGACGAGCTTCGTCGTAGTACTGCCACATATCAGGAGTAAGGCGTTTGGCAATTTTAGTTGTGCGCGCTTCATCGTCGGCATCAGAGTAGTAAGCGCCATCAGAACAGCAACCGGCATCTGGCTTATCTGCATCGATGCCGCAGCAGCCCGCTCCATAAATACATGTGAAGTAGGAAGTGAGCCAGGTGAGATCGCACTTAAAGATTTCAAGGGGGTTCGCCGGGTCTGCAAACTCGACCCAGTCGCGAGCAAAATTGGGTGATACCTCAGGCATAATCCGAGAGCCTAGTTGCAATCACCTTTCGTTGCACATTCGGTAGGCTACTTTCATGAGCTCTCAATGCGTAGGGATAATCGGCGTAGGCAATATGGGCGAGGCCCTGCTCGCTGGGTTGTTGGCATCTGGGCAAGCGGCCTCTGAGATCTGTTTTGCAGAGAAGCGAGAAGAGCGAGCCCATCAGATTGCATCTCAGTACGGCGCAGCGGTAAAGACCCTGGAAGCGATTGGCCAAAGCTGTAACGTAATTTTATTAGTAGTGAAGCCACAGGACTTAGTTGCAACCTTGGATTCCTTAAAGCCGCACCTGCAACCAGACGCCTCAATCGTCTCGTTCGTGGCGGGTAAAACTATCGCCGGGATTGAAGCCCACATCGGTGCTCATAGCGTGATCCGGGTAATGCCTAACACCCCCACCTTGATCGGCAAAGGGATGGCGGCCGCCTCACCTGGCACTCATACATCCTCAGGGGATATGGATTTCGTAAAGAACTTTTTAGGTGCAAGCGGTGAGGTAGTAGAAGTAGCCGAGAGATTGCAGGATGCTGTCACGGCAACATCTGGTTCTGGCCCAGCATACTTTTTCGCATTCGTTGAGGCGATGGTCGAAGGCGCAAAAGCACTGGGACTCTCTGATGAAGTCGCAACGCAACTCACAGTCCAAACGATCATTGGGGCTGCCGGAATGCTTGAGCAGTCCGGAAAGAGTGCAACCACCTTGCGCGAGAATGTAACGAGCCCGAATGGCACGACCGCTGCTGCGCTCGCTTCATTTGAATCTTCGAATCTCTCGTCAATCGTTGTCGCCGCGATGAAGGCTGCTGCTGATCGCTCCGCAGAACTTGCCTAATGCGCAAAAGTCTTGCAACTCTCACTTCACTCGCTCTACTGTTGATTCCAACTCTCTCGTTTGCAGCTTTACCAGCTAAACCACTCTTCTCCTCGCAATACTTTCAAGGAGCTGGTGGTTCTCTCTTAACAGCTCTGGCCACGAAAAGTTCAACATATTTAATTGGTACATCAGAACTTCCTACCGGGACGCGGGTTGAAGTCATCTCACTAGGCGTTGCAACAGGCAAAGTTAATTGGGATTTACCAATAGTGACCTCTGGTATTGATCAAATTCCAACTAGCGTCACATTAGATAAATTAGGGAACCTCGTTATAACTGGCCTAGCCAATGCATCCAATGCATCCAATGCATCCAATGCATCGCCTAGTCCGACCCCTAGTAATTCTGTAAGTAGCGTCTTAAACCCTGGCGGAGTTCTTCCTTCGGAGCCACCTGCTTCGAGAAGTGACCTCACCATTACAATGCAGTGGACTGTTTCTATAGCTGGCTTACTTACTGCAACTAAAGTTTTACCGGCGCCGGCCAAGTACATTGCACCAAAACCTTTCAAAGCTGTCGATATCAAAGATGGACTCTATTTATGGCGCTGGTCTGAGAAGAATTTAACGATGAGCAAGATTGGCTCTCGCACTGGCAAGGTTTATAGAACCTTTAAATTAAATGGAACGCCAACGACCGTTCAATTTATAGGTGGGGTTGGGTTATGCGTCGTGACAGAAGTGGACGTAAGTATTTCGGGCTACTTACTTAAATAGAACGAGTTTTCCACCCACACCGACAATTGCATATTTCAATTTATTCAGAGTGATCCAATCAACGCCAGCAGAGCTACTGAAATCTGCAGCCGAGACTAAGAAGATTCCCTTTTCTGCTGTATTTGCGGCGCATAAACGGGTCTGGCATTGGAAGAGAATCTTGTTGCCATCAGTTGCAATTGCTGCTCCGGGAGTGCCAAAGAAGTCACTTGGTGTGCTTTGTGGTGCGGGATCGGCAGAGAGAACGCTCCAACGTACTTGATCCGGATTTGGCGTAGAAAGTCCCGACGCAACGAGCCAGGCGCCGTAAACGACGCCATTGTTATTTGAGATCGCCACATCAAAGCCAGCAATCGAAGTTGCATTGCCAGCCGCATCAGGTGTGGAGTATTTCCAATCTTCGGGATAGGCAGTTGATCGTGTGGCTAAGCGAATCTCGCCCCGAATTGCCTTCTTATCTTGGTTAACCTGAAGGACCGAGTCATACAGCACATAGACCATTTTGCCGACATTCAAAGCCTTGAGATGAAATCCAACATCTCCGGTACTGCGCCCATCTGTATCGCGGTCACCATCTACCAGCTCATAGCGCCACTTCGTTCCATCTCGCACAGCTCCAAGGAGAATTCCTTGAGATTCATCACGGTAAAAGACCTGAAGTCCGGCTGTTGTGGATACGCAAGCGTTAGAGACACTGACATCACTAGATGTACGAACGCGGTTTAAATCCTTGTAATCATTAACTACATCACCGTTTCCATCGACAACTTCATAGCTCCACTTCTTGCCATCAAAGCTGGCATAACGTAGATCTTTATCGGTCAGGTCACCGTAAAAAATGTTGAGAGTTTCCACTTTGCCAACCTTGGCAGTACAGAGAGAGACGGTGCCGCTCACATCATTGGTTGTCTTTCCACCTTTAATGGAGTTTCCGTCAACAACCATGGTCGCCCATTTTTTGCCATCAAAGGTCGCCATTTTTAAAGTTTTGCTCTTTGAATCAGAGTAAAGAACGATTGGCTTACCGGCATATAAACCGGTCACAAGATGCTTGGCATCTGCAGCAGGATCGATAACGGTGCTCTTCCATGAAGCTTGCGGCACAACATTATTAGTTGTTGCCGCTTCGGAAGAGCCAAATTGTTCGTTCGCAGCTGTAACCGAGAATGAATAATTTGAGCCATTCTTGAGATTGAGCACGGTTATCGGGCTCGTTGCAGATTGAGAGATAGCTCCGGTTTGATTGACTTTTACAGTGTACATATCAACGTGGGCTGTTCTGGCATTAGCCGGAGCATCGAAAGTGATGGTCGCTGATTTATCGCCAACTAGCGCTTTCACATTTCGAGGGACACTTGGCGCACTAACCGCTACTCCGGCTGGTGGTTTAGTCAACATATCTTGCATCATCGCTAGTAGCAATGAGCCTGGTTCATGGAATATCTGTTGAGCTGCCAAGCTAGGACACATCACCGCATTGGCACCGCTCTTGCCAAAGGTATCCTGATCAAGGTGACTAATAGATGAGCCAGAGGAGTAACTTTTAGGAGTGTAAAGCTTTGGCTTCACTCCAGCATTTGCCGCAATGCCATTCTTTCCTGACCAGACCAAGGTGTTGATTAAGGCAGTACCGAGTTCTGGTGAAGGTGATGCGAGGTCACTTAGCCGGTACCCATCTCGCGTTTGCGCGTATGCGTCATAAGGAGTCGGCTGATCAATTGAACCGAGTGAATAAAATGGATCATACGAATCATTAGATAAGAAGCCGAGGCCGTGGCCCATCTCGTGCAAGAGAATGGATTCTAGGTCATATTGATTTGGCGGGCAGTTTCCGTCAGTTCCAAGGTAGAAAGATCTTGCAACAGTTGAATTTATATTAATGAGAATTTCTGGGTTGGCAGGATCTAGATCTTTTCCAGCAAGTGCATTGGCCATCGCCGATGGATACCAAAGGTCGGGATCAGGAGCGCCGGTAAATGCGTGAAAGAACTTCACTGGTGTTGCCGAGGCCAAAATTCCAGAACTTCCTTGGCGAACATATGTTACTGAAATTGTTATTGGTGTTGATGATTTCCAACCGACTGACCAGGCATCCATCGCCGCAGTGATCGCGGGTTTTTCATTCTCTGGCACATTTGTGTAATTAAGAGTGAAGGTGGATTGGGCCTCGGTGTTTTTTGCGCGAGTAGTCGTCGTTGATTTCACGGCAGGTGCAGCAGTGCTGCTTGCCGCGTAGTAATTACTCCAACCTGCGTTGACCCAGTCGACCGTGGTCGCATGTGCTTCCGTTTGGAGAACCGAAGAAACCAAAGAGACTGGCGAGATAAGCCCTGCGGTGAGCGCAAGAGCTATCACAATCCGGCGGCGGCGCATAAGAGCAGAGCCTACCTAGGTGAGAGGATTGGGAGAAGTCAGAAGTAACGAAAAGCCCAAATTATCAGCAACTATTAAGGATGGAAGGGAGCCCCGTGAAAGCAGCAAGGCGAGTAAGCATTTACGCCCGGTCCGGCTGCCACCTGTGCGAAGTGGCTCATCAGATGTTGCAGGAGTTGCAGGGGCGCGCAGATTTTGAGATCGAACTAATACTTATCGATGCAAACCCAGAGCTGATTGAGTTGTACGGTGAACAAGTCCCAGTGATCACAATCGAAGGCAAAGTCCATGACTATTTTCGGGTAGATCCGGAGAGATTTTTAAAAGCTATTCTTTAGCTAACACATCATCAGCATCAATGATGCGATACGCGTAACCTTGTTCGGCTAAAAAGCGTTGACGATTCTGAGCAAAATCTTGATCAATGGTATCTCGCGCAACTAATGAATAGAAGCGAGCGATTCGGCCATCTGATTTTGGTCGAAGAATTCGGCCCAGGCGCTGAGCTTCTTCTTGCCGAGAACCGAAAGTACCAGAGACTTGAATTGCGATAGTTGCATCAGGTAGATCAATAGAAAAGTTAGCCACCTTGGAAACCACTAGGCAGGTAATTTCGCCTTTACGATAGAGATTAAACAACTCTTCACGTTCTTTTATTGGTGTGTCACCTTTGATAACCGGAACCCCGAGTGCCTCGCCAAGCGCATCGAGTTGATCAATGTATTGACCAATAATCAGAACTTGTTCGCCTTCGTGCTCGCGAGCAAGAGCCATCGCTACCTGACTTTTAGTTTGGGTAGTTGAACAGAAGCGATAACGTTCTTCGGGCTCGGCAGTTGCGTAATGCATCCTTTCCGCATCCGTCAACGTCACTCTCACTTCTACGCAATCAGCGGGTGCAATGTAGCCCTGCTGTTCGATTTCGCGCCATGGCACGTCATATCGTTTTGGGCCAATCAACGAGAAGACTTCACCTTCCATGCCATCTTCACGGACCAGCGTTGCAGTCAAACCAAGCCGGCGCCGAGATTGAATATCTGCAGTAAAACGAAAGACTGGCGCAGGTAACAGGTGCACCTCGTCATAAATAATCAATCCCCAATCGATCGCGTCGAATAGGTCAAGGTGTGTGTAAACACCCTTCTTGCGGGTTGTGAGGACTTGGTAGGTAGCAATCGTGACCGGGCGAATTTCTTTCTTAGAACCTGAATATTCACCGATCTCATCCTCGTGCAGCGAGGTACGTTTTAATAACTCATCGCGCCATTGACGAGCAGCAATTGTATTTGTAACTAGAATCAAGGTTGTTGCCTTTGCGTGGGCCATTGCCGCCGCGCCGACAATGGTTTTGCCAGCGCCACATGGAAGAACAACAACTCCAGATCCGCCGTGCCAAAATCCTTCTGCAGCTAGCTCTTGATACTTTCGAATCTGCCAACCATCTTGATTGAGGTCAATATGGTGGGCTTCACCATCGACATAACCAGCGAAGTCTTCAGCGGGCCAGCCAAGTTTCAAGAGCGCTTGCTTGAGAAAACCTCGTTGACCGGGGTGAACAACAATTGTCTCTTCATCAATTTGAAGCCCAAGCATTGGTGCAACTTTTTTGCCACGAGTCACTTCCTTTAATACTGCCGGGTCATGTGAGACCAAGATGAGTCCGTGAACCGGATCAGACTCCAAGCGAAGGCGACCGTAACGAGACATGGTCTCTGCGACATCCACAAGAAGAGCGTGCGGTACTGAAAATCTAGAATATTTAAGGAGCGTATCAATGACATGTTCGGCGTCATGTCCTGCTGCCCGAGCGTTCCATAGCCCGAGAGGTGTTAATCGGTAGGTGTGGATGTGCTCAGGTGACTTCTCAAGTTCTGCGAAGGATGCAATCTGGCGTCGACATTCATCAGAGAGCGGGTGATCAATATCTAGGAGCAGTGTCTTATCACTCTGAACAATCAGTGGACCATCGGTCACATTAAATCCTTAATGAGTGAGGTGAGAAGCGAGATTTGCCCCGGTATCGACGATGCCAAGATGTGTTCGTGGGAAGCATGAGCGCCATCTCCGATAGCGCCTAAGCCATCTAGAGTTGGAGCTCCGGCTGCAGCAGCAAAATTTCCGTCACTGGCGCCGCCAACCGATACGCCGCCAATTACAGCGAGATTTTCACGCTGTGCAATCGCTTTTACTCTCTCAAAGAGAGCTGAAGTCGCCGAAAGCTCTAGTGGCGGCCGGTTTATCCCACCAACAATCTCGATTCGAGCTTCTGGATGGATTGGGGTCATTGCTCGTAGAGATTCTTCAACCCGTTCCATCTCAGCCATTGTGAAGGAACGACTATCGATATCGAGAGTTGCGAGAGCTGGCACGGTATTGGTAGTCGTACCAGAGTGAATTGTTGTTGGGACCACTGTAGTTCCGTGCTCATTATTTTCAAGTAAAGAGAGCGCAGTGACAACTGCCGCAATTTCGGTCGATGCATTGATTCCCTTTTCTGGTTCTAGACCAGCATGAGCGGCGCGACCATGAATTGTGACTTGATACATTGCAGTACCTTTACGGCCAATTTTTACGTTGCCATTGAGTGAGGCTTCGAGCACCAGTACGGCCTTGGCGCCATGAGAAATTCGCAAGATTAAATCTTTAGAAGTTTGGCTTCCGAGCTCTTCATCACTTGTAGCGATCAGTGCTACTTGATTTTGCGCGCCTTCAATACCAATCAAGGCATAGAGAGCTTGTAGAAATCCAGCTTTCATATCAAATATTCCAGGACCGGCAATCTTGTCGTTATCCACTGACCACAGGGGCAGATAGGAATCAATTGGCCAGACGGTATCCAGATGAGCAAGCAAAATTATTTCTGGGCTCTGACTGCCCCACCAAAAAACTGGGCGACCATTCTCTTCAACTATCTCAGCAGTTGTGTTTAAGCGCACATCAGCAATTTCTTTTGCTAGCGTCATAATTTGGCGACAAGCGTTGAGATCTTCGCTCGGGGATTGAAGCTCCACCAACCGTTTTAGATCATCAAGGAAAGTGCTCATAATCCTATTCTGCCGTAATCGCTGCTACTCCTGCTTACTGCGCAGGAGAAACCCCAGTTATGCGAGGAATTCTAAATTGTGCGAGTTCGCCAGTGGCGTGATCTCGAGCCACCAGAGTACCGAGCGAAATTGAGATGGGATCAATTAATCGATTTGAGACCCCGCCATTGGCATCTGCATAACCAATGGTGACCGAGGCTTGGTCTTCGATAAATTGGTTAAGCAGTTCAAGGGTCTCATTTGCTGTCGTTCGAACAACATCTCTCGGTTTGTGGGCGCTGGCTTTTTCACCGGCTCGAAGTGCTCGGACTGCAGCAGAGATGAGAAGGTCAGAAGGTGAGGATGTATCTGAAATAACACGAGGGGGCTTCGGTCTAGATTTTGCTCTGCGAATTGCTGGCGCCGAAACCAATATTCCAGCTGCGCTCTCGATAGCTGGCAGATATCCGCTATCTCGTAAGGCCATAACTAATTCATTGAGTTCGCAATCAGCAATCAAGACTTGTGGCGCCAACTTTCGAACTCTCATATTTTCAAGTTTTTTATCATGGGTTATCTGCGCAATCAACCCCTCATCTTCACAGCGAATGTAAGAGTGTGCTTGGCCAACTCTTAATTTTCCGTGACGTTTTGCGACATCAGCAATCAAGTACTCAAGAGGTTGGGGCATCGGAGTCTTTGAAGTTTTCTTCAGGAAGTCTCTGATCTGATCTCCGGTTTGACCATGATCAAGTCCTCTTCGAATCGAGCTTTCGGAAAACTTGAAGACTGTTGCTCCGCCTCGACTTTCGATATCGGCGATCGTTCCGATTGCATTTGCAAGTTCTAATGCGAGCGGGCCAGGAGCAATTGCAGAGTTGTCGGCCTGAATCAAGATGTGATCGACTGGTGCGGGTAGAGCTTTCTCAACCCCTAAGTCGTGGCCTTCTTTATTTGTCAGCAGTGCAGACCCAAATGAAGATATGGCCCCTTGCCCAGAGATGCCAAGCCATTCAGCCTCTCGCAGAATCCACTCAATATATTCATTATTGGAGCGAGCTGGTGTTGCCCAGCGAACATGACCTTGCAGTGAATCGAGAGCAGGATCTAACTCGGGATGGCTTACGAGTAACCCAAGAGTTGTTCGCTTCAATCCCGCAATTCCAGAACGGTCGAGTTCTGGGCCAAGTGCTGCAACGCTCTTGGAATCACTTTTTCCGATTAAGCCCGCAACCCGAGAAGTTTCTAGCCACAAGGTCACAAGTGCGTGCCAACGATCTTCTACTCCTTGAGTGAGCCACAAATCAAAGGCGCTCGTCGGCATAATTTGGTCATCGGAATCGATCACGATTAAGCCGCCGAGGTAAAGAAGTTCGGCGACGAAGGCAGCGCAGAGTTCATCTACTCCTAAGTGCTCGGCAGTGCGTTTTAAATCGCGAACACCTAAGCCACCTGATCGAAGCGCCGAAGGTGGTTCATCTGACCAATGGTGCGCTAACTCTTCGGCCCAACGGATCACTGTCGAAATATTTGCGATAGCGGCGAGATCCACATTCTTCTGTTTTCTCGTTGCACCAGTAATAACAGGGGCGCTCTCCACTAACTCTTTAAAAACTTTTCCTTCACGAAGGTGCATTCCTACTTGACGAGGCAAGAGCAGAGTTTGAGAGTCAAAGGCAATCAGGAAATTATTTTCAAGGAGCCACTTAAGTGTCGGATTAGCCTTCTTTACATCAGCGACCTGACCCCGAGGTGGACCCCAAACCATCTTCTGCAATAATTCAATCGCACCAGTAGGCGCACTCTCTAAGAGCTGGAAATCGATTACGCGCGAAGAATTTGGTCCAAGCCCCGCAGGTGTTTCACCCATGAGAGTTCGCACATTCGCAGGGATTCGGTAGCGCTCACCATCTTTATAAATCAACCCACGAAGCCAGAGCGTGGAGATAGCACTTTTTGCACTCTTGGCAGTGATGCTGAGTAGTTCTATTGGTCCAAATGGTTCATTAAGAATGGTTGCGGCGGTCAAAATATCTAGCTCCCATTTTGTGAGACCGTCGCGTGCCCGCATCACACTCGGCATCGAAGAAGCGCGCGCTGCCAACGCTGATACATCGGTTGGTACCGGGGAGAGTAAATCTGGACGTGCCGAAAAGAGGGTAGAGATTTCTGCATCGCTACGTGAGCGCAGCTCTTCGGCAAAGGAACTAGACATAACTGGCCTACATTACCGATCTTTTAGCGCCACTTCTGACCAGCGCAGGGGCGCTTACTTTTACCGACTCGTGCTTACTCGTGCTTACTTGCGCTTAATCCGAGGGTTCAGTGAAGTTGCCAGTGTCGCTAGCGGACTGATCGCCAGGGTAAAGAGTTTGTTGAAGAGCCTGGCTCGCCGGAAATCATAGATCGGCCACTGATCTCGGATTGCCCGGACTTGAAGCAAGGTATCTGGATTAATAACGCATGGTTTTCCGACTGCCTCAAGGAGCGGAATATCGTGATGACTATCGGAGTAGGCAAAGGAATTTTCAAGGTCGATCTCTTGGACGCCAGCCAAATTTCTCACTGCAACAGCTTTTTCGGGTCCATGTAAAAGATTTCCTTCAAGTTTGCCGGTATACAGACCGTTCTCTACTTCGGCGCATGTGCCAAGAGCGCCAGTGAAACCAAGTCGCTTTGCAATGAGATTTGCCAGGTCAAGAGGTGTTGCCGTGACGAGCCACACTTCGACTCCACTGTTGAGATGATCTTGTGCAATTTCGATCGTTCCGTGCCACAGCGCAGGGGATACGTACCGGTCATAAACATCACCAGCTAATGACTCTAGCTCTGAAACCTTGTGACCTTTAATGAAATCACATGCCGCGTTCTGAACCCGTTTGATCTCTTCTGTATTCTCTTTGCCAGTCAATTGATAGCGAAGGTTTGCGAGCAAGAATGCGGCGATATCACGTCGATTGAAGAAGCCTCTTTGATACATGCCTTTGCTGAGAAGATAGAGAGAAGAGCCCTTCATCAGCGTATTGTCGACATCAAAGAAAGCTACTCGTTTTTTCGTGAGTGCCATATCAATAGCCTACCTTTATGCTTATCCCATGGGCCAAAGAATCCACTTCCTGCGTCATGGCGAAGTGCACAATCCAGAGAAAATTCTCTATGGCCGTCAGTCTGGTTGGTACCTTTCAGAGCGCGGCAAAGAGATGGCGCAGACAGTGGCGGAGTGGTCTAAGAACCTTGATTTAGGTGTGGTCTTTGCATCACCATTACAACGTGCGCAAGAGACTGCCGCCCCAGTCGCAAAAGTGCATGGTCTACCAATAACTACCGAAGATCGATTGATCGAAGCGGCAAATATTTTTGAAGGTCAAAAGTTTGAACTAGGTAGTGGAGTCCTTAAGCACCCAAAATCCTGGCGCCACATTACAAAACCTTGGGTACCTTCGTGGGGCGAGCCTTACAACGAACAGATAGAGCGAATGCTGGCATCACTCTTCACCGCGCGTGATGCGGCAAACGGTAAGGATGCACTCTTGGTTTCTCACCAACTCCCAATTTGGATTTTGCGATCAGCGGTAGAAGGCCGACGACTGATGCATGATCCGCGCAAACGTGAGTGCACACTTGCATCGGTTACCTCTTTTCATTTGAATGGTGATGGCGACATTGTTGATACTTCCTATCACGAGCCTGCCGCTCATCTGCTACCGAAAAAACCATGAAGAAACTCTCACTTGTAATGGTTCTGGCATCTCTGCTATCCCTTACTGCTTGCTCAAGCGGTGGCCTTTCGAAGCCAAACGAGAACGCCTTTGTTTCAGGAAGTGGTGTTGCAACCTTCATCAAGCCTGCTAATCGCAAAGCCGCGCCTGAATTAAAGGGGCCAACACTCGCCGGTCAAGCGCTAAAAATTCCTACCGGCCAAATGATTGTCGTCAATGTCTGGGCCTCGTGGTGCTCCCCATGCAGAGCTGAGGCACCGCTGCTTGCAGATTTTGCAAATACGCTTCAAGGGAAAGTCCAATTTGTTGGTATTAATACGCGAGACAATATCTCGTCAGCTGTTTCCTTTGTAGATAAGTTTAAGATTTCATATCCAAATTTTACTGATGATTCACTGCTTGCTGGGTTCCGAGGTTCGCTGCTCCCTAATGCAATTCCAACGACTCTGATCATCGATGCGCACAATAAGGTTGCGGTACGCATCAGTGGCGAAGTGACATCTGCTCT